>JBHIAC010000053.1:0-19042 GCA_046758365.1 bacterium
TACGGCCAGATCCAAGAAGGAATTAAGCGGATGTAGAGAAACTACGCTGTTTGCTCAAAAATAAAAGTGACCTAAATCTAAGAAACTCGCAATAACCACGGAATTTCACAGTTTAACATAAAAGACACAAAGGTCACTAAGAATATTGAATTTATGTCACAAAGAATTTGAAAACTTAGTTTTAAACCTCCTGAATGACAAAAAATCGCTCAATTTAGGTTATTATTTTTTGTTTTTCCGGGTTACTCCGTGGTAAAATAGACTTTTTACGAGAATCTCCAATCTGAATTGTTACTATTCTTTGAAGGGAAGAACGTGTTCCAATTATTTAATAAAAAAGGACACAGAAGTAATATCTATGTCCTTTTATTTAAAAAACCTTAACTAGCCCACTTAGTGAAAAGCAATTGTAGCTAAAAATAACGTGCAGGTACGGCACCGCCACCCCAGGCCAGTGCGCCAGCAATAACCCAAATAATAACCATAGCAATAAATCCAACAATTAGGGAAACGACGGTGTAAGCAACGGCTTTTTCTTGTGGTGCTTCCATTAAAATTGGAATGCCAAGATAAAGAATATAGATTCCGTACAAAGCTCCTAACCAGGTCAATATTTGCAAACTTGGAATTATGTAAAATACTCCAGCTATAAAACCAGGTGTTAAAGAATATACTGCCAATTTGAATGCATTCAAATCATTTTTAACCGCATTAAAAGAGGGAGCTAAGGCATTAATTATTTTACCGATAATAAAAACACTAATTAAGCTCAAAATATAATACAAGGCTGCAAAAATTAAGGTTCGACCTATGTTATATCGACCAACAAGCGGAAGTCCGATTAATGCATATCCTATAAAAAGCGCAACGGCAGGAATGGCAGCAACAATGACTACGTATTCCTTCATAGTCCCTACTACTGTCATCTCTTCTGTCTTAACAGCATTCAAAGCATCCTTGGGAGACAACAAAATAGATTTTACTCTTTCAATGATTTTTTCCATAATCCTCTCCTTTCATATTAATTAATAGTCCTTTAAAATTTATGACGTTGGTGCAAAAATAGGATAATTTCAACTTTTAGCAATCTTAATTTCAATATTTACACCTTAAGATTTTTAGCTTCCTACCTTTTTGCACTTACGTCATTTATTATTTAAATCATCTATCCATCCAAACGTTTTCACGCCCCAAAATATTACGCAATTTAAATAGGACTTCTGGTGTGGGATTTACTTTCAGTGTTTTTGATTTAATAACTTGCCTCTTATCATCAGGTATTTTGAGATTGATAAATAAATTACTGTTACCGGGATTGTGTTGCAATATCTCTGTCACTTGATTCAATATAGGGTCATCCACACCCATGGAATCCAGGGTAAGATATAAATTTTTACCATAGCGTTCCCAAACCTCATTCAGAGGCACTACTTCGTCGCATAGTATTTTTATTTCTTGCTCTTCACGAGTATTTGTACGGCCTGAAACAACAACCATAGAATCAGGTTGAATGAAATCACGAGAACTTTCATAGACTTTAGAAAAAACAATGATCTCTGCGGTTCCATAAAAGTCTTCTAAAGTTAAAAAAGCCATTTGATTGTTTTTACGATCCACAACAGTTTTACATTCGGTAATTATCCCACAAACTTTAACTGACGAACCATCAGGAAGGGTATCTAAAGCATCTAAGGTTACATTTGCAAAGGATTTCACTTCTTTTTCAAATTTGGAAAGCGGATGCCCAGATACATAAAATCCAAGCATCTCTTTTTCCTTGGCAAGAGATTCGGTGCTGCTCCATTGAGGCACCATAGGAAGGCTTGGATATGATAGTGATGTTTTTTCATCAAGATCGAAAATACTGGTCTGACTCGTAATTTTGTTTGATTGATATGTTTGTGCTAAACTTATGGCCATTTCCACGGCTTCCAATTTTTGAGCGCGATGACCTTCTAAAGAATCCAAGGCACCGGCCTGGATTAAACTTTCCAATACTTTTTTGTTAGCCAAGCGGGAATTTACGCGTTCACAAAATTCAAAAATATTTTTAAAAGTTCCACCCTCCTCTCTAGCCTTGACTATGGATTCTATGGCCGTTTTTCCAACATTTTTTACCGCCCCTAATCCAAAACGAATACCCTTATCCGTCACGACGAAATCAGCGAAGCTCTCGTTGACATCTGGTGGCAGAACTTTAATCCCCATACGTCTGCAATCTTCAATTAATATGACTACTCGATTAGTACTCCCCATTTCACTGGAAAGCGTAGCCGCCATAAATTCTGCTGGATAATGTCGCTTTAAATACGCTGTTTGAAATGCTATGAGAGCATAACAGGTGGAATGCGGTTTTACAAAACCATAACCCGCAAATTTGTCCATCAAATCAAAAATTTCATCGGCCAATTCTTTTGAAATTCCATTCTTTGCACAGCCTTCTATAAATAAGGACCGCTGTTCGGCCATCAACTCAGGAATCTTTTTCCCTATAGCGTGACGCAATAAATCAGCTTTACCCATGCTAAATCCTGCTAATTCACTTGCAATCCGCATAACCTGTTCTTGATATACGATAATTCCATAAGTTTCTTTAAGAATGGCTTCCAAAGAAGGGTGCAGATATTCAATCTTTTTCAAACCATGTTTTTTCTGAATAAAATCGTCGATCCAATCCATCGGGCCAGGGCGATAGAGAGCGTTCATAGCGATGAGGTCTTCTAAGCACTGAGGCTTGAGTTTTTTTAAACATTCTTTCATGCCAGAGCTCTCAAATTGGAAAATGCCCACCGTATCTCCATTAGCAAAAAGTTCATAAGTTTCTGGGTCTTCTAATGGAATTTTATTTATGTCTATTTCTATTCCTTTTACCGCCAGACTTTTGACTGTTTTATCAATCACCGTAAGGGTTCTCAGACCCAAAAAATCCATCTTCAGTACACCAATTTCCTCAAGAGCTTTCATATCGTATTGGGTCGTGATATCTCCTTGTGGAGATTTGTACAGCGGGGTGTAATTAGTCAACTCATCTGGAGTAATCACGACGCCAGCAGCATGGGTGGAGGCATGTCGTGCCAAACCTTCTAAAATTTTTGAATATTCAATTAGCTGTTTATGGATTTCATCTTGCTCGACCAGTTTATTTAACTCTGCAACGGTCTCCAAAGCTTTGGACAAGGTCATATTAGGACTTGCTGGAATCATTTTAGCGATGCGGTCCACATCGCCGTATCTAATTTTCAAAACGCGCCCCACATCCCGAATAACAGCTCTTGCCGCCATCGTCCCAAAGGTAATAATTTGGGAAACATTATTTTCACCATATTTCTTTTTAACATAGTTTATGATTTCTTCCCGTCTTTCATAACAGAAATCAATATCGATGTCCGGCAAAGTCACCCGTTCTGGGTTTAAAAATCGCTCAAAGATCAGGTCGTATTTTAAAGGATCAATATTTGTGATTCCCAGACAGTATGAAACCAGACTCCCTGCAGCCGAGCCTCGGCCAGGTCCTACCGGTATGCCCTGACTATGAGCATAGTTAATAAAATCCATAACAATGAGGAAATAACCAGCATAGCCCATTTTGTTAATTATACCCAGCTCATGTCGCAGTCTATTTTCAATTTCAGTTGTAACAGTTCCGAATCTTGATTTTGCCCCTTCAAAACTCAATTTTTCCAAATACTCTTCTAAGGTATGAACGGTTTCATATTGGGGGATGTAGAATTTAGGTAGATAAGTGGTGTCAAAATTTAAAACGACATTGCATTTATCAGTAATCTCAGAAGTCGTCGCTATGGCCTCGGAATATTCAGAAAAAACCTTTACCATTTCTTCTTGAGTTTTAAAATAAATTTGATCCGTAGCATATCGTAAGCGGTTAGGATCATCACGATCCTTTCCTGTTTGAATACAAATCAAAACATCATGGGCTAAACAGTGTTCCTGTCTTAAATAGTGAATATCATTTGTAGCAACTAAAGGAATGCTGAGATCTTGGCTTAACTGTTTGAGATCATTACGAGCAAGATCTTCTTCGTGAATCCCATGATTTTGAATTTCTAAATAAAAATCACTCCCAAAAATATCTTGGTATTCTAAAACGGATTTTTTAGCCGCTTCATACCGTTCTCGAAGCAAAAGAAATGGTACCTCCCCTTTTAAACAAGCAGAGAGAGCAATTAGACCTTCTCGGTATTTTTTCAAAACTTCTTTATCGATTCGAGGTCTGTAATAAAAGCCCTCTAAATATCCTATTGATACAAGGCGCATTAAATTACGATATCCCTCGATGTTTTTTGCTAACAGTACTAAATGATAGGAGGTATCTGTCATCCCTTTTGTGGATTTGCGTTCTTTCCGGCTACCGGGGGCCACATACGCTTCCACTCCAATAATGGGCTTAATCCCTGCTTTAAGAGCCTTTTTGTAAAATCCGATGGTTCCAAATAAATTACCGTGATCAGTCAGAGCCAGGGCAGGCATATCGCACTTGACGGCAGAAGATACTAGGTCTTCTACTCTGCAAGCTCCATCCAGTAAACTGAAATGGGAGTGATTATGAAGATGGATAAATTGAGGCATTATTTAAATGTTTAATTCAAATAATTGACGCTCGGCCTTTGTGATATATTCACTATTTCCATAAAATGCCAAAAGATTCTGCAATTCTAATTGAGCCAAATTTGCATCTCCATTTTTTAAATAAGCCATACCTATCATAAATTGAGCATCATCAGCTTTGTTATTATTTTCAAAAGCGAATACTTTCTCAAATTCTGCAATGGCCTGTTCAAAGTTGCCCTTAGCATAGTAGCATTCACCAATCCAATATTGACAATTGTCAGCAAGTTTATCAGTATCTTCTAAACGAAGAAGTTCCTGAAATTTGGTAATAGCTTGAGCGTATTGATGATCATAAACATCGTCTAAAGCATCCTGATATAACGTAGCGTATTCTGACATGGAACCATTAGCTCTTCTATATGAATCCGAAAATTTTCGCGAAATTGCCAATTGATATTCGGGTTCTTTAACTATTTTCCCTAATGCCCCTAATTGGTAATCTGCTTCTTCAAGTTCCCATTTTAAGCTGTCGATCATTGCCGATTTTTTATTTGATATTTTTTCCAGTTCTGTTATTTCAACTTCTAAATCTAAAAATAGTTCTTCCGTTAAAAAATCTTCTTCCTCTTTGCTGCTCAGGCTGGTTCCTTCGGAGTCAATTCCTAACGCTTCCAGAATTTCGCGTTTTTGTTCATCCTCCAATTGGATAGATTCTGCATCTAATGTTGCCATTTGCGTCTTCAAGTCTGAACTTTCTTCTACGTAATAATCCTCATCCGTTGTCATCCAATCATCTTCAGTGTTTACGTCAGTGACTCTTCCGCTACACACCAAAAACAACCCCCATATCACCAAAATTAGTGATAAAAGTGAGGTTCCTAAAATTTTTCTTAACTGTGACATGATGCTGCTCCTTAAGTTGTGCACATAACACTAAATTTAATTAATATTAATAACTTCCCGCTTCTCTCCAGATCTCAGCTCCCAATTTTTTCAATTTTTCTTCTATGCATTCATATCCTCTATCAATGTGATATACTCTTAAAACCTCAGTTCTCCTTTCAGCTTTAAGTCCTGCTAATATCATCGAAGCACTTGCGCGTAAATCAGTAGACATCACGGGAGCCCCCCCGAGACTCTCTACGCCCTTTACAACGGCAACATTTTCGTTACGTTCAATTTGAGCTCCTAAACGTTTTAATTCAGCTACATGAGTAAAGCGATCAAAAAATATGGTATCGGTTATAATGCTACTTCCTTCCGCGACACACATCAAAGCCATCCACTGAGCTTGTAAATCTGTAGGAAAACCTGGATAGGGTGCCGTGGTAAGATTTACAGCTTTTACACGCTGTGGCGCTTTGCAAAAAATTGTAGAATCACCTTCTTCAATATAAATACCAGCATTTCTTAATTTTGCAGTTACACTTGTTACTAAATTTGGATTCACTCCTGTAAGTGTAACTTCCCCATTAGTAATGGCCGTCGCAATAAGAAAAGTTCCGGTTTCAATCCGATCTGGGATGACTGTAAAATCGACCTCGTGCAGTTCATTAACCCCATGGATTTTCAACTGACCTGTTCCTATGCCTTCAATCTCAGCACCCATTTGGACTAAAAATTCAGCCAGTGCAGCAATTTCGGGTTCACGAGCCGCATTGTCAATAATGCTTTTACCTTTAGCTAACACCGCAGCCATCAAAATATTGCCTGTGGCACCAACACTAGAAACATCAAAATTAATATGGGCGCCTTTGAGATTATCCGCCTGGGCACAGATATAGCCGTTTTTTAATTCAATTTTTGCGCCTAATTGTTTAAGTCCTTTTATATGTAAATCCACGGGTCTAGGCCCTAGCGCACAGCCCCCTGGCAAAGACACTTTGGCATTAGAAAATCTAGCAAGTAAAGGTCCAAGAACATAGATAGAAGCACGCATGGTTTTTACTAGTTCATAGGGGGCCTCATAACAATTACAATTGGTGGTATTTATTTTAAGGGTATGATCCACAAATTCAACCTGAGCCCCAATAATTCGTAAGAGATGGGCCATGGTTTTAACGTCCCGTAAATCAGGTACATTTCTGATGGTAAACTTCCCTGGAGCCAAAAGAGTGGCTGCCATGATTGGAAGAACGGCATTCTTAGCTCCACTAATTTTTACAGTACCTTTGAGTTGGCGTCCACCAATTATGACGATTTTGTCCATGAGTCTTCTAAAAGTTCTCGCGCACTTTTTAGATGTGTTTCTGAAATCTTTTCTCCCGCCAGCAACATAGCCACGGCTTGAGTCCTCTCTTCAGAAGTGAGTTTTCGAATATGGGTTTCGGTTCTTCCAGAAACCTCAATTTTCTCAACTGAAAAATGGTGGTCTCCCATACTGGCAATCTGAGGAAGATGGGTTATACAAATTATATGATGAAATTCCGAAATTTCTTTTAATTTTCGGCCTACCGCCTGAGCAATTCTCCCGGATATGCCCATGTCAATTTCATCAAAGATTAAAACCGGGATTTGTTCTACCTTGGCTGCAATTGATTTCAGTGCAAGCATAATTCGAGATATTTCCCCACCAGAGGCTACTTTAGCTAAAGGCTTCAAATCTTCCCCTGGGTTTGATGAAATGTAAAATTGTGCAATATCCATGCCATTAGCCGTGGCACGGTAGTTTCTACCTTCCAGATGTATTAAACCATTTGGATCATCTTGATACTCAAAGCTCACTTTGAAACGAGATTCCGTCATCCCTAACATCGATAATACGTCAGGCACAACTTTTTCCAATTGTAAGGCTACTTCCTTCCTTTTCTGACTCAATTCAAAACAGACAGCAAAATATAGTTTTAATAGCGAATCAATTTCTTCTTTTAAAGATTCGATGCGGGTATCTAAATTTTCAATGGAATTTAAATCATTCTGGATCTTGTCCCGATAAGCTAACACTTCTTCAATTGTTTGACCGTATTTCTTTTTTAGGCCAGATAATAACGAAAGCCTATTTTGGATTTCCTCCAAGCGATCTGGACTAAACTCAATATTTGACTTATAATTTTGAAAAAATTTAGCAAGTTCGTCCACGGTAAAAAGAGCTGATTTACAATCCTTGGTTAAACCTGCAAATCGTTCATCAATATTTTGTATTTCATTTAGACCACTATTCACTCGACTTAATTGGTCATAAACTGATTTATCCTCTTCATATAATATTTGGTAAAATTCACTAGTTAGATTATAGAGTCGTTCAGCATGTTGAACTATTTTCTCTTCTTTTAATAGATTTTCCTCTTCATCTGACTGAGGATTCACTTTATTGATTTCATTCATTTGAAAAGTATAGAATTCCCTTTTTTCTTTGAGGGCTTTTTCTTGATTCTCTAAATGATTCAGCTCTTTAAGAAGCTTCTGCAGATTATGAAACGTTTCCGCAGCTCTTTCTTTTTCCTTTTTTAAATTCCCAAACTCATCAATAAAATTCAAATGGTTCTGAACTTTTAAAAGAGACTGATGTTCATGTTGTCCATGAAGGTCAACCAATAGGTCGCCCACCTCTTGTAAGATCGATAATTGAACTGGGGTATCATTTATAAAAGCCCGACTGCGAGCGTTATCATAAATTTCTCGGCGTAAAAATAGATGACCATCGCCAGAGTCTAAATCTTTTTGAATGAGATAATTTTTCACATGTGAATTACCATTGATAGAAAACTTTCCTTCAATTACGGCTTTAGAGGCTCCAGCTCTCAAGGCAGTAGTATCTACGCGTTCACCTAAAATAGTACTAAGCGCTCCAATAATTATTGACTTTCCAGCGCCTGTTTCACCAGTCAATATATTAAGGCCTTTTCCAAATTGAATATCAACATCGACTAATAACGCATAATTTTTTATACTAAGCGATTCTAACATTTAAGACAATCTTTAGTTTGAATATTGTTTTCGCCTTTTGATATATTCAATCAATTTCTGACCAATATACGTGTTGTCAATAATCCCCTGAAAGGCCTCTGCCCCTGGACCACTTGCAAAAACCGGTACCATATTCGCTGTGTGGGATCCACTAACAAATGCGACTTCCACTGTGTGCTGTGATTGAGAACCTCGAATAAGAGCCGCTCCGCCTGTTTCATGATCCGCAGTAACCACAATTAAAGTTTGTGGATTCTCTTGGGCAAATTCAACTCCAACGGCAATCGCATTGTCAAATTCTACTGTTTCCTCAATCATACCTGTACCAAAATGACGGTGCCCTTTCCAATCGATCTGACTCCCTTCTACCATCAGAAAAAATCCATCACCATCTTTCTTTAGAATTTCTAATGCCTTTCGGGTCATTTCAGGTAAAGTTGGTGATCTTTCTGAAACATCGGGCATGCCTGCGTCACTAAATAAACCAATTACACTTTTAGTATTTTGCAAATCGAGTTGAAATAACTCATCTTTTGAGAAAACAACAGCGTAGCCCTTTGATTTAAGGATATCAATTAAATTCAAATCATCTTTTCTAAAAGGTAACCAATTAAAACTTGGTAAAAAGAATTTTCTGCCGCCTCCCATGATCACTTCAATATTCTTATAAACCATTTGTCTGGCAATTTCAGTTTCATTACTACGTGATTTAACATGGGCTGCAAAGCTAGCAGGAGTTGCATGGGTTATTGAACTGGTGGCAACCAATCCCGTAGACATGCCTTGTTCTTCAGCCCATTCTAAAACTGTCTTAAGAGTATCCAATTGGGTTTGAATATCTTTATTGGAGGCAATACGAGTTGCTATGAATTTATTCTTTGTTTTATAGCCTGTTGCTAAAGCCGTGGCAGCAGCCCCAGAATCTGTAATTATATTGTCTTCTGCTGGAAAAGTCGTAACAAATCCTGTGTAGGGCAAATTTCCCATAGCTAAACGGCCTTTTACTATTTTGGCCGCCGTAACGCAACTCAGCCCCATTCCATCACCTATATAAAGAATTATATTGTTAGGCAGAACAGCTTGTCGTTTTTCAGTGTGAATATTCCCCAATAAAATAATAAGTAATCCAATGGGTAATAAAAATAACAAAACTTTTTTCATGATAGCAATTAAATTCAAAAAATTGTTTAATAAGAAATCCTTACTTCTGAATTACTGCAACTTTACCTGAAGCCGAAAGTCCATTCTCGGTATTGGCTAAATATACATAAATTCCACTGGGTACAAAATTACCATTATCGTCTCTGCCGTCCCAAACAACCTGGGCACCTGGTATTTGCTCTGCTTTAAAAGTTTTGACAATGGACCCAGCGACGTTATATATACGAATATTGGTATTCTCTGCTAAATTTTTTATGATAAAATTATTCCCTGATCCGTCTATAATAAACGGGTTGGGGTAACCCGTCAGCAATCTTAAATCTTCTTTTGGTTCTATGAAAGAGGTTTTTAAACGAGACAAACCATTCGTTGTGCCTATCCAGACTTCACCAGATTCTGTATTAAACACAAAAGATATGACGTTATTGGATACTAAAGGACTATTACCTGTCGTAAAGTGAGTCCATGTGACTCCATCATTACTTAACACACTCACACCCGCCGCTGTACCAAACCACTTATTGTTCCTTGCATCTACTCCGATCGTATTAATAAAGTTGCTAATTAAACCAAAGCGTTGTTCAACAATACCTTGGAACCAAACATTGAGTCCTTCTTCTGTACCAATCCAGACGAAGCCATCTGTGTCCTCAGCAATGGCTTTGTCCTCAGCAATGGCAGTAATTTTGTTATCAACTAAGCCGTCATTAATATTCAAACCTTGAGTGAAATCATCGTCGCTTTTATCAAATATGGTATTATTATGATCTAAGACTTTAATTCCGTTAGCTTCGGTTCCAATCCATACCCGGTTAAATCGGTCAATTTCTGCGGTCAACACACGATTCGTTCCAAGCCCTTCATTTGTTGAAAAATGCGCCCAGTTGCCCTCTGGATTATACACGACTAACGCTTTAGTATTATCAGCCAAAAAATTTAAAATCCATATATTCCCAAAAGTATCCATAGTTAAATGAGGGATGACTACAAATGCCGGTGTATCTGACCCAGCCAACAGCCCATCAGTTGTGTCAATCTTAGTGATAGCAAATCCATCTGCAGAATCTTCAATAATAGTAATTCCACCGCCCCAACTGCCAGCCCATACCCGGTCATCGGAATCCACTAATATGGTTCGCTGGTCATTACTTTTGAGGCCAGTAGCTTTTGAAAGATTCGTCCAAACATCTCCATCCAGCATATGAATCCCTTGTTTTTGGGAGGCACACCAAAGTCTGCCTTTGGAATCCAAGGCCAAGCCATGAAAATTATTGCTTGCCGGACTGTTAGTCTCAAATAACTTCCAAGCGTTGTTTTCAAATACGTACTTTGATAAGCCTTTGTCTTGCCTTCCAATCCAAATATTGCCATCTTTGTCTGTTTTAAGAGCCGTAATATCACCGAAGCTTGGTCCTAATCTTTGCCATTGGTCAGATGGATTAAGCCAATAAATTCCAGAGTTAATGAGGATAACAATAGAAGATTGCGATATAAATTCATTCTTTGCCAAGAGGTCGATTGCAATAATATCTTTTGAAGGTAAACCTACATTTATTGTCTCCCACTGCCCATTTTTGTTTCGAGCTACGCCAGATTTGGTTGCTGCATACGGGATGGAATCTAAAACTACTATCTGTCTTACTTGATTAGAAGGCAGACCCTGTGATGTAGTATGTTTAGTCCAACTCGAAGGTGCTTGCAGATTTGGTAAAGTTAATGAAGATTGAGCAATTCCTTTCTCTGTTGCCACCCATATTTCTTTGCCAGAAAGAAAGATCGAATTTGCACCAATTTTCTCTAAATTCCCACCCGATGAAAGACCAAGATTTTTGTAGGTTTCTTTGACTTCTCGTTTATCAATGGTATAAAGACTTACTCCAATGTCAAGACCTATATAAAGTGAATCTCCAAAGGCCACAACATCGGTAATAGTCTGGTTTTTATAATCCTCTACCACCTCCCATTTCTGGTTTTCAGGCCAATATCGATCTAGAACACCATCGAAAAGAGCAAACCAAATTGTTCCATGTTTATCAATTTCCACCGCTACAACTTCATTGGTTGTCAGCCCTTCTGTATTAGTGAATTTATTTAACTCTTCGCGATGAATGTCTAATTGAAGAACGCCACCATTGGAGCCACTCCAAACACTACCCAAGCCTATATCAATATCCTGTATGACTCCCACACTTGTAAAAGTCTTCCACTCTCCAAATTGTGCAAAAATATTTTCAATTAAAAAGGAAATAGCAATGAGTGGACTAAAAAACACAAAGCTTTTACAATGCTTTTGTAATAGCACTTGAAGACCAAATATTTACTGATTTTAGATAAATTGCTTTAAAAGATCAGCTATCTCTATTGCTGATAGGGCTGCATGCCATCCTTTATTACCCGCCTTTGTGCCAGCTCTTTCTAAGGCTTGTTCCAAAGTATCTGCGGTAATAATTCCATAAGTAGTAGGAATGCCCGTCGACAAAGCAATCTGAGCAATTCCTTTTGTGACTTCTGCGGCTATATAATCAAAATGGGGTGTTTGGCCACGAATGAGTACACCTAAACAAATTATGCAGTTAAATTTTTTAGATTGGGCCAATTTATTTGCTACCACTGGTAATTCAAATGAACCCGGAACCCAGGCAATTTCAATATCCTCTTCAGTTGCCCCGTGACGTTTTAAACAATCTAAAGCACCTTCGAGAAGTTGCTTTGAGATCAATTCATTAAACCTGCTTACAACGATTCCAAAGCGTTGACCTTTTGCTGATAATTGGCCTTCATAGGTTTTTATCATTTTGATTTATCATCCTTAATTAAGAAGTTCTGTCACCTTTGTTTCTTTTTTTTCATTTTCACCATTTTCTTCGTCTTTTACTTCCTCTTCAATCAAACCAAGCAGGTGACCTAATTTGTCTCGTTTAGTGGCTAAGTACTTCGCATTCACTTTGTTCGGTACAATTTCAATGGGAACCCTTTCAACCACTTCCAATCCATAACCAGAGATGCCAACAATTTTCTTTGGATTATTAGTTAACAAGCGAATTTTTCGAATACCAAGATCATAAAGAATCTGGGCGCCAATCCCATAATACCTTAAATCTGGTTTAAAACCTAAAGCCTCATTGGCCTCCACCGTATCTTTTCCCTGGTCTTGTAATTCATAGGCTTTGATTTTATTTTCCAGACCAATTCCTCTACCCTCTTGTCGCATATATAAAACCACGCCCCTACCTTCCTTTTCTATTTTTCTAAGGGCTTGATGAAGTTGTTGGCCGCAGTCACATCGAAGAGAACCAAATATGTCACCAGTTAAACACTGTGAATGGACCCTCACCAATGTAGGTTCACCTGAACTTACCTCCCCTTTAACAAGTGCTATATGGTGTTGTTGATCAAATTCACTTTCATAAAGAAGTAATGTGAAATTACCGTATTCAGTAGGCAACTGTGTGGTTACAATTTTTTTGACCAGCTTTTCGTTGCTGCGACGGTATTCAATCAGATCTCGAATTGTAATAATTTTTAAGTTAAAACGCTTTGCTATTTCAAATAGCTTAGGTACTCTGGCCATGGAACCGTCATCATCCATTATTTCACAGAGGACTCCTGCAGGATATAAGCCCGCTAATTTTGCCATATCAACTACCGCTTCCGTGTGACCAGCGCGCACTAAGACACCCCCTTCTCGTGCCCGCAGGGGGAAAATGTGTCCCGGTCGTGTTAAATCTTTAGGTTTTGTTTTTGGGTCAATCAGAGCCTTAACGGTTTCAAATCTATCAAATGCGGAAATTCCTGTAGTCGTATTTCTTTTCGCATCTACCGATACAGTAAAGTAAGTTTTAAGTTTTTCTGTATTCTCACTGACCATGGGATGAAGATCTAATTCATCCAGACGCTCCCTGGTCATGGGTACACAAATTAGTCCACGACCATATTTGGCCAAAAAATTGATTTTTTCTGGCGAAACCTTTTCTGCCACCATGATAAAATCGCCTTCATTCTCCCGATCCTCATCATCTACAACAATGAGTAATTTACCTTGACGAAAATCTTCAATAGCTTCTTCAATTTTGTTGAACATAGATAATTATTTCTGTTTAATTAGAATTTAAAAATTTAATAACCAATTTTATGCAGCCATTCTTCAGATATTTTACTTTCTTCTGGCTTTGATAGCATTCTTTCTACATACTTACCAATGAGGTCAACCTCGATATTGACTTTGCCACCAACTTTTATATGCCCAAAAGTCGTTTTATTCAATGTGTGTGGTATCAAAGAAATAATGATTAAATTTTTGGATAAACGAGCAACAGTCAAACTTACCCCATCAATAGCAATGGACCCTTCAGAAATTATGTATTTCATTAAATGCATTGGAACTTCTATAGAAATTAATCGACCTCCTTCCCCGTCGGATAATTTATAGCCACCGGGGTGAATGGCAGCCACTTTTCCCACCCCATCCACATGGCCTTGAACCAAGTGACCGCCTATTCGGTCAGCAAGTCGAAGCGAGCGCTCTAAATTTACTTTAGAACCATTTTGCAACAATGCTAGGGTAGTTTTTTTTAAAGTCTCCTCAACAGCCACAACTTGGAAGTTAGAATTGAAAGTCTTGATTACTGTTAAACACACCCCATTGACTGAAATGCTGTCGTCTATAGTCAAATCGTTTAGTACTTCAGTAGCAGCTATGGTTAATCGTAACGCACCTTGTTGTTCTTGAACAGCCTCTACAATTCCAACTTCTTCTATTATGCCACTAAACATCGATTTAAATTTCTCTTGTCATAATTCTTCCTGAAAGCAAAACATCTACACCGATTTGGCGTTTACGGAAATCAATAAGATTAATGCTGTGGTCTATCCTGAGGTGTTGGACGGCGCTTATCCCATCGCCTAATATTTTAGGGGCAATGAATACCGCGATCTTATCTACCAACTTAGCTTTTAATAAAGCCGAAAATACTTGACTGCCTCCTTCTACCAGAACAGATGCAATTCCCTCCTGTCCTAACTTTTTCCAAAGGGTTGGTAAATCTACACGGCCTTCGGGATTGGCTTCAATCACCCAAACAGTAGCGCCTCTTTCCTCGATGCTTTTTATTTTTTCCCAAGAAGCTTTAAGGGTAGTTGCAATAATCGTTTTATAAGCTAATGGGCCAGATAAGAGACTGGCATTCAATGGAAGCTTCAAATTGCTATCTAATACGATTCGCTTTGGATTAACCCCCTTCACTAATCGAACAGTTAGATTAGGATCGTCTGAAAGAACTGTACCAATTCCAACCAGAACGGCATCATGTTGACTACGCATTTTATGAACGTAGCGCCTTGCCTGTTCAGAAGTAATCCATTGGGAGTTTCCTGTATTTGAAGCTATTTTCCCATCTAGGGTTTGTGCAATTTTAAGTGTAGTCAAAGGAAGGCTTGTAACAGCATGTTTAAAATAAGCTTCATTTAAGGCTCTACATTCGTTTTCTAATAGTCCTATACGAACTTCAATTCCATGATTCTTGAGGAGTACAATGCCCTTCCCATTCTCTAAGGGATTGGGGTCTTGAGTTCCAATCACGACCCGTTTGATACCTGATTCCAAAATTCGATCAATACAAGGAGGCTGTTTGCCAGAATGGGAGCACGGCTCTAAATTCACATATAATGTCCCGCCCTCAACTTGTTCTTCTGCTTCGTTTAAAGCCATAATCTCTGCGTGCTTACCACCATAAACCTGATGAAAACCTTGACCTACGATCGTGTTATCCTTCCATAGGATGGCCCCTACCATTGGATTAGGACTAACCTGTCCACGCCCCTTTTCAGCGAGCTTAAGCGTTTTCTTTAATAGCTCTTCGTCGGTCACTTTTTATTTTGATTCGCAAAGTGTTTAATTTTAAACTTTAATTTCTCTTAATTTCACAAATAGTTATTTAATCGAAGTAATATAAATATATTTTAAGTGCAAGTCAAGATATTTTTAGAAAACAATGGCATTACATTTTTCTGGAACAAAACTCTTTATATACCACTTATAGTAGGAAATTATTTTAAAAAATACTATATTTTGTATTTTTTACTTGACAAGTTGAATTTTATGTTTTATATTAATAACACAATTGAGTATATTTAACCTATATATAATCGAAATTACTAATAAAATATTAGATAAAATCGACGAGGATTAGTGATGACTTCAGATATGACCCCAGCGAAAATAAATAGCCATAAGATGGCCGACGATAAATCTTTCTCGAGTAATGGTAAGGAGGGGAAAGGCCTGAAGATCATAAGTTATTTTACAAAGCCTGGACAACATCCTTTTGACAATATAACCTGGGAAAACCGTACGGCCAAAATAACCAATGAAAAAGGAGAAGTGATTTTTGAGCAAAAAGATATTGAAACCCCTTCCTTCTGGTCACAAACAGCAATCAATGTAGTAGCTTCAAAGTACTTCAATGGGAAAGTAGGTTCTCCTGAACGCGAAAAAAGCGTTAAACAACTTATCAATAGAGTATCCCAGACAATCACAAATTGGGGCAATAAGGGTGGTTATTTTGCAACCGAAGAAGATGCAGAAGCTTTTTATCGTGAACTAACCCACATTCTGGTTACTCAGAAGGCTACCTTTAATAGTCCGGTTTGGTTTAATTGTGGTATTGAAGAAAAGCCGCAATGTTCGGCTTGTTTTATTAATTCTGTAGAAGATAGTATGGAATCCATTCTCAATTTAGCTAAAACGGAAGGAATGATATTCAAATGGGGATCTGGAGCCGGAACAAACCTATCAAAAATAAGGTCTTCTAAAGAAAAATTATCAAGTGGTGGTATGGCTTCTGGTCCCGTGTCCTTCATGAAGGGTTATGATGCCTTTGCGGGAGTCATTAAATCCGGCGGAAAAACACGACGGGCAGCTAAAATGGCCATTTTAAATATCGATCACCCAGACATTGTAGAATTTATAAAATGTAAAGAAGAAGAAGAGAAAAAAGCCTGGGCTTTAATTGATGCTGGTTATGATAGCGCCATTGATGGAGAAGCTTACACCAGTGTATTTTTCCAAAATGCAAATCACAGCATCCGGGTTACCGATGACTTTATGAAAGCTGTAATCAAAGATAAAGAATGGCAAACCAAAGCTGTTACGACTGGTGAACCCATTGATACCTACCGGGCTAAGGAATTAATGAACATGATTGCAGAGTCGGCATGGCAATCCGGTGATCCCGGCCTGCAATTTGATACTACTGTAAACGATTGGCATACTTGTTTAAACACAGACCGCATATACGCTTCAAATCCTTGCAGTGAATATATGTTTCTCGATGATACGGCTTGCAATTTGACTTCTTTAAATCTTATGAAATTTAAAAAAGAGAATGGTTCACCTCGTTCACCCCGTGAAATAACCAATGTTTCACGTAGTGAATTTAATATAGAAGAATTTTGTCATGCTGTACAGATCATGATTATAGCACAAGAAATAATTGTTGATAATGCAAGTTATCCGACTCCTCGAATTGCACAAATGAGTCATGACTTCCGAACCTTGGGGCTGGGCTATGCCAATCTTGGTGCCCTGCTTATGTCTTTCGGATTACCTTATGACAGCGATGAAGGCAGAGCTTATGCCGCCGTCATCACGGCTTTGATGTGTGGTCAAGCCTATAAAACTTCAGCTATTATTGCGAGTAAATTGGGCCCCTTCCCAAAATATAAAAAGAATCGTGCGCCTATGCTGAAAGTAATCAAAAAACATAATGAGCATGTTGATAAAATTCAAAAATCCCGTGAGATACCGAAATTATCTCACGGGACTAAAGAACTTTTCGAGGCAGCCAAAAAGGTCTGGAATGAAGCTTATACTTTAGGTACAGAATATGGTTATAAAAATGCTCAGGTTACGGTCTTAGCCCCTACGGGCACCATTGCATTTATGATGGATTGCGACACAACTGGCATTGAACCCGACCTGGCTTTAGTTAAATATAAAAAACTTGTCGGTGGGGGCGTCATGAAAATAGTTAATAACACGGTTCCTGAAGCACTAAGAAAACTTAATTATTCGGAATCACAAGTTACTAATATTGTTAAATACATTGATGAAAACGATACTATTGAAGGTGCTCCTGGGTTAAAAAAAGAACACCTACCTGTTTTTGATTGCTCGTTTAAACCAACAAACGGAGTTAGAGCTATTCATCACATGGGACATATTAAGATGATGGCAGCGGTTCAGCCATTTATTTCTGGTGCTATTTCCAAGACCGTTAATATGCCAACGGAAGTTACTCCTGAGGATATCATGAACACTTACCTAGAGGCTTGGAAACTGGGACTGAAAGCCATCGCTATTTATAGAGACGGCTGCAAACGCTCTCAACCACTAAATACAGGCTTGCCCCGTGAAATAAAGGTTTCACAACACAAAGCCGGTAAGATAGATACAACTATCTCACGGGGCAAGCCGCAACGCAGACGATTACCCGATGAAAGGCGATCGATTACGCACAAGTTCAGTATTGCGGGCCATGAAGGCTACATCACGGTTGGGATGTACGAAGATGGTTTACCGGGTGAAATCTTTATTGTGATGGCAAAAGAAGGCTCTGTGGTATCTGGTCTCATGGATTCATTTGCCACAGCTATCTCTTTGGCCTTGCAGTATGGCGTGCCTTTAAAAGTGCTTGTAAATAAATTCACGCATACAAGATTTGAACCGGCAGGCTTTACCAATAACCCTGAAATACCCATTGCGAAATCCATTACGGATTATATATTCAGATGGCTGGCTTTAAAATTTTTGCCTGACGAACGTAGATCTAATGTCCAACGTTCTAAAGAAGAAAAACCATCTACTATGGACGAAAAGGAAAATGGAGCCTTAAAAGAAAGTATTGAATTTGAAGCCTTTCCAGATTCATCCCGTGAGATAACCTTGAAAGACAATCAATTATTTATAAGTTCAATTACTTCGAGGGATAAGGAGAAAAAAGAAAAATTAGTTTTTCAAACGCAAGCAGACGCACCACCTTGCTACGAATGTGGCGCCATCATGGTTCGTAATGGTTCTTGCTATAAATGTTTGAACTGCGGGGCTACGAGTGGGTGTTCATGAGAGTTTCTCATAAATCACATAAAAAATATTAGAATCGACACGGTGGGTGTGCCAAAGAAGGGCATCTTATTTATTGATGCCCTTCTCTTTTTATAGTATTATCTAACAAATCTTTGTTTTTTGTGCAAAAGAATTACTACCAAAATATACGTCCAACGGATTAATAAACCCATTTATTAAAATAACCCAAATGTCTTGAAAACGTCCTTTAATCCTAACATCAGTATTAATGCAATCCCCAATGGAATAACGTATTTGCTCCAATAAAACCAGAATCGGCCCAAT
>JBHIAC010000054.1:0-18387 GCA_046758365.1 bacterium
TTGGGACTATTCACTATTTACTTTTCACTATTCACCTGCGCTTTAGCGCGCTAAGTCTTGCCATTGATTAGCTATTTTGACATGGTTCGGTTTTGGGGGAAACAATCCCAGGTTCATGCATTCCGTAAGGGATTACGTGATTAGCCGAGCACGAGGGTGACAAATCCTTTGCGAGCAGAAGTCAATTCCATGTTTCTCTTTATTTGCTTTACTTTTATTTTCATCAAATTCAAATTATAGAGATTTTTCTGCTATTTCCTTTTCATTCTGATTTTTAAGATTCAAATTTTTTGTTGATGAAACGTTCATGCCATGCCAGACCACACAATTTCGGCCTAAAGATTTTGCAGTAAACAGAGCTTCATCTGCATATTGAATTAATTTTTGTGGATTCGCTGAATCTTCAGGATAAACCGCCAAACCTGAGGAGATCGTAATTTTTCCTTGGGGCTGAGATTCTTCATTATCGAAAGGGGTATTTTCTATCTTTCGACGGAGTTTGTTGGCAACTTTCTTAGATTGATTTTTAGAAATCTCAGGTAATAAAATTACAAACTCTTCTCCTCCAAAACGAGCAAGAATATCAGCTTTTCTAAGATTGCTTTCCAATATAAATGCAATCTTTTTTAGCACTTCGTCACCCATAATGTGGCCGTTAAGATCATTATAAATTTTAAAATGATCGATATCCAACATTATCACCGATAGGGTATGATGATAACGTTTTGACCTTTGTAATTCTCTTTCAAATCTTTGATTAAAATAGCGCCGATTAAAAATCCCGGTTAACTCATCCGTAATTGAAAGCTCTTTAGTATGTTCATACAGTAAAATATTATTCAAGGTAAAGGCTAATTGTTCAGATATTTTATTGAACATTTCTACATCTTGGGAGTCGAACGCATTGGCTCCTTTTCGATATAGATTCAGCACCCCTAAGACCGTGTCACTATTACAAATTAGTGGAAGGCTTAGAAACGACCCCTTTTCTTTTTCAATACCTGGATGCAAAATAAGATTAATTTTATCTTTTGATGTGTTTTTTATATAAATACTCTTTTTGGTCTCAATTGCTTGTCTAAAGATTGAATCTGTTTTTAAGAAATTATTTGTTTTAGTCCACTCAATTGGAAGGCCATGAAAACTTTTAATGGAAAGTGAATTAGAATTCTTTTCAATGATCATCAAAGAAAATTGTTCCATTTGAAATAATTGCGTAAAGATGCTTTTGACAAAAGTATTTAATTCTTCGAATTTCATAATAGCGCCGAGCGTGGAGGTAATTGAATAGAGGGCATCTACCTGGGCAAGGCGCTGCTTTAATTTTTTATTAGCGTTCTCGATTTCAATAAATTTTTTTTGAAGCACCTTTAGCTGTTTCTGTAAGGTATTGATTTCGTTGGTCATGGCTTGGTTATATCAATTGATTCGAATTTTTAGCTGGAATTTATTTTAATTTTTGAATCGGCTTACTGACGGATAGTTCTTGATGATTAAAGTCTGCCATAGCAGTTACATACTTGATCATGACATTGTATTTTTTTTCCAAGGATTCAGCGGCATTTACCCTGATTCTAAAATTGTACAAATGTGCTTTTTCTTTACTGTCTATACAGACTTTTAAAGGCGCGCCACTCAACTGGAAAAGCGTAATACATAGAAGGTCCAAACCTAAGTTAAAATCTAATGCCAAATCATAAGACAAATTATTAAAATGCCGATTAATAGAGCTTTTAGGTAAACCTAAGAAATTGAAATCTTTGGACGAGTATGGTAAAATATTCACCTTGAGTCGGTTTTGAATTAAGTCTACTGTTTCGAGTTTAGTAATAACGGTAATTTTCCAGTTCACGCTTTTTTTTCTGAGACTTTCTAAGGTTTTTAGCGCAGCAGCAAAAGGTACAATTTTGTTGGGCATGTAAATTAATATCCTCTGTACCTTTGCTAAATGCTCGTTAATATTTATGGATGGATTTTTACCAAAAAAGCGAAATTTGAGGATAAGAAACCTCACAATTAACTTTGTAGAAATTATTTTTATCATAATTTACAGATAGAAGATTAGTGTGTGTGATTTTATTTAAATATAAGAAAATTACTACTACGTAGTCAATAAGAAAATTATTCAATTACATTTTCATTTCTAACTGTAATCCATACCTTCTGTCCAGGTTACCATCGATTTGGTCAGGGCCTGTGCCGATGACGGATACATCATCGCGGTAGGTTTCAGAATATTTGAGGGATATTTGCCAGTTTTTTAGAGGTTTATATTTAATTAAAAAATACCACCGATTTCCCCTGCCAAATAAGGCGCGATTGGTTACCAAGCCAGTTAAATCGTTCTCATATTGAAAAATCCTTGAATTAAATGAGTCAGTGTCAAAATAAGTGAGCCGAGCAAAAAGTCGAACATTGCTTTTGGGCTGAATTCTTAATTCCTGGTATAATAAAATGCCATTCTCTTCGACTTTATTATCCTTTTGAGGAAATCTATTTTGAATAAACCTAACAAATTCAAAGCGACCTCTCAAATGGACTCGAGATGAAACGCGATAATCAAGTTGTAATCGCCATTGTGATTTTCGCTCTTCTACGAACTCCTGCTTGTTTCTGTTAAAAGCATCTTTAAAAGTTTCTGTTTCAAGTTCATATTTTTCTCGAAATCGAAATATAATTTGGATCTGTCTACCAAATTTTTGTTCAATTTGGCTGAAAAATTCCTTACCGTCTACAGGTAAAGGTTTGAAAAATGTTCTCCAAGGATGAGTAAAAATGTCGTAATAAGCACGGAGTTTTGTAGTAGGTGTAATTTTATAAAAAATACCCGTATAATATCCTTTCTCATTTTGAGTGGTTCCGTTATTATCACCAAATCCAAAGCTATGAAAGTTGTGAAAATTCCTTTGATAATTACGATATAGTAAGGCTATTTGAATGGATGAAAAATTAAGTAACGAGCCTACGATTACTGCTTTTCCTCCACTTTTTGACTGAGCAGCCTCTCCAAATAATTTAAAATTTTTCATAGACCAATCCCAGTCTAATCCCCATACATAATTTTCTTTACCGCGGAATTTAAATCGGTTCCTGGTTAAATCTGGATTGTTAAACAATTTATCAAAAGAAGAAATATAAAACGTTGCGCCAATAGAAAAAACTCTTGAATTTTTATACTTTATTCTTCCACCTAATATAGATTCTTTTACAAGGTCTTTTTTATCACTTTCCTTTTCATTTCTGTGAAAACCGGTATTATAAATTCCAGAAACTTCTTCATCTGAAACGGGGGTCGCGTCTAACTTTGATTGGGAGGCAAAGGAGATGAATTGGAAAGGCCCCCAGTTCAGAGAAACGGTTCCTCCCCAAAATGCAGCGTTTTCATCAACGGTTAGGTAACCTCTGAGCCCTTGCCCTCTTTTTTTTATTGGGTAAACAGTATCTGCACTTTTGTAAAATCCATACGGTCCCCACATAACTAACCCTTGGCCAATTTCTAATTGATAGTGACCGATCAATAGGAAAATATTTTTGGTTAAATCCAATGAAATGTAGTAAAGTCTTAAGTCATCCCATCGACTTTCACCGCTGTCTTTTTCTAAAAGAAATCCACCTTGAATTTTCTCTCTAAGCGTAAACTTAAGTCTGTGGTAAATTTTTTGAGATGAACTTTCATAAGTCCCATTTTCAAATCCTTGGGGTCTGTCGATTCTGTCAGATAATCTTGATCTCCAATTTAACTTAGTTGTCTTTAAAAAAGGAAGCTTTGGATTTGGTACCATTACGAATTCTCGAATGGAGTTATAAGCTTCTCTATCCATGCCTGGGACCATAAGCAGCTCCTCAATCGACGCGAAAGGACCATTTTGCTTACGATATCGTATTATTTCTTGCCGTAAATTTGATGTTAATCCCGGAATTACCTCAAGTTGTTCTACTTCGGCTTCATTGATATTGATGGGGTTATTCCTAAGGTTGGAAAGGATTTCAAAAAGTTCCGATTGGTCTGAGCTTTCTGCTTGCTCTTCTAAAAGTTTTTCTTCAATGGTTTCTTGACAGAAAAGCAAGGAAGGGTTAAATAAAACTAAGATTGTCAAAATGGGGAACTTTAAGATTGTTTTATTTAAATGAAAATAGATATTCACGGGAATGAATTATTTATTTATGTTTTAACCAAAGGTTATTTTATCTCTAATTATTTCTACTTTTTTAGCTCCGATGCCTGGAAGAGTTATTAGCTCATCCACGCTGGCTGAATTGATCTCTATTTTTTTCGAAGTGGTATTAGAAGGCTTTTGTAAAATTGTCTCTGGCTTTTCATTTTGTGGTTTTGGCTCCTTAGCCATTTTTTTAACAATTGGGTTTTCCTTTAATGATTATTTTTTCTGTTTTTCACCCAAATGAATAGAAATTGAAATCTGGTGAGTCAGTCCTAACTCGTTGTGTGTAAAAAATGCATAATCTACATAGAAAGCTTTCACACGTACGCCAAACCCTGCCGAGAACCGACTGGGATTGTCTGCAGTGCCTGTTCGCAAAGCTAAATTATCTAATGGTTTAAATTCTGCGCCAAATCTTACTTCTTGAGGAAACCGAACATCTTTGAAGATTTCGAAATTTAGAATGAGCTTTGAACTTGGTTGAACTGAGATACCAGTCGTAAAACTTTGCGTTAAATTTTCCTTGGACTGGCTGATGCTGGGTCTATTAATATTTCGAGTAAGAACCCCCCATTTTAGTCGAGAGGTAATCGGTACCACAAGGCCAAGGTCTAATCCCAGGGTGCCTGTGAAGCCATACCCATCAATCCGAATGGTTTGATATCTTAAACTTACACCGTAAAAAATTTTTTGTTGATATGTATGACTGTAGGCCAGGACAAACATCTGTTCGCGAAGGATACTATTTCCAAAAGTTGAAATTCCAAAACTAATGCGGTGACTCCAAATGGGTAAACTAACCGCTGCTGAACCAAAGTTGAGATCCTCTAAGCCAAATGGCTTTTGATAAAAAAGTGAAATTTCAGTTCCTGAGATTTGGCTTAATCCACCTGGATTTAAAAACAACGCATCAGATGTGTTGGCTAATGCTACATAGGATGCCCCCATGGCTAGTGCTCTGGCGCCAACTGGCATCTCCTCCAAACCTGCTAAAATTTTGTGGTTTAAGATTAAATTAACGCCAAAAGTAATTAATAGACAAATCGAAAGACTTTTAATGCTTAGCTTTAGGCGCTTACTAATTATTCTCTTGACAATCACTATTTTAATTCCCTATATTTTTTTAATAATATAATTTCAGTAGGATTAACTGATAAATAACTGTTCGGGAGGGATGAAACGTGATTCACAATAAACTTCCTGATTTACTAAGAAAGATTTTATCTTATTTTTTAATATTTATAGAGTTAACTGCTTTTCTCACAGCCTTTCTGTTATATTCTCCCTCTTTGATTGCCGGTCAGATTAAGGCCAATGTGAATGTAATCATTGATAAGCTTCCTCTGGACAAACAGCAGAAATTGAAAGATTTTCATACCAACGTAAAAAATTATATTGAAAACGTTGATTGGCTTGAAGAAGCTGATGTTCTTCCAATTGAGATTTCCCTTCAAATGTTTTTAACCGATATCCCTTCAAATATTGAGGATCGCTATAAATGCGAATTTCTTATTTCGAGTTCAGATGTTCAATACTTTGACAAACGAGTACGATTTCCTTATCAACCTGGTGATCCTTTAGTTTATAATGAACAAACTATTGAGCCATTAACTGGTGTTATTGACTTCTACATTAATATAATTTTGGGCAATGAATTGGATAAAGAAAGTTTTTTAGGGGGAGACATTTATTACAAAAGGGCTCTGAACATCGCTGCTCTTGGTAAATTTGTCCGAACCGAATTTATTATTGGCTGGACTGAACGCGAAGAATTAATTCAAAGGGTGTTTGAAGAGCCCTTTCTCACTTTTCGAAAAATGAAAGATTTCTATTTTTACGCTCTTTACATCAGAAAAGAAAACATTGCAGAGGCCCGCAAACATCTAAAAACCGCTTTGAATATGATTGAAACTGTCATGAAAAAACAGTCGAATTTAGAAGAACCAAAACAGTTTTTAAATGCCCATTATTTAGATTTATTAGAAATTTTTAAAGATGATAGTGAAAAGAGCGAGGTGTTCAAAAAATTAAAAGAACTGGATCCAGAGCACAAGGAGCTGTACGAGGAGCATATCAGTGATTAATAGCCCAATATTTATTTAGTGAGATAGTAATAATTTTTAGAAAAGAAGTCAAGCTATTTTTGTGATTTTTGCAGATTAATTGGCTTTTGGATGCCGTATTTAGAAATCGCTCCAACAGCCTCGATAGGAGGTATGCTTACTTATAAAATGGAGATGCCATTGGAAAGAGAACCCACAGACATTGTAGTTGGAGCAATAAATTATGAAAAACTTGAAATAGATACTCTAAAAGAACATTTTACTACTTTTAAACTTATCTTTTATTTTTGGTCTCTTTTAGCTGCTATTGTTGTAGGAATAGTGATTGTTTTTCTTACTCAAGATGGACTGCAGGGCATTTCAGACATGATGCAAAAACATCCTCTAGCCGGCACCTTTTTGGGTATTGGATTTTTAGTCCTCGGGCCTATCGCTATTTTGATTTCTATTTTACTTATTTTCACCATTCCTTTAGGGGCTCTTTTTCTAGTCTTTTATTTGATGGCTCTTTATATTAGCAGAATATTTGCTGGATCATTCTTGGGACGTTTGATTTTAAACTCCTTAGGGGATGGTAAATCCTCTCCTTATTGGGAAATGATTTTGGGTGTGTTTGTCATTTACGTATTTATTACTCTACCAGCGGTAGGTAAATATTTTCACATTATTTTTGTAATTCTAGGATTGGGCGTCATGGCATTTGGAATTCAGCGGCTTCTGAGTACAAATAAAGAAAAAGTTGTCGTTGGCTTGGAATAGCTGCTGTGAACTTTTGAAGTTGTAAAAATAGCGTCTGCTACCCGTTTAATTGCAAACCTGAATAATTTATAACCACAAAGCTTTTCCATCCGTTGGCTTTAGTTGGAATTCTTGGCTATTGCGTTAATTGAATTGCGGATTCGCCGCACTAGGAATGATAGAATAATCGATCGAATTCGAAGCATGCAGGAGCAATTCCCTAACCATAACTGAGATTTTACAAAAAAGTTAATTTTTCCCTTGACATTTGTGAATTTGTTTTTTAAATTTGCGGCCAATATTTTGAATAATTAAAAATGAGAATTAATCCATTTACAATTTCATCTGGTTTTTATCTGCAAAGGAATATACGAATTGTCGATTTGATTATATTATTTTTAATTATTCTCCTTCCTTTTATTTTAGGAATGATCATAAACTAAAATCGAGTTTAGAAGTCATTCCTACAATCATAAGTCCTTGAAAAGTTTTCCAAACTAACAATCTCGATTACAAATAAAAGTAGGTTTGACTTCTTAAGATAAGTGCACTCTTAGGGGGTGAGAAAAAATAAAATACCGTTACTTAATCTATTAACTATTTGTTTTTTGTGATCTCATTCAGATGCAAATTGCTAATTTATTTCTTCTCACCCCCTTAAGGCTTCGGAGTGGATTAAATAGCCAAACTAAAAGAGGTCAAATATGCGAAGTGATACCATTAAAAAAGGATTCGAGAGAGCACCCCACCGATGTTTATTAAAAGCTTGTGGAGTGAAGGACGAAGATTTTGCCAAACCGTTCATTGGTATTTGCAATTCCTTTATTGAAATTATTCCCGGGCATGTACATTTACAAGAATTAGGTAAGCTGGCTAAAGACGCGGTACGTGAAGCGGGTGGAGTACCTTTTGAATTCAACACCATCGGGGTAGACGACGGCATTGCCATGGGACATTTCGGAATGAAATATTCGCTGCCGAGTCGTGAACTCATTGCTGATGCCGTAGAAACCGTGGCTATGGCCCATCATTTGGATGGGCTGATTTGCATTCCCAATTGCGATAAAATTGTACCAGGAATGTTGATGGGGGTCATGCGAATCAACATTCCGACTATTTTTGTAAGTGGCGGGCCCATGGCTGCTGGTAAAACCCCTTCTGGGAAAACCGTAGATTTGATTTCTGTTTTTGAAGGGGTTGGCGCCTACAAAACAGGCAAAATTGATGACGCTGAGCTAAAAGAATTGGAAGACTTTAGCTGTCCCACCTACGGGTCTTGTTCGGGGATGTTTACGGCCAATTCAATGAATTGTCTCATGGAAGCTCTGGGAATGGCTCTGCCTGGAAATGGCACCTATCTTGCCATTTCTGAAAAACGTCGTGAATTACTCCGGCAGGCTGGCCATCAGATCATCGAGTTAATCAAAGCAGATCTAAAACCGAGGGACATCGTCACAAAAGCCGCGATTGACAATGCGTTTGCCTTGGATATGGCGATGGGTGGTTCGACAAATACGGTTCTGCACACTCTGGCGATTGCAAAAGAGGCTGGTTTAGATTATCCTCTTGAGCGAATTAACCAGATCTCGGATCGAGTGCCTCATCTGTGCCAAGTCTCCCCAGCTTCTCAATGGCACATGGAGGATGTTGACCGGGCAGGTGGCATTAGTGCCATCTTAAAGGAGCTCACCCGCAAGGAGGGAGTCTTGGATTTAAATCAGGTGACGGTTACTTTAAGCTCTTTAGGTAAAAATATTGAAAACGCGGGAATCAAAGACGATGAAGTTATCCGTTCAGTCGAAAATTCCCATAGCAATAAAGGTGGTTTAGCCATTCTTTTTGGCAATTTAGCACTAGATGGGGCCGTGGTGAAAACCGCCGCGGTTGCACCTGACATGCTAAAGCACCGCGGCCGTGCGGTGATTTTTGAATCCCAAGAAGCGGCAAGCAAAGGCATTTTAGGCGGAGAAGTGAAGGCTGGCGATGTTGTAGTTATCCGATACGAGGGTCCAAAAGGCGGGCCAGGCATGCAGGAGATGCTGGCGCCGACAGCCAATATTATGGGTATGGGATTAGGAGATAGGGTGGCTTTAATCACCGATGGCCGATTTTCAGGAGGGACGCGCGGTGCCTGCATTGGCCATGTTTCGCCTGAAGCCGCTGCCGGTGGCACAATCGCTTTACTGCGTGAGGACGACATGATTTGCATCGACATTCCCAACAGAAGACTGGATGTTGAAATCTCTGATGATGAATTAAGTGAGAGAAAAAACAGTTGGAAGCGGCCAAAACCCAGGGTTACAAGTGGCTGGTTGGGCAGATATTCTTCTATGGTGGCTTCAGCCAATACCGGGGCCATATTGTCCCTGAATGGAAATGTATAGTTGAAATCTGAATTACAATTAATTTACTAAATCAAAAAGAGGGTAAAACTTATGGAAGCTCTGAGTGTTGTATCGCAAAAGGATACTCTAGTTGAGGGGGCCATTCTTGAAAAAAATATCAGTCTAAACGCTGAGTCGAAGGCCATGAACGGATGCGAAATCTTAATTCACGCTTTAATTGAGGAGGGTGTGGATATTGTGTTTGGCTACCCTGGTGGAGTTGTTCTAGGGCTTTACGATGAAATATTTAAAAACCGAACAAGATTCAAACATGTACTAATCCGTCACGAACAAGGCGGCACGCATGCAGCAGACGGCTATGCCCGAGCCACAGGTCTGCCTGGTGTCGTGCTGGTTACCTCAGGGCCTGGCGCAACAAATACAGTGACAGGCATTGCCACAGCATATATGGATTCCATTCCGCTGGTGATTTTTACTGGACAAGTTCCTGCGGCTTTGATTGGTAACGATGCTTTCCAGGAGGCAGACATTGTCGGGATCACACGGCCCATCACGAAACATAGTTACTTGGTTAAGGACGTAAACGACCTTGAGGACGTTGTACATGAAGCTTTTTACATTGCCAAAATAGGCAGGCCAGGGCCGGTGTTAGTGGATTTGCCTAAGGATATGCTCTTTGCAAAAGAAAGCTATAAATTTCAGTCTTCAATCAAAATTAAGGAGGAGATCCCATCAACTCATGACCACTTGAGCAAAATCGCTGAGGCAGCTGAGCTAATTAATAGGGCCAGGCGGCCTCTTATTTATGCAGGCGGCGGTGTGATCACAGGTAATGCAGCGCAGGAGTTGACGGAATTAGCACTTAAGACTGGCATTCCTGTTACGACCACTTTACTGGGACTGGGCGCCTTTCCAGAAACAAATCCGCAGTCTCTCGGCATGTTAGGAATGCACGGCACCTGGTACGCAAATATGGCCATTAGTGAGTGTGATGTTTTGATTGCAGTAGGTGCGCGGTTTGATGACCGAGTGACCGGAAGACTCGACGGTTTTTCCCAAAAATCAAAAAAGATTCATATCGAAATCGATCCTTCATGTATTAATAAAAACGTAATGGTGGATGTCCCCATCGTGGGAAATGTTAAGACTATCCTGCCCGAGCTCATAAAATTAGTGCAGAAAATTAAAATAGATAATTGGTGGGAAACCATTAAACAATGGCATAAGGAGCATCCTCTCAGGTACCGGCAGAGATCTGATGTCATCATGCCGCAATTTATAATGGAGAAAATATCCGAAGTGACTAAAGGGGATGCCATCATTGTTACGGATGTAGGGCAGCATCAAATGTGGGCAGCGCAGTATTATAAATTTAATAAACCGAGGTCCTTGCTGACCTCAGGTGGATTGGGAACCATGGGTTATGGATTCCCGGCGGCGGTGGGCGCGGCCATGGGTTGTCCAGACCGCACTGTATTTTGCATCACCGGCGACGGCGGGTTTCAAATGACTTCCTTTGAACTGGCTACTGCTGTAGAGCATAAAGTGCCGGTAAAGATTGCCATCATAAACAATGGTTATTTAGGCATGGTGCGCCAGTGGCAGGAACTGTTTTACGGAGGCCGATATTCTTTTTCCGATCTAAGAGGAGGCAATCCAGATTTTGTAAAACTGGCGGATAGTTATGGCGCAGTCGGTTTGCGCGCACATAAACCACAGGAAGTCGTGCCAATTTTAGAAGAAGGGATGAAAGTCAAAGACAAACCAGTCGTGATGGATTTTATCGTTGCTGGTGAGGAAAATGTATTTCCCATGGTGCCTGCTGGTGCTTCCTTGTCAGAAATGGTTGATACAGAAGATTGAAGGAGCTTTAAATGAAACATACGATTTCTGTTAAATTCCGAAATAACTTTAACGCACTTTCAAGAATTATCGGATTATTTAGTGGGCGTGGATTTAATGTTGATACCGTCAGCTTTGGAGAATCTGCAGAACCAGGGCTCGCGCGCATGACCATTACAACCGAAGGCGATGAACAAATTATAGACCAGATTAACAAGCAACTTGACAAAATCGTTGATGTCAAGAAAGTCATGGATATGACGTATGAGCCGTTTGTTGAAAGAGAATTGGCGCTGGTCAAGGTTGCATCAACCCCAGAAACACGCTCAGAAATCATAGAAGTGGTAAATGTCTTTCGTGCAAAGATAATCGATATCAGTCCTACCACGCTCACGATTGAAGTCACCGGTAAGGAGGATAAAGTCAATGCGGCCATCGGCATGCTTAGACCGTTTGGCTTGCATGAAGTCGCGCGCACCGGCAGCGTGGCATTAAAGCGGGAGTTTAAAGGGGTGACTTAAGGCAGAGGCTAAGGCGACAACACTTTTTAGTAGCCTCGCGAGGTGGGAATTGAAAAGAGGTCTATAGTTCATCTTAGGCACATTTGTTAGGGCACGAGGCATTGTGTAAATAACCGTAATTCAATATTTAATAAACTTAAACAGAGGGAAAGGACCATGAAACTTTATTATGATAACGATGCAGATTTAAATTTACTGGCCGGGAAAACAGTGGCTGTGCTTGGTTACGGCAGTCAAGGTCATGCACACGCCTTAAACTTAAATGACAGCGGTGTGCGAGTGGTTGTGGGACTTAGAAAAGAAAGTGCTTCGTGGAAAAAAGCGGAAGCCGTGGGGCTTCGGGTGGTTGAAACGGCCGAGGCTGCCAGGCTTGGTGATGTTGTGATGGTCTTGCTCCCTGACCAAAATCAAGTTGAAGCTTACGAGAAAGATATTCGACCAAACCTAAAACCAGGTGAAGCGCTGGCGTTTGCTCACGGTTTTAACATTCATTTTAATCAGATTATCTCTCCAAAAGAGGTGGATGTCTTTATGATAGCCCCAAAAGGACCGGGACATTTAGTGAGACGTGTGTTTACATCCGGTGGTGGCGTTCCGTGTCTTATAGCGGTTTACCAAGATGCAAGCCAAAACGCGAAAGCAATCGCTTTGGCTTATGCCAAAGCGATTGGCGGGACCCGCGCTGGCGTGATCGAAACCACCTTTAAAGAAGAAACCGAGACTGATCTTTTCGGTGAACAAGCGGTACTATGTGGAGGAATAACCGAACTTATCAAAGCCGGATTTGAAACCCTAGTGAGTGCCGGGTATCAACCTGAAATCGCATATTTCGAATGTTTACACGAAATGAAACTTATTGTCGATTTGTTTTACGAAGGCGGCATTGCAGAGATGTATTATTCAGTGAGCGATACTGCTGAATATGGCGGTATGAGCCGCGGTCCAAAAGTCATTACCGAAGACACCAGGAAACACATGAAAGAGATTCTTCAAGCGGTTCAGGACGGGTCTTTTGCTAGAGAGTGGATTTTGGAGAACAAAGCTGGACGGCCGGTTTTGAATGCCCTCCGCAAACAACATAAAGACTTGCAACTGGAAGAAGTTGGAAAAAATCTACGGGAAATGATGGCATGGATTCAAAAGGAATCTACCCACATAACGATTCCGAAGTAGCGGTTACAGATACATTAGCGGCAGTAGAGAATAGTTGTGGTCATGTCCAAAGCACCATAAATGGATGGTTTTTTATTTTCTTTTACAAAGCCATAAAAAGATAACCGACAAGTCATTAATTGATGAGCAGTCTGAACAATTAGTGGTTAGTTAAATCCATGATTGGAATAGGAGGGTTTAAAATGGATGACAATATTATTATTTTTGATACCACTTTGCGAGATGGTGAGCAAGCACCAGGTTTTAATATGAATCTGGAAGAGAAAATCCGCATGGCCGAACAATTAGAACGGCTTAATGTAGACGTGATTGAAGCGGGGTTTCCAATTGCTTCAGATGGAGATTTTCTGGCTGTTCGTGAAATTTCCAAAAGGATTCGGAATTGTATTGTGGCCGGACTTTGTCGAACCATTAAAGAGGATATCGACCGGGCCTGGGAGGCTTTAAAGTATTCAAGACATCCCCGCATCCATACTTTTATTGCAACCTCAGACATTCATTTGAAACACAAACTTAGGAAAGCTAAGGCCGAAGCACTAAGAGATGCCTTCTGGGCTGTAAATTATTCAAAAGGCTTTTGCAATGATGTGGAATTCTCTGCCGAGGATGCCACCCGTAGTGATCCAGAGTTTCTTTTTGAAATTTTTTCGGCTGTAATTAAAGCGGGGGCGACCGTGATCAATGTTCCAGACACGGTTGGGTTTTGCCTGCCCTGGGAATTTGGCGATCTTATTAACAGAATTAGAAAAAATGTCAGCGGAATTGATCAAGTTGTTTTGAGCGTGCATTGTCATGATGACCTGGGCCATAGTGTTTCTAGTTCGCTAGAAGCAGTGCATCATGGCGCTCGGCAGGTGGAATGTACCATCAATGGTATCGGTGAACGGGCTGGCAATGCTGCATTAGAAGAAATTGTCATGACATTAAAAACCAGACCAACGGCATTCGATTGTGATACAAGTGTTGTAACAGCGGAGTTATATCGAACCAGTCAATTATTGGCAAACATCACAGGTGTAGGAGTGCAACCCAATAAAGCTGTTGTCGGTAAAAATGCATTTGCGCATGAAGCCGGCATCCACCAGGATGGAGTTTTGAAAAACCCGTTGACCTATGAAATTATGACACCGGAATCAGTTGGAGTTCCAGGAAATAAATTAGTCTTAGGAAAACACTCTGGCCGTAATGCGTTAAATAATCGTCTCAAAGAATTGGGATTTAATTTTAATAAAAACGAATTGAACAAAGTCTATAAAGAATTTATCACGCTTGCAGATATGAAAAAAGTTATCCTTGACGAAGACTTAATCCAGATTGCCAGGAATGGAGTTACAGACATTGGGGATGAATGCACTAAAGAAAAAATGCGGGAATATTTAAATGAGACATAACTTATGACCATTACAGAAAAAATTTTAGCCAAGCATGCGGGAAAAGCCAGTGTTGCGCCGGGAGACAACGTATGGGTTGATGTGGATATTTTGATGACTCATGATGTCTGCGGACCGCCAACTTTTGCCATATTTAAAAAACAATTCGGTGAAGATGCCCGGGTCTGGGACAAAGAAAAAGTGGTCATCATCCCGGATCACTATATTTTCACAGCAGACAAATATGCAAGTCGAAATGTGGAAATTTTACGCAAATTTGCAAAAGAACAAGATTTGCCGTATTTTTACGACGTAGGTACAGACAGGTACAAAGGGGTCTGCCACGTAGCACTGCCGCAGGAAGGCTTTACTCGTCCTGGTGAAGTGCTTTTTGGCACGGATTCGCATACTTGTACAGCAGGGGCTTTTGGTGAATTTGCCACGGGTGTTGGCAATACGGATGCAGCATTCATTTTGGGGACGGGCAAACTCTGGGTAAAAGTGCCGGAGACCATGAAATTCATATTTGAAGGGGAGCTTCCTCTTTATGTCTTGGCCAAGGATATGATCTTAAAGATTATTGGCGATATCGGCGCAGATGGCGCCAGCTATCGCGCTGTGGAGTTTGCAGGTGATAGCGTTCAGGTTCTGGATATGGAGGGGCGTATGACCCTGGCAAATATGGTCATCGAAGCCGGGGGCAAGAATGGTATAATTGAGCCGGATGAGATCACGTATGAATACGTGCGTTCCCGAACCGACCACCCCTTTGAGCCGGTTTTTAATGATCCGGAGGCTAAATATCACAGTGTTCATATTTACAAATCCAAAGAATTAGAACCGATGCTTGCCAAACCACATACCCCTGATAATAAAGCTACTGTTTTAGAGATGAGCAATACGCCTTTGAATCGCGCATATATTGGTTCTTGCACAGGCGGTAAAATCACAGATTTTATTGCAGCTGCGAAAATTATCAAAGACCAGACCTTAAAAATTGAAACATGCGTGGTTCCCGCCACTTCAGAAATCGCTGAGAGTCTAAAAACGTTAACAGTAGAAGGCCAAACTCTTTTAGAAATTTTTAAAAATGCCGGTGCGCAAATAGGGCAAGCCTCGTGTGCAGCCTGCTTAGGTGGTCCAAAAGATACATTTGGTCGGCTTAATAGTGGTGAAGTTTGTATTTCCACAACCAATCGCAATTTTCCTGGACGGATGGGATCGAAACAAGCTCAAGTATATTTAGCGTCTCCGTACACAGTTGCGGCCTCAGCAGTGACTGGGAAAATTACCGATCCAAGGGACTTTCTTTAAAAATAGGCAGTTGGCGGTAGGTAGGAAGCAGTAAGCAGTAGGCAGTAGGTACGAGGAATGAGGGCTGAAAGCTACTATAATTTGCGCGTTTACCTGGAAATTATCGGAATTTGAACCATTTAATTATAAAGAATAGTTAAAAACTATGCATGAAAAGATTAAAGGAAAAGCGTTTGTTCTGGGGGATAATATTGATACGGATCAGATCATTCCTGCCCAGCACCTGGTTTACAGTCTTGATGACCCTGAAGAAATAATATATTATGGTAGATTTGCGCTTTCAGGGGTCCCGGATGAGCAATCCGGCCTACCGGATGGCTGGATTCCATTTACAGAACGAGAAACCTTTCATTCCCAATTCAATATTGTAGTTTCAGGAAAAAATTTTGGTTGCGGTTCTTCCAGAGAACATGCGCCAGCAGCGCTGCAAATAGCCGGGGTAAAGGCTGTCGTGTCGCCTTCCTATGCCCGGATTTTTTATCGAAATGCTGTGGATGGCGGGTTCTTAGTTCCCTTTGAAAGCGTAGACGATCTTTCCAGGAAAATTTCTACCTATGATTATTTGGAAATTGACCCGGCGTTGAATGAATTACGGAATTTGACGACAGGACAAAAGTTTCTCCTAAAACCGCTGGGTGAGGTTGCGGAAATCGTAAATGCTGGAGGTATCTTTGATTTTGCACGCAAACATGGGATGATTCAATGATTAAAAGAATTGTAGTTTTACCAGGCGATGGAATTGGCGTAGAAGTCACCAAAGAAGCCGTGAAGGTGATAGAGTTAGTTGCCAAAAGATGTGGCTTGACCTTGGAGATGCAAGAGTTTTTAGTTGGCGGTGCGAGTTTAGATGTCTATGGAATTCCAATTACAGATGAAGTTTTAGCGGCTTGCCAACAGACTGATGCGATCTTTTTAGGCGCTATTGGTGGACCAAAATGGGATGATTTACCCAAGGACCTCCGTCCTGAAGTTGCACTTTTAAAACTACGTAAAGAATTAGGCCTATTTACAAATTTAAGATCGATAAGAGTATTCAATGCACTTCTTGATGCGTCCACATTAAAATCGGAAGTCATAAGGAATACCGATATTCTGGTGGTGCGTGAATTGACCGGAGGCCTTTACTTTGGTCAACCCAGTTTTACTGAAACCATTGGGGTTGAGGAACACGCTGTAGATACCATGGAATATCGAACTTCCGAAATTGAACGCATAGCTAAAGTTGCTTTCAAAGCTGCCCGACGACGAAAGAAAAAAGTTACATCTGTTGATAAAGCGAATATTCTGGCCACCTCTCAATTATGGCGTAAAACTGTAAATTGTGTTGCTAAAGGATACTCTAATGTGACACTTGAGCACCTCCTTGTAGATAATTGTGCGATGCAGTTGATTCGAAATCCAAAACAATTTGATGTTATTTTAACAGAAAATATGTTTGGTGATATATTAAGTGACGAGGCTTCTATGTTAACTGGCTCTTTGGGAATGCTGCCTTCGGCCAGCCTGGGATCAAAAGTAGGTCTTTATGAACCTGTGCATGGGTCTGCTCCTGACATTTCTGGGAAGAAAATTGCTAATCCACTTGCAGCCATCGGCTCTGCGGCTTTCATGTTTCGATATTCATTTAAAATGGAAGAAGCGGCGCAAATCATAGAAAAAGCATTGGAACAATTTCTCGAATTGGGATACAGAAGTGCAGACCTGGTTTCTAATGGCCATCGTTTTTTGAGTACAACAGAAATTGGTGATAAGATTTTAGAGATCATCACTTTGCTGTGAATTTTTTGATGTTTTATCTAATCTTTCATTCCTAGAGGGGTGGACGAACCCCCCAAATATTTGAAATTTGCAGCATGTAAGTCATTGTTTTTAAGTTCGATTATTTTCTAAATATCGACTTTTCGGCTACCCCTCTTGCGCAGCGAAGCCGCAATTCAATTAAAGCAATAGCCAGGAATTCCAACTAAAGCCAACGGATGGAAAAGCCTGGATGAATGGCACCTAAACGTGTCACACCGGCATTATAGCGATACTATTTCATTAAATCTCTATTTCAAAAATTACTTATACCTGATAGGAAACAATTCAAGGTAAAATCGCTCAATTTTGGTTACAATATTTTCATTTTCAATAAAATAATAACTTGTTTGCCTCCAAAGAGCAAATATTTTTTACGAGTTGTATTTTAGAAGGCACTGAGTAATTAAATGCCATTTGTCCAATTACTTCCTGATTAAACACATTTTGCAAAAAGAAAAGCGCAATAAACGTAATAATTCCCGCGACGATTGGTGTAATGACCCAGCCAGCCGCAATTTCTCCAAGCAGTCCATAGTTAATGCTTTTCGCACCTTTCAATATGCCAATTCCAATAATCGCGCCTATGACTGCTTGAGTACTGGAAACCGGTACAAGAGGAATGGTAGGAAATCCATGAGACATAAGCCAGCTCTCCAATCTTTGCGATGAAAAAATAAAAAGCACCAGGGCGTTTGAAAGAACGACTACAAACGCTGCCTCTGGTGAAAGTTTGAATAAACTCCTGCCAACGGTTTCCATAACTTTTCCTGAATAAGTATAAACCCCTACAGCTATGGCAAGTCCACCTAGAAAAAATAATTGTTGGGTACTGGTGAGGTTGAATAGTCCCAAAATGTTTAGATTCTTAAATGGCGATACTGAAACAAATACGCCCATGACATTGGCAATATTGTTAGCGCCTAAACTATACGCACCAAAGGCACCAACGATGAGTAAACCGAGACGGGTATACAAATCTAATTTAAGTAGATGTATTTTTGCTTTGTTAAAATACGTTCTAAAAGCAATAAATAAGATGACGGCGAATAGCCCGGCAAGAA
>JBHIAC010000055.1:0-18048 GCA_046758365.1 bacterium
CCAATGCAATTATTAGCGGATGCCAATACTCGCTCAAATCTGTCACAAAATATAGCTTTATCAGAATTTTATTTCCCTGGTGGAAATGATCGCTTTTTAGAAATCATTTAATAAAGCGTAAAGCTAATGTCCTCTATTATTTCAGGTTCAGGATGAATATCCAGAACAATCAGTGTCTGCCCGTAACTGAAGTTTTACAAAATAGTAAATAGCGTCTTTTTTTCTTGTGTTAAAAGTTAAAAAATTGTATATTTAACGCCGCACTTTGAATAATTAATAACAAAATTTATCACATTAATTGAAAAGGGGTGAAATAGCCACAAAAGTTAAGGATTTAAAAATGAAAAATTCCGGGATCCAATTAATCGCTGAATTTTATGGTTGTTCAACAGATGTATTAAATCATGAACGAATATTAAAACAAGTGCTCATGGATGGCATAGAAAAATCTAATTTGCATCAAATTAATGTCACAAGTCACAAATTTGATCCTATCGGTATTACAGTTATTGCAATTATTAATGAATCACATATTGCCATTCACACGTATCCAGAAGCACATCATGCCTCTATTGACATATTTCATTGCTCCACCGATTCTTATGCATTATTTAGGCTACTAGAGTTTCTGCAAAACAATCTACACCCAAAATCGGTAAAATTTATGGAGATTTCCAGGGGGGATAAGTTAGAAATAAATGAAAGTAATTCTATTACATCACATTCCCGTTATGGATTTGAAGTTAGATATTTTTACAACAAAAAGCTTGTGGACCATAAATCCAAATATCAAAAGATCGTCGTTATTGAAAATATTACTTTCGGAAGAATGCTGTTCTTAGATGGGGAATTACAAATTGCCGAAAAAGATGTAGATATTTTTAACAAGGCTATGATCTCCCCCCTTATAAACGGTAATAAAATTGACAATGTAGCTATTCTCGGCGGTGGCGATGGCGGCGTTTTAAACGAGCTTCTTAAACATAAAATAGGCAAAGTTACCCTTGTTGAAATCGATGAAGAGGTTATTGCGGTGTCAAAAAGATATTTCGAAAAACTCTGCGGCAATGCATTCTACGATCCCCAAGTAACTATTGTCATTGATGATGCCAATAATTTCTTGGACTCCGATGGCAGTTTTGATGCTATAATTTATGATTTGACATCGGATGCTGAATTGCTTACGATAAAGGAAAAACGACAGTTTTTAAGCGAAATATATTCAAAAATTCAAAAAAATCTAAGAGAAGATGGAATGGTTAGTATACAGTGCTGTTCTGAATTTGACACTGATACTTTTAAGCTTATTCAGGAACTTCTATCAAAGTATTTTACCGATGTAACATTTCATACAGTTTTTATCCCTTCCTATTGTGAACCGTGGGTTTTTGGTTCAGCAAGACCCAAAAAATAGCTATCTAAAAATCTCCAGCAATTGAATCACAATCAATATTTGAATTTCATCGCCCTAAACACTAATTAAATAAAATTTCTTAATTTTGAATATTGAAATAAATGGTTCAGCGGTTAATTGGATGGTGAGTAAGATTGGTGCAAATTGCATTGAATAGACTTAAGAATTAAATTATGTCAAATCCTTGATATTTTACCAGAAATTTATTAAACTTATAATAATCCCAATAATGCGTACTTAATGTAATAATATCCTAAACAGTTTGAAAGTATTCAGTACCCAATGATAGCACCGATTTTCGCAGATTTTTAATCTGTGCAATTCTGTGAAATTTGTGATTTAAATTGTTTAATAATTAAACAGAAAGGAAAAATCATGAAAATCTTAGTTGTTTATCTTTCCCTGATGTTTCTGGTCTTTCTTTTATCATGTTCAATTCAAAAGACTGAAGACGGCAAATTCGAAGCACTGGCGAATAATTATATCGAAAAATTCCTCGAAATGAACCCCGAATGGGCAACCTATCTTGGTAATCATCGATATGACCATCGCCTAAACGACTACAGCCTTGAGAGCGTCGAGCGAGAAATAAATTTCCATAAGACTTACCTCGATTCTCTTTCTTCCATCCAGGAAAACCGCCTCAGTTTGGTAAATAAAATTGACTACAAAATTTTACGTACTAACCTTGAATTGATGATCTTCGAACTCGACATCCTCAAGGAATACGAATGGAACCCTCTGGAATATAATATTGGTGGGGCCATTTATGGGCTTATTGCGCGAGAATTTGCACCACTGAAAGAACGGTTACTTAACGTCAAGGAGAGGTTAAAGGCCGTCCCCTCGGTTCTTGAACATGCCAAAAAGAATTTGATAAATCCCCCTAAAATTCACATCGAAACAGCTATTTTGCAAAATAAAGGAAATATCAAGCTGGTTCGGGATGATTTAAAAAAGTTTCTCGACCAGGTGCCAGAGCTCAAAGCAGAGTTCGCGCCTGCTCAATCTCAAGCAGTTGCAGCCTTGAAAGAGTATGGCAAGTGGTTGCAACAAGAACTCTTGCCAAAGTCTACAGGTGAATTTCGAATCGGCGACAAAAAGTTCAGAAGAAAACTCCGTTACATCCTTGAATCGGGTCTCTCTAAGGAAGAAATACTCCAAAGGGCGGAAGCTGATCTAAAAAAGACTCAAAATGCAATGTATGAAACCGCCCTGCCGTTGTTCAAAAAATACTTACCGGAGATTACAGACACTAAGAAATTAGACGACAAGAAACTGGTCATTAAAACTGTGTTAGATAAACTCGCAGAAGCTCATCCCACAAACGAAACCATTGTCGAATTGGCCAAGGAATCCCTACAATCATGCTCTGATTTCGTCCGTTCGCATAATTTGATGACCGTACCAGAGGAACCGATTAAGATCATTGTGATGCCCGAATTCCAGCGGGGAGTAGCTGTGGCCTATTGCGATCCGCCAGGTCCCTTGGAAGAGAAAAGAAAAACTTTCTACTCCATCTCTCCTACTCCGCAGGACTGGTCAGAGAAGCGGGTGGAATCATTTTTCCGCGAATATAATAATTATATGCTCGAAAATCTTACCGTGCACGAGGCGATGCCTGGACATTACTTGCAGCTCGCTCATGCTAATAAGTTCAAAGCGCCCACTAAGGTAAGAGCCATTTTCAGCAGTGGCACCTTTGTAGAAGGTTGGGCAACCTATGCGGAACAACTCATGGTTGAGAAAGGTTATGGGGGCCCAGAAGTCAAGATGCAGCAGTTAAAAATGCGGCTGCGGTTGATTATTAATGCTATCATTGATCAGAAGATCCATACCGAAGGAATGACTGAAAAAGAAGCCATGAACCTCATGATGAACCAAGGCTTTCAGGAAGAAGGTGAAGCGGCTGGAAAGTGGCGTCGAGCTTGTTTGACCTCTACTCAGCTTTCAACTTACTACATTGGCAACACCGAAATCAACGACCTGCGCAATGCCTTTGAAGCCAAAATGAAAAAAGTCATCGATATGAAAGCCATGCATGATAAGATGCTCTCCTTTGGCTCTCCAGCGCCTAAGTATGTAAAAGAGCTTTTGAGGTTGTAAGACTAGAAATGCAAATAACTGAACCAGTAACCATGCTGACTGACTACGTCCTCGCACTGGTCACGTTTTATTTTGCGATCTTGCTATTTCACGTTGTTCGTCGCCAAATCCAAATCTCCGTCTGGTTGTGGACCGCAGCTTTCATCGCAACAGCCGTAGCTGCCGTAGTTGGAGGCACTTCTCACGGTTTTGCCCTATACCTTGGAAATGTTGCAAAAGTGGCAATTTGGAAGGTGACAGTATATTCAATAGGTTTTGCGAGTTTTTTTATGCTGTCGGGGACGATCATAGCTTCTGTTCCACGTCTACTTCATCGATGGTTCCTTGCTGCGGCCGTGTTAAAATTATTAGCATACGCCTTGTGGATGACTACCCACAACGAATTCCGATATGTGATTTATGACTATGTGCCGGCGATGTTTGGGGTCATTTTACTTCAAGGATATACGTTCTTATGCCAAAATGAAAAGAGCGCGGGTTGGATCATAACAGGTGTCTTAGTTTCATTGGCTGCAGCCGGGATTCAGCAGAGTGGATTCACGCTGCACAAGCACTTTAACCATAACGATTTATACCATGTCATCCAGATGGGGGCTATGTTTTTGTTATATAAAGGTGTCCGCTTACTTAAAGATCAGTAAAAAATTTACGACGCATTTTGAAAGGAGCTACTCATGAAAAAAACAATTTATTTTCTTATCCTTATTGCTACTTTCTCAATACCCTTACAGGCTCAGGATCGCATCACAGGAAAAAACTTTGCAACACGTTCAGAGGTCATCGCACAACATGGTATGGCCGCCACTAGTCAACCCTTAGCTACCCAGGTTGCTTTGGATATCTTAAAACAAGGTGGAAGCGCCGTGGATGCGGCTATTGCGGCCAATGCTTTATTAGGTTTGGTAGAACCCACTGGATGCGGTATCGGGGGTGATTTATTTGCCATCATCTGGGATGCGAAAACTCAAAAACTTTACGGAGTGAATGCCAGCGGTCGTTCGCCTTATTCCCTAACCCTGGAGCACTTTAAGAAACTGGGCCTAAAGCGTATCCCCGGTCATGGTCCCCTACCGGTGACAGTACCTGGCTGCGTAGATGGATGGTTTGAGTTGCACAATAAATTTGGTAAGCTTCCCATGAAAAGCATTCTTGCCCCAACCATTAAATATGCTCGAGAAGGTTTTCCGCTCACCGAACTCATTGCCTATTATTGGGGGCGTAGTGTGCCAATATTAGAAAAATGGCCGGGATTTAAGGAAACCTTTATGCCCAATGGAAGCGCCCCTAAAAAAGGCGAAATATTTAAAAACCCTAAATTGGCCAATACCCTGGAAAAAATTGCCATTCGGGGACGCGATGTTTTTTATAAAGGAGAAATCGCCAGAACAATCGATGCCTTCATGAAACGAGTCGGTGGCTTTCTCTCTTATCAAGATCTGGCTGATCACAAATCCGATTGGGTGGAGCCGGTCGCCACTAACTATCGCGACTATGATATTTGGGAACTCCCACCCAATGGCCAGGGGATTGCCGCTTTACAAATCCTGAATATTTTAGAAGGATATGATATTAAAGGTATGGGGTATGGCAGTAAAGAGTACATCCACCATTTTATTGAAGCTAAAAAACTGGTTTTTGAAGACCGAGCCAAATTTTATGCAGATCCGGAATTTAATAAAATTCCGGTCAAAGAACTCATCTCAAAAGAGTATGCCGCTGTAAGACGGAACTTAATTGATCCCAATCGTGCAGCTAAAAGATATGATGCTGGTAATCCAGCACTATTAGCAGGGGACACAATTTATTTAACGGTAGCTGACGATAAAGGAAACATGGTATCTCTCATCCAGAGTAATTACCGCGGCATGGGCTCTGGACTTTCACCTGATGGTTTAGGATTCATTTTTCAAGATCGTGGGGAATTGTTTGACCTAGAAGAAGGGAAGTTCAATACATACGCACCTCATAAGCGACCTTTTCATACCATCATTCCTGCGTTTATCACGAAAGAGGGCAAACCATTTATGAGTTTTGGCGTTATGGGCGGCGCCACCCAACCGCAGGCCCACGCACAAATAGTTATCCATATCGTCGATTTTGGTATGAATATTCAAGAAGCTGGAGATGCACCCCGTATTTTGCATCAAGGCTCATCGCAGCCCACGGGTGAAAAAATGATCGATGGCGGCCGAGTTTATCTGGAAACTGGGATTCCTTATGAAACCATCCGCGAATTGGTAAAAATGGGGCATCGAGTAGGCTATAATGTCGGCAGCTACGGAGGCTATCAAGCTATCATGTATGATTGGAAAAACAAAGTTTATTATGGCGCCTCCGAATCTCGTAAAGACGGTCAGGCGGCAGGGTATTAATTTAAAAAAGGATACACAATGCAAAATAAAATAGATTATCATAAATCAGACCTAAAGTGGAAAAAAGGCCTCTGTGGTATCTGTCCGGCTGGCTGTTGGGTGGAAGTAGTTCTTGAAGATGATAAAATAGTGGATATCAAACAGGACACCAGTCATCCTTTGGGGATGATCTGCCAGCGGGGTCAACATGCACCTGAAATCATCTACTCTGAACATCGGCTCAAATATCCAATGAAGCGGGTGGGCCCCAAAGGTTCCCATGAATTTGAACGCATTACTTGGGATGAAGCCTATGATTTCATTGTGGAGCAATTGAACAAAATTAAGGAAGAATCAGGCCCAGAAGCGGTAGCTATCTATACTGGGCGCGGCGCCTTCGAGTTGTCCTTGTGCGATATGTATCAACCCAAAGGTGTGGCAGTATCTTCTGCGTCCAACATCCTGTTCCCGTTTGGCTCACCGAATACCATGGGTGTGGGTGCGCTCTGTTACGTCTCCTTTGCCATGATTGCCCCCCATGTAACCATGGGCCGGATGCTTATCAATATGTTCACAGACATGGAAAACGCCGAGATGCTCGTAGTATGGGGCGCCAATCCAGCAACCGATTCACCTCCTTTAGACATGCATCGGCTGGAAGCGGCGGCCAAGCGCGGAGCGGATATCGTGGTCATCGACCCGCGCCATACGGAGACCGCCATCCGCACCAACGCCCAATGGGTCCCACTAAGACCCGGAACCGACGGCGCGCTGGCTCTGAGCATAATTGAAGTAATGATCGATGAAGAACTCTACGACGAAGATTTCGCCGAGAACTGGTGTCATGGTTTTGAAGAGTTGAAAACCTATGTCCAGCATTTTCGTCCCGAGGTAGCGGAAACCAACACCGGAGTACCAGCGGACACCATTCGAGACCTGGCCCGACGCATCTGCCACGCCACGGGGGCCTGCCCCGTGATGTACACCGGTTTGGAATATTCCAATAGTGGAATTCAAGCTATCCGAGCCGTACTAACTCTATTTTCTCTGGCTGGACATCTGGATGTGCCAGGCGGCCTTGGGCTTGCCATGCTGAACAGCCATTTTCCCATCAATCGCTCCTGCAATCAAGAAAACCCCAACCTAGACCTGGCAGTGGCGCGCACAAAGTTCCCGATTTACAGCAACTATCGTGGGGAGTCCCATGCCAGCGGGCTTGTGGATTCAGTGCTCAAAGGCGCCCCTTATCGTATCCGGGGGTTGATTATTCACGGTGCTTCTCTGCTCACTTCTTGGCCGCAAACCCCTATCTGGCGCGAAACGCTTGCTAAATTGGATTTTCTGGTTTGTATTGACCGTCAACTGACCGCCGATGCTGCTTATGCCGACATCGTACTGCCGGCCACTACTATGTTTGAAATTGACTCCTACATGGTCTATGGAGCCATCTTCCGTCTGCGGGAAAAGATGATTGAGCCGGTCGGCGAGGCCCGCAATGATTATCTGATTATGGCAGAACTGGCTGAACGGTTAGGCTACGGTCACCTCTATCCCCAAACCGAAGAAGAGATGGTCCACTTTGCTTTAGAAGGCTCCGGATATACCCTTGAAGCTGTAAAAGCGGCTGGCGGCTGGGTGAAGATTCCAACTCCTATAATGGAATACAAGAAATGGCAGAAAGGCACCCTGCGAGAAGATGGCAAACCCGGCTTCGACACCCCCACGGGCAAGTTCGAAATCTGGTCCACTATTCTCGAAGAGTACGGCCATGAGCCACTGCCAAAATACACCGAACCCAAGGAGGGACCCCTGGCCAGCCTGGACCTCGCGAGGGAGTTCCCTTTGGTGTTCAATTCCGGCGCCCGACCTCATACTGATTTCCGCTCCCAGCACCACGGCATCAAAGGCTTGGTGAAGGATAATCCAGAACCTACTGTGGAGATCAACTTCCAAGATGCCAAGGAGCGAGGGATCAAGAGTGGAGATCTGGTTAACGTTGGCACCCCCCGCGGCAGTATGCCCTTTAGGGCCCGGGTCACCAAAGACATCGTTCAAGGAGCCGTTGAATGCAACATGGGCGGCGGCACGCCAATAGGCCCAAAGGCCTGGCAGGAGTGGAATGTCAACGAACTCACAGACATCACCAACTATGATGAAATATCCGGCTTCCCTGTCTACAAGGCCCTCCTTTGTGATGTGGTGAAAATCAAGCAGGGCACCGAGACAACTCGTCGTATGGTGAGCAAGCAAGTGAAGGCGTGTGGTCCGCACCTGCTCTTTCCCCAGACCCCCAAGAGAAATACAAGAAAAAGAATCTATTTAGACAATAACGCCACCACCCGGGTAGCTGATGCGGTCCGGGAAGCCATGTTACCCTATCTGGAGACGGTCCATGGCAATCCTTCCAGTATCCATGGCGTGGGCAGAGATGCCAGGGAAGCCGTGGAGCAGGCTCGCCGTCAGATGGCTAAATTAATTAACGCCCGCCCGCGGAGAATCATCTTCACCGGCGGTGGCTCCGAAGCAGACAATCTAGCCCTTAAAGGTGTGGCGTTTGCCCCATTAGATAAACATCCTGCGGGGTCTGGCCAGTGTGATAAAGGCAATCACATTATCACGACCCGTATCGAGCATCCGGCCATCCTGAGCACGTGCGCGTTCCTAGAGAAACTTGGTTACAAGATCACATATCTTGAAGTAGACCAATACGGCTGGCTTCCTCCGGACCTGTTAAGGGAGGCCATTCAGGACAACACTATCCTGGTCTCCATTATGATGGCTAATAATGAGGTGGGCACGATCATGCCGATTAAGGAGTTGTGTGCGATCGCACATGAGAGAGATATTTTATTCCATACTGATGCCGTTCAAGCTGTCGGTAAGATCAAGGTCGATGTAGAAGACCTCGGGGTGGACTTGCTCAGTATCTCCGGTCACAAATTCCATGCGCCGAAGGGCATTGGTGCTCTGTATGTGAGAAAGGGAGTTGAGTTGGAGCCAATCATCCATGGCGGCAAACAAGAGAACGGGTTGCGAGCAGGGACGGAAAATGTACCAGCTATTGTTGGTCTCGGTAAAGCCGCGGAGTTGGCACTACAAGCCCTGCGGGACTCCGATAAAGTGAAATCATTACGCGACAAATTAGAGGAGGGCATCAAAAATCTGGTTCCAGAAGCCAAATTGAACGGTCATCCGGAAAATCGGCTACCCAATACACTCAATTTGACCCTTCCGGAACTCCGTGGTGAATCGCTGGTTGTGGCCATGGACCAACATGGCATCTCCCTTTCTTCGGGATCCGCCTGTAAATCTGGGTCTCCTAAGCCCACACATGTGCTCCTGGCTATGGGCAAGACCGAAGAGGAAGCCCACTGCGCGGTACGGCTTTCGCTGTCTCATATCTCCACCGAGAAAAATATCGATGAGACAGTTTCAGCACTGGCGCAGATTCTGGAAGAGATGGAGACCACAGTCCGATTTCTCCCCTGTAAATAAATGAAATGGGAAGATCTATTGGCGCTTGGATTTTAAGTCATTGTCTTTCAGTTGAGCGTGGACGCACGACTAAGAAACCATCCTGAAATTTTTAAATTGATTTCACAGAATCTATTAATTATTTTAAATAAGAGTCATAAAGGTGGGATATGTCTGATAATTACAGCAAAGTTATTGGATTTTTTGCCTATGCTTCTCGGACAGAAGTTGTTTGCACTGGTAAAGCCTGCGTAATTTCTGGCTCGGAACAAGCTATGAAGGAGTATATCAAGGAGATAGATCCAGAAGGGAGAAAAACAAGGACAATAAAGAAGACCAGATTCGGCGAGATTCTAAAAGGGTTGGAGCTTGGAGCCGCCTACGCTTTTGATGAAGATTCATATGCAAGATTTTATCCCTTGGCCAGAAAAGCAGGACTCGATGTGCAGAAAGCCGATTTTCCAAAAAAGCAATCAGAAGGATTTAGGTTTTTCACTGTTGAATTAAAGTGTTTATAACCAAATATTGTAAATATTTTAGGAATAAGAATTTTTATTGACTTTTTCGTGACAAATATGTAATATAAAATTTAGATAGATTGTTAATATCCTTGATCTTAAAAATCCATGAAAACTAGTAAAAAAACTCCTAACGGATCAACTATGAACCAAAAAATTATTGGAAGAATACGGCGAAAAATTAGTTTGTGTAAGATATATATATTAGGCAGTCTCTGTATATCATTACAAATTGAATGTTATCCAGTTCGAGAAATTTGATATTAGACAGAAAAACAGTATATAATTCACTTGTTATGCCGAAAAGTTGAGAGCACAAAATAATGCAAGAAGTAACAACGACGGAAATTTTCCAAACTACAGATCGCGGGGCATGGGAGGAGAGGCGAGCATCATTCCCCCCTCTCTCTCCAACTCCTCATCAAGTTGATATTGAAAGAAAACAGTTCGCAAAAAAATTGACAATACTCCGCCATATTTTACTATTGCTTTTACAAGCAAATATCCTTAAAATAAAGACAGTTGTAAAATTTAATCATACAAAACGTGGTGATAGCAATGACAAAAGCATTATTAGAACAAATGATCTTAGAAGAAACCAAGAATTTGTCTACTGAAACTTTGTATGAAATCTTGGATTTTATAAAATTCAAAAAACTAAAGACCTATGGGAAAAAATCCTTTGAAAAAAATATAAAAACGGAATTGAGTGATCTCAATGAAATATCATTAATACATTTAGAAGAAGAATTTTCAAACTATAAAGAGCTTTACCCACGTGAAAAATAATTACGTCACTGATACAATGGCTTTGGTTTTACGACTTGAGAAAAGAAGATTAAGTCGAAAAGTAAAAACTATTTTTGAGGATGTAGAAAAGGGGAATATAAAATTAATAGTTCCTGCGATGGTGTTGGCAGAAATTGGGTATTTGTCGGAAAGAAATAAAATTGATACCAACTTGAATGAAGTTAAAGATTATTGTCAGAAACATCCGACAGTTCAAATAGAACCTATAACGGAAGAAACAATTCACAAAAGTTTTGAAATTAATGATATACCAGAATTGCATGACAGAATAATTGCTGGAACTTCCTACCTAAGAAATTTAGAACTTGGTACCAACGATCAAATAATTATAGATTCCAAATTTGTTTCTACTATTTGGTAAGAATTCAAGGAAAATTCTAGCATTCATTAAATTCAGTTGGTTACCCAAATAAGAGGCATAACAACAACTGGAGCTGAGAGCAGGGATCCGGCTCGTAACGAGTGGGCATGTCTTAGGTAACTTTGTAAATCAGAATCCAATCGGGTTCAAGATGGCTAACCCGGAATCTTTTCCAATTTCTAATTAACCGATGGTCTCTTTACTTTGGTTCAAGTTGCTCTTTGGCAACCAATTTCACAATGACTGTTCTGAGTATATCAAGATCCTTATCTTTTTTTTGACCTTTTTGTAGTCTTTTTTGAATTGGTGGTATAAAATATTCTCAAAGTTGAAGCAGATGAAAATGTGATGAAAGCACTTCGACAAGAAGCAAAAAAACTTGGTGTTTCAACAAGCCGACTTGCCAGTGATTTACTACGAAGACAAATCTCAACCACGTCCTAATTCTTTTTGTAACCGATACCTATGAATTCATAGAAAAATGCCTCGAGTTAAACTAAAATTACCAAAAAAATTTCTATTTTCTACCGAGATTCGGGTTCGTATTAGTGACATTAATTATGGCGGTCATCTTGGTAATGAAGCAATACTCGCTTTGATCCATGAAGCTCGTGTCAGGCTATTAAAAGAATACGGTTTCACTGAATTAAATATCGATGGATATGGGTTAATCATGATTAACTCTGTTGTTATTTACAAAACAGAATCTTTTTACGGTGAAACCTTGAAATTTGAAATCTCTACTGAAAACTTTGATAAATATGGCTGCGACTTTATTTATAAAATTACTAAAAAAGAAACGGGCAAAGAAGTAGTTCGAGCTAAAACAGGGATGGTATTCTTTGATTATGAAATAAGAAAAATAGCTGAAGTACCCAAAATATTTAAATCAATTTTCGCTTCGAAGGAGTAGTGAAATCACTGGTCTTATGGCCATTGAATTATATAATACTGATGCCTTTAGACTTCTGCAAAATATGAAGATAATTAATTCAAACTATTTGATTCAACAGATTATAATCTGGGTAGCTGTAATTTTACTTCTACTAAAACTTGAGCTATTTAGTCAAACGCCTGTTGAACTTCAAAAGAAAGTAGATGAAATCCGAAAGGAGATTGTGGAGATTCGTGGTCTTAAGTTCAAACGTCCAGTACGAGTTATGAATCAATCGCTTGAAGATTTCGGGAAATACCTTGACGCTATAATTGAGAAGCAGATGCCAGAAAAACGATTAAAGCATTATGGCAAGGTTGTGAAAATGCTTGGACTCTATAGGGGGCCCGAGCTCAAAGATTTTAAATCAATGGCTAAAACGATCATGCAGAGCCAGGCCGCAGCTTACTACGATCCTGCTTCTGAGACATTTTATGTGGTTATGCAAAAACTGCCAGAATATATGCTTAACAGTGTTTATGCACATGAAATTTACCACGGTTTACAGGATCAGTATTTTGATTTAGACACGTATTTACTTTCCCAAGCTCAAGGCAAGTTGAACGACGATGAACTGTTAGCCCGTCAGTCTGTTGTAGAAGGAGAAGCAACATACATTATGACCCTATGGACCGTGAAGAAGTTATTTGGCTCGATTCCCGAACCTTCTCTTTTACAGATGACAATTAATATGCAAACACAAATGGATGTGTCAAAAATTCTTGATATGTTGAAAAGTGGCGTGGTTTCTCAATTACAGCAAGGAGACCTGGATACGGCTATTAAAGCGATGGAGAAAATTCCTCGATTTTTAATTGAAACATTAGTCGGAGCCTATCTCAAAGGCATGGGATTTATTTTTGAGATTCAAAAACAAGGCTGGCAAAAAGTTCAAAATCTTTACACTAATCCACCAAATTCAACAGAACAAATTTTACATCCCGAGAAATGGTTAGCTGGGGAGCAACCATACATGTTTGAGTGGCCTTCGTTTAAAAATAATGCTCTATTTGCAGATTGGGTACTCCTTGAAGAAAATACAATTGGCGAGATACAGTGGCGAATCATATTTGCTGAGTATGATTTTGCACAAATCGGCAAAGCGGCTTCGGCTGGTTGGAATGGTGATTTATACGCAGTCTTTAAAAATAAAAATGGCAAACATCTGCTATTACTTCTCTATACCAGTTGGGATTCGGAAGAGGAGGCCCAGGAATTTAACTCAGCTTACCAGAATCTCTTAAGAGTGAAATATCCGGACGGAATCAATAATGTAAAAGTTAAGGTTATCGATAAGGATGTTTTAATTGTTGAAGGAGGGGATGAAGGTTCCTTGGATGACTTGCTCAACTTCATGAAGAAAATCAGCCCGAGTATTCGGGATTGACAATATCCATAAAATTATTTTAAACAGATTTTTAAAATAATATAGAGGAGAAAAAAATGTTTATCACTTTATTGCTGGTCACATTCGTAATTTCGTTTGCAGTCTGTTTCATTGTCGTCAAGATATTTCACACACCGCTCAATAGTATCCTAAATCGTCTCATTGAAGAAACAATCAGTAGCGCGTGGTTAAAATATCTTAAATTTGCAATTTACGTTGTCGGCATTTCATCTGGTGTTCGTATTTGGCAACTTGAAAAATACATCACACCATCTTCCGGAGAAGAAGCAAAGGTTATTACTTTAAATACTGATAGATGGATTCTAGAAGTTTATCGTACCATCATTGGCACACTACAAGGGATCGCATGGCTTTTACTAGTATTTTTCATCTTTGCCCTTATTGCGTATGTAATTGTACGTGTTTTCGAAATGAAAAAAGGGTTGAGTAAAAAGGCTAATTAAACAAATACTTAGCTTTATCAAAGCTTTGAATAAGGGCGCATATCGCAATGAAATCACCAAGCAACTTTTAAGAGTTGAAATATAGAACGGCAGCTTAATAATACAAGAAAAGCCAAAAAGAAGAAAGCGGAAAAAATTTTAAACAATTTGAAATATCTTCAGATAGGCAAAAGCTCTGAAAATTATAGTCAAAGTTGGCATTGATGTTAGTACAAAAAACAATCAAAGCAATTGTTCAACAAAACGGACCCATTGTTGCAAAAGGTCATTGCCGAAAACCGATTGGCGCTCATCGAAGCCGGGTTCCCCGTCATGACATTTGAGGGAAACATGGGGGATGAACGTGAATATGATGAAGCTCGAATGATTGCCCGTATCGATTCGTTCATGGAAACCCTAGGCGTTGATAAAATTAAGGAAGGAGTTGCTTAAAAAAGAAATCAGCTCGGACATTCGGGATTGGCAATACAGATGAGTTCGATTGTTAGGCCCAAAATCTGAAATTCATAAAAAGATGTAAAAACATGGAATCATCAACTATCAAACAAAACTCGATTCCAAAAGAATTAATCATTCTATTCATCTTTGTACTTATAAAGCTCCTAATTCATTTATTTACGAATGCCTTTGCCAGCTACGGCATTTTTCGGGATGAATTCTACTACTTGGCTTGCAGTCATCACCTCGATCTCGGCTATGTGGATCAACCGCCCTTGTCCATTCTTATTCTTGTGGTTAGTCGTCTTCTATTCGGTGACTCCTTATTTGCCCTGCGTTTACTTCCCGCCATTGCCGGCGCGTTGACAGTACTCATCACTGGTTTGATGGTTCGTAAACTGGGAGGCGGCATGCTTGCCACAATAATAGCATGCTTGGCCATGATTGCGGCACCGATTTTCTTTGCGATGAACACGGTTTATTCCATGAACAGTTTTGATATTCTTCTCTGGGCTTTGGCGGCTTATGTTCTGATTTTGATCATCAAAGAAAACAACCCAAAACACTGGATCGCATTAGGCTTGATTGTTGGCCTGGGTCTCCTGAATAAAATAAGTATGATATGGTTTGCTGCCGGTTTATTTTTAGCCATGGTCTCTACAAACCAGCGGAAACACTTCTTAACAAGATGGCCCTATCTCGCTGGTCTCATTGCACTTGGACTGTTTTTACCTTATATCATTTGGAATGTTATGCATGAGTTCGCACATCTGGAGTTCATCCGAAATGCGACAAGATGGAAATACGCCTCCGTCACACCGGTTGATTTTATTTTAGGGCAATTACTGATCTCAAATCCTGTTATTTTACCCCTATGGTTGGCCGGTCTTTATTACTATTTTTTCAATAAAGAGGGCAAGCCTTTCATGATGTTGGGAATTATTTTTGTGACAACATTTTTCATTCTTGCTATCAGTGGTCATAGCAAACCGGAGTACCTATCTTCCACCTATCCGATGTTGTTTACAGCGGGGGCTGTACAAATTGAAAAATTGTCCCAAAGAAAATACTGGGTTTGGCTGAAGTACACGATTCCTATTTTGATCGTGATTGGTGGCATCATCACAGCGCCAATCGCATTGCCATTTCTGCCCGTAAAAAAGTACATCCAGTATTCGAAGCGGATTGGCATTGCTCCAGGATCATACGAAGCCAAAAAATTGGGTGAACTTCACCAGTTTTATGCCGATATGTTCGGCTGGGAAAATATGGCGAAAACAGTTTCAGAAGTGTATGCTTCACTTCCACAGGAAGAAAAATCTAAAACTGTCATTTTTGGGAGGAATTATGGAGAAGCAGGGGCCATTGAATATTATAGCCGGAAATATGACCTGCCGGCTGCCATATCATCACATAACAATTACTGGATCTGGGGTTACGGTGCTGAGGATTACAAAACCGTTATCTTCATTGGAGGGGTGCAGGAGGATTACTTAGATTCTTTTGAACAGGTAGAACAGGCTGCAATGATTCGGTGTGATTACTGTATGCCTTATGAGAACAATCTTCCAGTTTATATCTGCAGAAAATTGAAGAGGCCGTTGGAAGAAATATGGGATTCGATTAAACATTTCGAATAAAAAAATTTTTATTACGCAATGGTCTGGACTATTCCGTCGTTAACTTTTCTATTTAACTGTCTTTCTATTATTTTCAATTGACGCCTGATTATTCTTTTAAATTTTTGGATTTGGGGGGATGGATTTTTTATTCTTTCCAGCCTCTGTTTTTGGATTAATAAAAAATATTTTTCTAACAATAGTCTTTTATCAGGTAAATTTATTTCTTTAAAATATTTTGACTTTTCAAGTACTTTATGAGTGCTACCATTTATTTCTTTGACGTCAACATTCGAGTATTCTTCAAATGATTGTGCGGTCATTGGCAGAAATACAAAAATTACAAATGAAATAGCCCGTAAATTCTTATCAAATCCTTTGATCAATTTTACCTCCTTTCATGGCAAATAGTACCATTGATATGAATAAAATTGACAAAGAATATGCCGGGGTCGTAAAATAGTTGTTTCAGAATGAAATTAAATTTTTATGGAAGAACTATTTGATTTCAATAGAGTTATAATAAGAGCATTAAATGGCTCGATTTGAAAAGGCTGGCAAAAGACGGCTTTAATTATTTTAATAGGTAAAATTTGCCGGAATATTTGTTTGAAGGGTTAGGATATTTCTAATAATATTTTAACCCTATTTTATCTTAAGGTTTAATCGATTTTTCATTTACACTACTTATTACTGCTTTGATTTCTTCCCAGTACTCATATTTTTCAATTTGACTGAGATCGTAAATATATAAACCATTCGTAAATTTTACTGCTGTTTCTAATGCCCTTTTAAATTCATCGCGCTTGGTTTTAAATTGTTCAACCCAAACTGAAGCATAAACTGGGCAAACATTTTTTACGACTTCCATAGAAATCAAAGCCCCGCCTTCGATACTCATCCACCATTCGGCTCCGACTTCATCGGCTTCTTTTATCGTAACTCTAGGGAAATAACAGCCTACAATTAAATAATTCAACAGATAGGCAATAGCTGTTTTGTAATAATTTCTGCTGGCCCAATCATATTCGGGATTATAAATTTGGCTCCCCCAATTCACCCCATATTCATAATAGGTTGGATACCAAGAGCCAACAAAGCTTCCTATTGGTACAGTTGGATCTACTTCCTTGACCATTTTGACAAGGCGATTATAAAAAGTAAATATGGATTTAGATCGAAACTCAATCCAATCTTGAAAAAATTGTCCAGGTACCACCTTCCATTCGTCATTTTGTAATTGAAGCTCATAAATCTCATTTGGCCACCATTGAATTTTACGTCCCTGACCCAAATACGCCTCAAAGCGTTGTTTGGTAAAATCAGAGAAATCAGACTCAATTCCATTAAATCGGACTCGGTCAAAAATTAGCCCGTCAACTCTATATTTTTTGAGAAATTCTTCTACAACTGAAATTTCATAATTCTGCACCTCTTGCAATAAAGGATTTACAAATGCAGCCGTCCCATAAGCCCAATCCGTTATGGGCATAATTGTTGGATTATTTTCATCTATGACATAAACATGTGTTTGCCAATCGGGATGATCTTTATAAATGGGTCCCCTTCTCTGCAACATGTGTCCCTCAGAAAATAATGTGAATATTGCGTAAATTTCAAGACCTCGTTTATTTCCCTCTTCAAGAAATACATCAACAGGCTCAAAAGTTAACGGGACCCGAAAATCTTCCCAATCTAAAAGCCGAGGAGCTATTTTACTATCATATATTACTTCACCGCTCAGAGTTTTAATCCCTAAAGCAATAGCTACGATGCCCGCATTCTGGGCCTTATTTAAAATGTCGATAATGCCATTTCTTGAGCTTATCTGTTTTATATTTAACAAGGGATCACACCACAAAACAGCAACCTTTTCACCTTTTTGTGGGTAACTAATCTTAGTGAATCCTAATAAAAAAATAATTAAAATTTTTGCAATTTGTCTAACCATTATCTTAAAATATATTTTGCAAAAAATTAAACTTAAAAGTCCTATCAGACTAAGGATTAAACTAAAAGCTGTTTTCCGTTTTTTAAAAAGAAAATTTATACTTCTATTCAACTATTTAAAAGAAAAAAGCAGGTTAATAAATTGCCTGCTTTAAAACATTAATGACTTAGCCTGAATGATTCATCAAAAGAAGTAATAGACAAAATAATTTTAGGACAAAA
>JBHIAC010000056.1:0-18040 GCA_046758365.1 bacterium
ACCGCATCAAAAATTTGGTTGTCTGAAAGACCAGAGAAGCTGTCAAAGGTCTTCCATTTACCTTTTTTTATAGAATAGCGGGAAAGACCATGACTGGTCGAAAACCACAAGTTGTCACCGTCTAAGGTAATGGAATATATTTTATCACTGCGCAAATCAGTAATATCCCGCTGGTCGAAATAACGCCAAACTTCGCCTCTCAAATCCCAGGCTGTAATTCCTCGGTTTGGCCCAATACTTTCAGTCCCTCCAATCCACAGCACATCTTCGTAAAAAGTCATAGCATTGACCGATGAATTGCGAAGGCCAAAATTCAGTATCTCTAACCTTTGAGTATGAAGGTCACCTTTTCCGGCCCCAAGTCCCCAAGTCCCTATCCAGAGATTTCCCCAATTATCTTCTACCGCAGCCACAACTTTAGCTTGTCGGAAATGTGAATCTTCCACGATTCCTTGCGGGTCAAATAAAAAGCCGTTGCTCATGAAAAATTGCGGATACTTTTTTATCTTCTGGGCTTTTTTACCAAACCATTTTATGTTTTTATTCGGAACGGAATTATTAAAACTAGTATTGGCCACCAAAATAATGCCCCCGTATTTATTGGTCTCGAAAAGACGTCTAGCTCTGGTCTCAAACCAAATATTGTCTGATCCTATCCCTATGGATTCAATTTCGTCAAAAATTGGTAGTCCAAATTCATCTTTAAAAAAATTTCTCCAACGATGAGCCGTAGGGTGATAATAGCTGATGGCTGTGTGAGTGGCACACCACAAAAATCCAGTGTCAAAATCATAAGCAACCGCCCAAACTTCATTATCAGCTAAACCATTGCTGGTCATCCAGGGAAAATCCCATCGATTTTGAAACTGATCGTAACGGGTAATTCCAGACTGAAGGGTTCCAAAATATACATAATGATCGCCAATGGCTATAGAGGTCACAAATCGAGCCACAGAATAGCTAATCCAGTCCCCTTCTTCATAGTTCGGGTTGGTCTCTCGGTTTCTTACCAATGATTCCTGAGAGCTTACCTGAGTACAAAGTAAAATTAAAGAATTTAAAAGAAGAATATATTTAACAATTTTATTTTTAATTCTTAAATTCCTTTTCTAACCTGAAAATTTATGTTGACCATTAGTATTTTCTTGCAGCAGGCTTTTAACCAGATGAAGTTTTTCGTGGGGTACACGTATTTTTATTTTAACATCTGTATCGTTATATTTAATTTCTAATACTTCCGCCAGCTCATAAATTTTTGAAGCAATCCAGGAATATTTAATATCAATGGTTAGTGTCAATTCTACTACCGCTTCCCTGGAGATTCGAAGAACTTCCTTTTTCAAATCTTCTAAAAAAAGCCCTTTTGTTGCGGAAACGAATACACTTGGTTGATATTCATTTTTTAAACGGGACAATAGACCTTTGTGCTCGAGTTTATCAACCTTATTGAATACAAACAAGGTGGGTTTGTTTGAAATCTGCAATTGGCGCAAAACATCTTTAACAACGACTATTTGTTCTAAAAATAATGGGTGACTTATATCTACCACGTGGAGAAGCATGTCAGCAACTCTTGCTTCTTCTAATGTACTCATAAACGAGGCCACCAAATGATGAGGTAATTTTCGGATAAAGCCCACCGTGTCAATCAGTAAGATTGGAGACTGCTTATACATTTTCATACGACGGATTGTAGCATCTAAAGTAGCAAAAAGTCTATCTTCTACAAAAACCTCAGACTGAGTCAAAACATTCAATAGAGTGGACTTGCCAACATTGGTATATCCTACGAGAGCCACCTTAAATATTTCTTCTCGATTTTGACGACGAATTTCACGCTGATTTTTTATTTTTTCCAATTCTTTAGTAAGTGAATTGATTCTTTTACGAATGACTCTTCGGTCTACTTCAAGCTGAGTTTCTCCTGGACCTCTGGTTCCAATTCCACCTACCTGTCGAGATAAGTGCGTCCATTGACGGGTTAATCGTGGAAGTAAGTAATTCAATTGAGCTAATTCTACCTGAGTTTGAGCCTCTCGGGTTTTAGCGCGTCTAGCAAAGATGTCCAAAATGAGTCCACTCCGGTCCAAAATTTTTTTTCCTGAAAGCTGTTCTAAGTTACGAACCTGAGCTGGACTTAAATCATCATCAAAGATTAGCAAATCAGCTTTAGTTTCATCAGCAAGTGTTGAAATTATTTTGGCTTTTCCTCGACCGATGAAATAGGCTGGATCGACCTTATTCCTTTCTTGAATAATTTTATCGATAACAATCGCCCCTGCAGTATTTGCAAGAAAGGCTAATTCTTCTAAATGATCTTCAGTTTTCCAGCAATCTCTATTACTAAGAGTTAAGCCCACTAAAATCGCTCGCTCTTTTCCATTTGATTTGACTTCGTACAATTTAAAGTAAACACCTCCTATTTATTAACCTCTCTTTTTTCACGGATAAGCATCATTTCTATTAATAATAGTACCAAAGTAGCTGCAATTAAATATTTCCAAAGTTCTCGTCCAAAACGAGACTCTTTAAGTTTTTCAGCTATTTCTTCAGTGTCTTTGATTTCATAGATTTGCGCTTCATCAACTATATTCTTTAATTCTTCTGTTTCAAAGGTTGAATTATCTGATTCTACCGGATTATAATTTACCGCCCATTGTCCCACTATTTTATCTTTATCCAGAAGTTTGTAAATTCCAGGTTCATCTGTCATTTTAAATCGAATTAAATATTTACCTTTTGAGACTTCTGGTTTAATTTTAATTTGAGTCCCATCAGGTTTTTTCATAATTAGTTTAGAGCTTGAATAATTGTTCTCTGGGTAATAAGTGATTTCATCGCCAATATTTATTTCCTCCTTCTCCTCTGAAGTTGCACCAGCCAAATACGTTACACATCGATTTATTAAAGGCACAAAAATGCCTCGTAAAACTAAATCAGACCATTCTTTGGAGAGACTGGTTGTAAAGTACATGATACGTCCTCTTTGATATAGGGACTCGAACAAAAAGGGTGCACCATTGCTGTATTCAATAATTTTGTCCAATAGATTTTCCGACTTTATATTTACTGCGAATCGTATATGGGGTGATTCAACATTTTTCTTTTCCTCAAAAACACCTCTAAAAATGGGATGACTGAAATCTATTTTCCCTAAAGAAAGAAATTGATCCTCTTCCCTATTTGTATACAATTGGGTCAAAAGGGGTAATTTCAACTTTTTATGTAAAATCTCATTATAATTTCGCAAATTGACATCAGCCCCTAAAAATACTATCAGCCCCCCGCCGGCAGCTACGAAATTTTGAAGTTTCAAAGCTACGGTATTATCTAATTTAGGGACATTAGAAAAAATAACTACTTGGTAATCTTCTAATGTGTGCTGTAATAATTCTTTATATAAAATTTCCTTTACTTTTATAAAAGAAGCTACATCATCTTGCGGACGAAGAGCTAAATTTAAATAATGTGTATCTTCTTTTTGTTGTCCTACCATTAGTACTGGTATTTCATCCGAAATGTTGAAGGTAAAATATCTGCGATTGTCCTCCAACAAGTCGTCCTCCTCCAAAAGCACAAATCCGGATTGATGACCCGTGCGATCAGGAACCATTCGGAGAAAAACCTTATTAGATGATTTTGGTTCAAGGTCTACTGCATTTTGACCTACTCTTTTCCCGTTAACAAAAAGATGTACAAGTCTATCTTTTATGGTCTTTTGACTGTTATTTTTTATCACAGCTTCTATTTCCACCACTTTTCCTTTTTCCAATATCTGATTACCAATACGCACATTTGAAATGTTGAGGTTTTCTTCATCAGATGCTGTAATAGGAAATACAAATAATTTAACATTTTTACTTAGCAATTTATCCCCATTCCCAAACTCGGCCAACTTCAAACCATTTTTCTGCATATCACATATTAAATAAATCTCTTGATTTATGTTTTTTGAATTATTCATAATTTGATTGGCTAAACTCAATGAAGTCAGATAATCTGTTTTATCATAGGATAATTCAGTATTTTCTATCAGTTCTCGAACGGATTCCAAATTATATCTTGGCCCTTCATGTGCAAAAACAGGTGGATCTAATGGATATAAGAGGTAAATTTCATCGCCAGGCCTCATTAAATTGACCATCTCTAATGTACGTTGTTTGGCTTTATCTAAAAGGCGTTTACCCTCTAATTCTCGGCCCATACTCAAAGAATTATCTAAAATGATAATGGCTGTAAGCTGGGCGCCGGATTCAAGAGTGGAAGATTTGGTCCTTTTTAGAGCTGGTCGGGCAAATGCTAAAACCAGGGCCAATATTAACAAAGTGCGCAGAATCAACAGCAAAATTTGGCGGATTTTCAACCGTCGAATTTTTTTACTCTGAAGTTCTTTCAAAAATTTTAAACTGCTGAAATGAACAATTTTTATTTTTTGTCGGGTAAAAAGATGAATTAGTATCGGGATGGCAATGGCAGTAAGACCAATTAGAATAGCAGAATTAAGAAAAGTGAGCATTTAATATTAATTCGTTTTTGACAAGTGAAGTTCGAATATTAAATTTAAAAATCTATTTCAATTTATCGACAAAATTCTTAATCAAATATACGGGATCCGGTAACCTTTTTCTTTTTAAAGGTTCAATGGGGGAAGGTTCCGGTGGCACAATTTCTTCACCAATTGTGGCCTTGCGGGGATTTGTTTCGAAAAGTAACTGGGCTCTTTTTTCTCCCCAGCCTTCAGTTACAGATTCCCAAGCGCTACGAAGTTTAATGGGGCGTCCACGCGTGTTATGACCATCACTTCCTACAAAATGAATGAGATTACTATTTAATAGTATTGTTGCGGCATCTTTGACAGGTTTGCCATATTGGCCTACAATGCTGCCGGCATTCATTTGCAGCAAAGCACCTCGTTGAACAAATTCATACGCCCGTTGAAGATCGCGAATAATCCCCATATTCCTTTCTGGATGCGCGATTATTGGAACCATTCCATCTAAAATTAAATCAAAAAAACGGTCCGCCACAAATCGGGGAATCCCTGGCATTGGGAATTCTACTAAAAAGTATTTTTTATTGTTGTTATAGGTGGAAATTGTATGAAATAATTCCATATCCGGTTGAGCATATATCTCTGCCCCTAAATGAATTTTGATTTTGAGCTTTTCAATAGCGATTCTTTCTTTTAACTCTTTAAATTTTGTAATAATTTCTTCTTCGCGTTCGTAAGCCAAATTGCTTAAAATATGATGTGTAATAGCTACTTCAGTTATGCCATCTTCCTCAGCTTGATGAATCATCGCCAAAGAATCTTCCCAACTGTTAGGCCCATCATCAATTTTGGGGAGAATGTGTGAGTGTATATCTATCAATTTACCTCCAAAAATTCATTCAACCTGATAAAGCTTTGTTGAAATTAATTATGATCTATGAACAGCGGCAGCAAACTCTTTAATAAGTCGGGAATTTACCTCTTTTTCTAAAACATTTCCTGTTACCACGAATGATGCGCCAGAAATTACCTTTTGCTCGGCCTCTTTAGGAGTTCGAATTCCCCCCCCTACAATCACAGGCAAAGAAATATATTTAGTAACCGCTTCAACCATCTCAGTGGGAACAGATTTATCTGCACCGCTCCCTGCTTCAAGATAAACCATTTTCATGCCTAAATATTCCGCTGCCAACGCGGTTGCTTTTGCTATGTCCGGCTTGTCTCTTGGAATAGGTCGGGTGTTGCTCATAAATTCTGCAGATGTAATCCGGCCGGATTCAATAAGCATATAGCCTACTGAAATGGGTTCAACACCCACAGCTTTTATTACCGGTGCTGCTTTGACTTGCTCTCCAATAATGTAAGTAGGATTTCGACCACTGATTAACGAAAGAAAGAAAATTGCATCAGCATTTTTGGAAACTTGGGTAGGACTGCCAGGGAAAATGATGAGTGGGATATTTATTTGTGTTTTTATTAATCCAACCAAATCATCAAATTTATAAGAAAGAAGAAGACTACCACCCATAAGTATTCCGTCAGCTCCAGATTCATTGGCCGAGACCGCTAATTCAACTATTTTTTTATGATCCCATTTATCCGGATCGATTAGAACCAGATATCCAGCCCCCTTTGTTTTTCGAATATTAAGTAATTTTTCGAATGTAGCCAAAAGCAGATCCGGAAATTACATTTGAACTAATTTAAGCACAATTTCAGGTACCTTAGCTAAGGCCTGTTCGAGTTTATTTATATTTTTGCCCCCAGCCAAAGCCAGGTGTGGTCTTCCACCACCACCACCCTCAGCCAAAGCTGCCACTTGTTTAACAATATCTCCCGCCTTAAGCTGCTTCGTGGTTATCAAATCATCGGTTACCACACAAACGAACGAGATCTTGTCATTTATAACTGAACCCAACACGCCAACTCCGGAACCCAGTTTCGCTCTTAAAGTATCACTTATCTGTTTAAGCTCCTCAACGTCTCTACTTTGAATTTGTAAGGCCACGACTTTAAATCCATCTATTTCTTGTGATTTCTCGATAAGAAGATTAATTTTTTCTCGTGCAGAATTGAGTCTTAATTCCCTAAGTTCTTTTTCTAAGCAGCGTTTTTCGTGTAGTAGGGTTTCAACTTTTTCAGCTACTTCATCACTCTTACAGTTCAAAAGATCCTGTAACTGTAAAGTTAATTGCTTTTCATTTCTTAAAAGAATATCAGCCTTCTCGCCGGTAACTGCTTCCAATCGACGAATTCCTGCCGCTGCACTGGATTCTGAAAGAATCCGAAAATAGCCTATTTCACCCGTGTGATTTAAATGAGTACCACCACACAGTTCAAGACTATAATCTTCTATTTTTACTACCCGAACACGTTCACCATATTTCTCTTCAAAAATTGCCATTGCACCCAATTCGCGGGCTTTGACAAAAGAGGTATAAAAAGTCTCTACCGCCAAATCATCACGAATCTTTTCGTTTATAATAGCCTCCATTTCATCTAATTGCTGAGGATGAATTTTCTGAAAATGGGTTACATCAAATCTAAGGTGATCTGCTGCTACCAGAGAACCAGCTTGAGTCACATGGGTCCCCAGTGTTTCTCTTAAAGCTTTATGTAAAAGATGGGTGGCGGTATGATTACGGGTCGTTGATTTGCGAATCGATTTATTGACTCGGGCCACCACCTTTGGATTTTCTATTTTGCCGTCGCCGGCCACCTCTCCTATATGAACACTACTATTTCTTACGTGCACAGTGTCTTGAACTTTAATAATAAATCCATCCCCAACAATTTCACCAACGTCGCCAATTTGACCTCCTGCCTCACCATAAAAGGGGGTATGATCTAAAATTAAAAAGACTTGATTACCGTTGCGATGGATTTTCCTAATTTCAGCATCAGCTTCCAAATCTGTATACCCTAGAAATTCAGAATCATCCCCTCGGCTTAGCTGATGCCATTTTTCAATATCAAAGTCCGCAGCGTAGCTCCATTTCCCCGCTGCTCTTGCCCGTTCTCGTTGTTTATTCATGGCTCTTTCAAATCCTTTTTCATCAACCGTTAAGTTTTTTTGACGAGCCATTAATTGCGTTAAGTCCAATGGAAAACCATACGTGTCATAAAGTTTAAACGCTTCTTTTCCGGGTATTTCTTTCTTACTAGATTTTAAAACTTCGGCTGTAACATTTTCAAAAATTTCTATTCCCCTATCTAATGTGTTGTTAAAACTCTCCTCCTCGGATTTTATAACTAAAGAAGCAAATTGATGTTTTTCTTTCAATTCTGGAAAAGCCTCTCCCATGACATCCACAAGAACAGGCACCAGACGATAGATAAAAGGTTCGTGTATGCCCAAATTACGGCCAAAGCGCGCGGCCCTTCGAAGAATGCGGCGGAGAACATATCCGCGCCCCTCGTTGGATGGCATGGCACCATCCGATATTGCAAAAGTCAAAGCACGGATATGATCCGCAATGACTCGATGGGCAATGCCCCCATCATCTGCTGGATATTTAACATTCGTAATAGTATTTATTTCAGAAATAAGTGGAATAAAGAGATCCGTGTCATAATTTGAATTGGTTCCGTTTAAGACCGCTACGACTCGCTCAAATCCCATCCCAGTATCTACATGTTTGGCGGGGAGTGAATTTAATTTGCCATCTTTTTCACGATTGTACTGAATAAAAACCAGGTTCCAAATTTCAATAAATCTAGCACAGCCTGCATTGACACCACACGTATGGTTTGGTTCGCTTTTCTTATCACATTTACCTTCACCCAGGTCGTAGTGGATTTCAGAACAGGGACCACATGGCCCGGTCTCGCCCATTTCCCAGAAATTGTCTTCTTTGCCAAATCGTAATACTCTGTCAGGTGCAATGGGAGTAACTTCAGTCCAGAGGGTGGCTGCTTCTTCATCGGGCTCTAAATTTTCGCTGTCATCTCCGGCGAATACAGTCGCCCATAGTCTATTTTCATCCATGCCCCAAATGTTTGTCAAAAGCTCCCAAGCCCACTGGATCGCTTCTTTTTTAAAGTAATCACCAAAGGACCAATTCCCCAGCATTTCAAAAAAGGTGTGGTGATAGGTGTCAAAGCCTACATCTTCCAAATCGTTGTGCTTACCACTCACCCGGATGCACTTCTGGGTGTTCGCTGCTCGTTTGTAATTCCTCGTTTCTAGTCCAAGGAAAATATTCTTGAACTGGTTCATGCCTGCGTTGATGAAAAGCAAAGTGGGATCGTCAAATGGAACCACAGGCGAGCTGGGCACAAATTTGTGATCTTTGCTTTTGAAAAATTCTAAGAATGATTGTCTAATTTCTTGGGATTTCATCGCTATTGTCTATGCTGTTTCTTTTCTTCTCTATTAATTAAAACTAATAATATTACAGCAATTTTAACAATCAGTGTTTTGCAGACTGTTCACGCTTTTCTTGTTTATGAATCCAATAAAGCATAAACCAACTTGCACCTACTGCCCCAAAGAGTATAATTGTAATTGCTATTTCATAAAGTGACATCTTAATTACTCCTAATTAATATTACAATTTCCACAATCTTACACTTGTGTAAATTATTGCAAAAAATAGCAAAAAGCAAACAACTATCCAAAGTAATATCGCTTTATTTGATAATTCAAGTTTACCCGAAAACATTGGAATTAAAATCGAAGCAAAAGCCAATAAAAATACTTTTTCAATAAATCCTAACCAAAACTTATAAACTTCCCGTTTATTTTCTAGCATCCTACCTATAAATTTAGAATTGCAAAATTATTAGACTTTCGACTTTTTTTTAAACCAGTAATCCATCACTCCAATAAATCAAAACGTCCATATAGAAGCTATATTTATATTTTAAATACTTATTATTCAAATGTTTCTTGAATCACTTCTTTCACCAATTCCCATTCAAAACCTCGACGCAGAAGAAAATCTGTAAGCCGCTTTTTTCTTTTCGAATCCTCTAAATTTTTATATCGTGATCTCCTTTTATCCACCAACTCCTTCGCAAATTCCAGTTGGTTTTTTTCACTATAAGCTTCCTGTAACGCTTTTTGAATAATTTCTTCACTGATGCCCTTTTGCCAAAGCTCACGCCGGAGAAGGATTTCTCCTGCAGGTTTATTGACCATCCGACTGCGCACAAAAGACAGAGCAAATGCCTCATCATCTACAAAACTCTTTTCTTTCAATTCGGAAATAACCTCATCAACTATAGCAGAGCTGAATCCCTTTTGAACCAACTTAATTCTTATTTCCTTTTCACTGTGTGCCCTGGCAGCTAAATATCGGTAAGCTTTCTCTTTAACGCGTTTCTTTTCTTCTTTTAATAGTAAATTGTTAATTTTTTCCTGTGATAATTCATCACCTTCTTTTAACCCGAAATGAGCAACAAGCTCAGCGTCTAAACCAAAAGCAAATTCATCATTAAGATATATTGACCGTCTGGTTTTTTTCTTTTTTTGAACTTCGATTTTTGTGATTTTTGCTGAAGAATCCAAGGTCTCTCATCCATTATGATTGCACAGGTTGCCTTTGTGTAGACTCCTTTTGCCCTTCAGTAGGCTTAACTTCCGAGGGCTTTTGTATTTTAACTAAACCTAAAACCTCTCTAACTTGTTTGGTAATTTTCTTAAATAATTCTGGATTTTGAAGAAGATACTGCTTAACATTTTCTCGCCCTTGCCCTAATCTCTCTTGTCCATAAGAAAACCATGTCCCACTTTTTTGAATAATATTATGCTTTACAGCGGTGTCGATGATATCTCCTTCTTTGGAAATCCCGGTACCGTACATGATATCGAATTCTGCTTCTCTAAAGGGTGGGGCAACTTTGTTTTTTACTACTTTTACTTTGGTTCGGTTGCCAATAATATTTTCTGAATCTTTAATGGATGCCGTGCGTCGTATGTCGATACGAACTGATGCATAGAATTTCAATGCCCTACCCCCAGAAGTTGTTTCTGGGTTACCAAACATTACACCGATTTTTTCACGAATCTGGTTCACAAAAACTACGCAGGTCTTGGATTTGCTAATGGCACCAGCTAACTTTCGCATGGCTTGGGACATTAAGCGAGCTTGCAGGCCCATTTGGGCATCCCCCATTTCTCCTTCAATTTCAGCTCGTGGTACTAAAGCCGCCACCGAGTCAATAACAATCACATCAAGTGCGCCGCTGCGAACCAGCGTTTCGGTTATCTCCAACGCTTGCTCTCCGGTATCGGGTTGCGAGATAAGTAGATTTTCTGTATCCACGCCTAAATTTTTTGCATATTTTGCATCCAAAGCATGTTCAGCATCGACAAAGGCCGCTAAACCTCCCCGGTTCTGTGCTTCAGCGATGACATGCAGAGTTAAGGTCGTTTTGCCTGAAGACTCCGGTCCAAAAACTTCCACGACCCTTCCTCTGGGCACTCCGCCAATTCCCAAAGCCGAATCCAACGAAATAGAACCTGTCGGAATTGCCTCAATTTCAACCGGATGTTTTTCTTCTCCCAGACGCATAACCGAGCCTTTGCCAAACTGCCGGTCGATTTGAGCCATAGCCAATTCCAAGGCTTTTAGCTTTTCATTCTTTTCCTCACTCATTCAACACCCCTCCTGTTTTATAAATTAATATTAAAATTAATTCCCCTTTAATCTAATTTTTTTCAATGGTGTATAAACGGCACCTGTCGGCCTTAAATCACTTTTCATGACCACCACTTCTTCCACGCTAACCTCGCCTCCTTCGAAACTCTCCTTCTGCAATAATTGCACAAAGTTTTGGCTTAGTGACGACTTGACTCGTGCAACAGTCAAATGTGGAGAGAATTTTCGTTTCTCTCTCGGGAATCCAATCTTGCTTAATTCATCATCTATATTTTGCGCAATTTGGATTAGTTGAAATGTTGGATTTTCTATTCCTATCCATAACACCCTTGGTCTGCGAAAATTTGGAAACGCACCAAAATTATTCACTAAAAAATTAAAGGGTGAAAACGGCTGCACCGCGCTTTCAACCGCTTCCGCCACCGAATTTATTCGACTTTCTTCAACGTTTCCTAAAAATTTTATGGTTAAATGGATGTTACCAGGTTTGGTCCAGCTTATGCGAGCTTTTTCCTTTTTTAATTCTAATTCATTCTGCAAGTTTGCAATTTTTTGGTGAATGGAATCAGGAATTTCAATAGCGATGAAAGTTCGTATTTTCGACAATGATTAAAAGCCTTTTAATTTTGATTATGATGCCATAAAATCGACTTATTTCAGGCATGCACTTCTTCTGTTTGTAAGTTCGGAAATACTTGTTCAGGGGTTTTGCCCGTTATTTCCATATAAATCGAATCTAGGCAGAGGTCAATTTTATCACTCCAAGCTATCTCACCATGGCTTCCAATATAAACTTTTTCAAATGCACTATAATCATTCCACAACTTAAATACCCCTTTTCCAACAAGATTTGAAAGGTCTACCTCACCTTCAACTCCATCAGAATATTTTACCCATATCTTATGATCTGGAAGTGCTTTAACATGCACTGGCTTAAACATTAGCAAACCCTCTTTAAACTAAAATCTACGTTGAATCTCAAATTAGCTTTTCAAATAATATAACGGTTCTTAAAGAAATTATCAACCCTGAATTGATTCCCTTTGAAGATATAGGCGGAGCCCGAACGGCTACCCTTAGGCTCGTCACCTGAAGCCCCAACCAACATACGGTCACCGCTTAACTCTTGGAAAGGCGTTAGTTCGCTGTGAGCTTAATTAATTCCTTTCTTAGAATATTCAATGCTGCCTGAACCGTGCGTTCTTTATTGGTTAGGCGGTCATTAAAAAAATGATATTTTTTTGAATATGACCCGCCCTCTCCAGCAAATCCTATGTAAACTAACCCTACTGGCTTTTCTTTCGTTCCCCCTGTTGGTCCAGCGATACCGGTGGTAGAAATACCAAAATCAGCACCGCTAATTTTCTTTACCCCTTCCGCCATCGCCACGGCTGTTTCTGAGCTCACAGCACCAGACTTTTCTAAAACCGTTGCTGGAATCCCTAAAATATCCATTTTCGCCTGATTACTATAGACAATCACCCCTCTTTCAAAATATTCAGAGCTTCCAGGAATGTTGGTTAATTTATTGGCTAATAATCCTCCTGTGCAGGATTCAGCCACAGCTACAGTTTTCTTTTTTTTAAAAAAAAGTTGAGCAACTACTTCTTCCAATTCTTCTTCATCATATCCATAAATATACTTTACAATCTTTTTCTCAAAAATTGCTAGACCCTGTTCCATTTTCTGTTGGCAATCAAGAGCATTTCTACCCTTTACGGTCAATCGAATGTCTACCCCGGCCGTTTTCGGGAGAAATGCTACTTTAACGATTTCCTCAATTTCTTTTATGTCTCCAATCCGTTCAAAGAGGCTGGATTCAGGAATACCTGTCGTTCGAATTGTTTTTTGTAAAACTGTTTGGCCTTGCCCCTTAAGCATAGGGAAGACGGTTTCTTCGCACATGGCTTTCATCTCAGAGGGAACGCCAGGGAGAATGAAGCATTTTTTACTATCTTTTTCAAACAGAAATCCTGGTGCGCTTCCTATTGGATTTTTAATGATTTTTGCTTTCTCAGGCACACGAGCTTGGTCTTCGTTTATCGTGGCCATTTTAAGTCCACGGACTTCAAAAGCCCGCTTAATCCGATTCAAAATTTCAGGCTTGAAGACAAAATCTGATTCAAAAAACTCAGCAGCCACCTTTTTTGTTATATCGTCATGGGTTGGCCCTAAACCTCCCGTTGTTATTACAATGTCACTTCTTTCCGAGGCTATGGATAATGCGCTATTTAAATCTTTGGCTTGGTCTCCAACGGTTGTAATCCATTTTACCTCTAAACCAAGCTCAGTTAGATATTTGGCTAAGTAGGCAGTATTTGTATTGATTATTTGCCCAATGAGAAGTTCGTCACCAATTGAAATTAACTCGACTTTCATTAAAATTTAATTTAAAAATTGAAAAAGCAATCTCAAAACAAGCGCGCTGTAAATTCCAGCAACCACATCATCCATCATAACGCCCCATCCACATGGCAGTCGTTCAGTAAGTTTGGCAGGATATAATTTAATAATGTCAAAAAATCTAAAAAGAATGAATCCAAGTGCAAGTCCTTTTAAGCTTTTTTCAAATAATGTAAAAGTTATCAGCATTCCGACAATTTCGTCAATCACAATTATTGGGGCATCTTGTCCTGATTCTTTTTCTACTTCAGTAGCAGCCCAAACTCCAATAATAAATAGAACCCCAATTCCAATTAAAGCAAAAACAGAATCGCTATATGGAACCGCCCAATATAAGAAAAGCCCCAAAAGACTACCCACAGTACCGGGAGCAAACGGGGCATATCCAACAAAAAAGCCAGTGGCAATGACTCGAGGGATTAGGCGCATCTAACGAACATTGGTCGGCACAAATACTCGATAAAATGCAACCGCCAGACTTTTGAGGTGTTGTCGATTTTCATACAGATAACTAACTCCGGTGGTCACCGTATAAATGGTCACAATTACCATTAATTTACCCAGTAAATCCCAATCCTTAATTTTTGTTAAAAATACAGGTGCGGCTATTTCCTGTGAATAGCTACTTTCGACAATCATCCAAATAAAGATACAATAGATTGCAAACATCTGGGTGGCGGTTTTCCACTTAGCCCAAATGCTGGTGGCAAACAGCTTCCCTCTTGAAATAGCATAGGATCTAAGTCCAGTAATTAAAATATCCCTGAGTGCAATGACCATAAACATCCAGAGTTGAACATAACCGAGAAATGTGAAAATTCCGAAGGCTGTGGAGATTAATAACTTATCAGCAAGGGGATCCAAATATTTTCCAGCACGCGTTACACTCCCATGTTTACGGGCAAAATACCCGTCGTACCAATCCGTTAGAGAAGCCAGAACAAAGATTATTAAAGATAGGTATTTAAAAAAAAGATGTTCAAAAATTAATGCCACCGCAAAAAGCGGTGTCAAAATCATACGGAGAACAGTTAATTGATTGGGCAAAGACATGAGAGGACTCTCTATTTAATTGTTAATTTCAAGCATCCAGCTTCCCAATTAATCCATTATAGAACGACTCTACCTTCTAGCGCGCGCGTTAAAGTAATTTCATCCGCATATTCCAAATCACCGCCGACCGGAATTCCTCGAGCGATACGGGTTACTTTGATTTTCAAGGGTTTAATCAATTTTTCTAAATAAAGTGCAGTTGCTTCACCCTCTGTGTTTGGATTAGTTGCAATTATCACTTCATCAATGGAACTATTTAGTCGAGACATAAGCTCTTTAATATGCAAGTCATCTGGCCCAATACCATCCAAAGGCGAAAGCGCCCCACCTAAAACTTGATATAAGCCCTTGTATTCTCCAGTTTTCTCCAACGCCAGTACATCATTGGCTTCCTCGACAACACAGAGGATGCTGCGATCCCTTTGCTCGCTATCACATATATAACAGGGATCCTTTTCAGTAATATTAAAACAAACAGAACAAAATTTGACTTTTTCTTTTATTGCGACTAAGGCATCGGCAAGTTTTTGAACTTCATCCTTTGAAATTTTTAAAAGATAAAACACCAATCTCTGTGCTGATTTTCTCCCAATACCGGGTAGTTTCGTCAGTTCAGAAATTGCTTTTTCTACCGATACAGAAGGATACTGCATGATTTCAATTTGATGAATTGAAGTTAATAATTATAAAAGGTTTCTATAATCCAGGAATATTAAATCCACTTGGTAAATTCCCAAGTAGTCCACCTGCGGCTTTGCCCATCTCCTGATTTGCCATTTCTTGGGCTTTTTCTAAAGCCTGGTTTACTGCGGCCACGACCAAATCTTCTAACATTTCAATATCTTCGGGATTCACCACCTGCTTATCTATGTGAATTTCCAAGATTTCTTGCTTGCCATTAACTACTGCGGTAACCATCCCTCCCCCAGAGCTTCCTTCTACCTTTAAGTTGCCCAGTTCAACCTGAACTTTCTGAATTTTTTCTTGTATCTTTTGGGCCTGCTTTAATATATCTCCCATGCCTGGCTTAGCCATAATTATCTCCTATAAAGTAATTTATCGAAAATCTACTGAATAATCTCACCATTGAAAACTTCTATAATTTTTTTAACTATAGGTATCTGAAGAGTACTATTCTCGTCTGCCCTCTCTTGTGGTTTGTTAGCAGGTTTATGCTTCAACAAAATCTGCTTAAATTCCTCACTTTCATTTTTTTTGCAGTGTATTTGTACTCTTAATCCGGTCTGTTCAAATATTATATTTTCTATAATACGTCGATTTTGGTTAATTGTATTAATATGAAATCCATTTTTTTTACCAAAAGAAATTTCTAGAAATCCATCTTCCAGAGAAGTAGGATATCCTTCATTTAAAAAAGAACCTAAATGCATTTTTTTATTTTTAACTTTTTCGATTATTTCTAACCAATGATTTTTAATATTCTCTAATGAGGCTTCAACAGGGGCATCCGATAAACTCTTCTTCTCCAAACTCGATTTGTTATTATTGATTTGATATTCAGAATTATTAGTTACAACGTTACTTATTTGTTTTATCGATGCAGCCTCAGATTCATTTTTAGTAGTAGAAAAGTTTACCGTAGTATTTAATGAATTGCCTAATTTCGGGTTAGTTGTGTTTTTTAAATGACTAATTTTAGTTAAAAGTTCTCCCAACTCCATACTTTTATCCATTTTAATCATTTTCACTATCAGCATTTCTAAAATCAGTTTTGAATTAGGACTGCGTCTAATCTGATAGCTGGTTTCAGCAGCCAACTGAATAAGTCGAAGTAAGTCAGCTTCGGAAAAGGAATTGGAAGCTTCTTTATATCTAGACCCGAATGATTCTAAGCCTTCAAGAAGATCCAACTTTTGGGTAGCTTTTACAACCAATAAATTTCTAAAATGTTCTACTAGACCATTTAAGAATTCCCCCATGTCACAACCTTGAATAAAAATTTTATCAACGAGTTGGAGTCCAGTGGACACATCTTTATTGGTAATGCAATCGGAGCATTCAAAAAACAATTCGTGGTCTATAATACCCAAAAGCTCTGAAAGTTCTTCTATTTTCACCTTTTGGCCACAGAACGATACCACCTGATCCAAAAGACTCTGGCCATCTCGCATACTCCCCTCGGATTTCTTCGCTATTAGAAAAAGTGCCTCTTCATCAATAGTAATACTTTCAGCATTACAAATATGTTGCAATTGTTGGATGATTTCGCTCATGGGAATTCTTCGGAAATCATAACGCTGACAGCGAGATAAAATTGTGGCTGGGACTTTGTGTGGTTCAGTCGTAGCAAAGATGAAAAGCACTTTTCTCGGCGGTTCTTCTAAGGTTTTGAGTAGAGCATTAAAGGCTTCCGTAGTCAACATGTGAACTTCATCGATGATATAAATTTTATGTTTTCCTTTGGAAGGAGCATATCTTATATTCTCCCGCAGATTTCGCACCTCGTCAATCCCTCGATTGGAGGCCCCATCTATTTCAAAAACGTCAAGGCTGCGGCTTGCTGTAATTTCTTTACAACTGGAACATTCATTGCATGGTGTTGGCGTTGGTCCTTCTTCACAATTAATGGCTTTCGCAAAAATTCTTGCTGTGGTGGTTTTGCCTACCCCTCTTGGTCCTGAATAAAGATAAGCGGCAGCTAATCGATTATGGATTATAGCGTTTTTTAGTGTAGTAGTAATATGATTTTGTGCAACCACATCTTCAAACTTCATAGGTCGCCACTTTCTGGCCAACACCATATAAGACATCCGAAACACCCTCCTGCATTTTTTTATGATTATTTAGAACATGGATTACCGCAAACTTTTTCAGGAACAACTGAGTGCTGGAGTAATGGAATGCTATTTACAATTTATCGTGTTAATAAAAGTTCATCACTCCAAAACTCCATTAATCCAATACTCCACCCGCATTATAGGCCCTACATTTTTATAAGAACACTAAAACTGTTTAAGTAGAAATTCCGAAACATTTATTAAAACGGCTGTGCACCCACCTCCGACCTTTCCTTCCCACGACCGACTCCAGCAGCCGACTCCGGCTAAGTATCTCTTCGGCACATAAAACAAATACTTACCGCTGCTACCTCCCGGTCCTGACGGGGTTGGGCACCGTTTTATTGCGAAGAACTTGGACCATCAACATCACTTACTGAAATCGGATTCGAAGGGGAGCAAGCCTCGGGTGGGAATTCAACCCTGCTATAGCGGATTGCAGGATATAGGGCACCGCTAACTCCCCATCTAGCACAGCCTTTTGTGGAGCCGATGGGGATCGAACCCACGACCTTCGCATTGCGAACGCGACGCTCTCCCAACTGAGCTACGGCCCCAAACCAATTGATAATTGACTATTGAGTTGATAAGGCCACGAAATCTCTTGTCTTAATCGCAATATCAATAATCAATAGACAATAAGCAATAATAAATTAAAAGCGGAGAGGGAGGGATTCGAACCCCCGGTG
>JBHIAC010000057.1:0-18036 GCA_046758365.1 bacterium
GTGTCCTGTTTCCTTATGTTTTTATTATTTAATAACTTGCGATTTTACCGCGCTGTGAACCTTTGTGCCGTAGGCAGAAAAGATGCTTTCCGCATGAAAATTGGGGGTTGTCCTTAGCTCGTAACAATTTAGTTTACACTGGTTATTAAACACGAAGGATTTTAAATTGAATCTCTTAGGATATCTTGGCAAGAAACCCAAGCCGTTTGTGCTGACATTCGCAATTGCACTCGTTGCATTTGTAGGATTTGTAGACTATCTTACTGGTATAGAGCTGTCGTTATCCATATTCTATTTACTTCCTATTTCTATCGTTGCGTGGTATGCCGGGAAATGGGAGGCGTACCTGATTTCTATCCTAAGCGCGTTTACATGGTTATTGGTAGACATGTTGGCAGCTCGTGTTTATGCCTATCCTTTTATTCACTATTGGAATGCGGCGGTTAGATTAGGTATTTTTTTAATTGTTACTTATATTCTATCAAAACTAAAAAGCTCAATTGAGTATGAATTGGAAAGCGCGAGCGAAATTCAAAAAGGATTTCTTCCGAAAGAGGTTCCGCAGATTCAAGGCTACGAAATTTCATGCGTATTGAAGCCGTCCCACGCGGTCTCTGGTGATTATTTTGATGTAATAAAGTATAATGAAAATGAATTGGGATTATGTGTAGCAGACGTCGTAGGCCACGGAATTCCGGCGGCCTTACTTATGTCCAACTTACAGGCGGCTGTGAAAATATTTGCTTCAAGCAAAATTGTGCCTCAAGAACTCTGTGAGAAATTAAATCGAACAATAAGTAAAAATATAGTATCAGGTAGGTTTATTACGTTTTTTTATGGTTTATTGGACGCTAAAAGAAAAAAATTAGTATACACAAATGCTGGTCATAACCCGCCGATTCTTTTACGAAAAGATGGTTCGCATATTTTGTTAGATGCAAATGATCTTGTCTTAGGGATATCCCATGAGTGGAAATATAACCAGGGAGAGATTGACTTGCATTCCGGGGATCGTTTGATCCTGTTTACAGACGGTGTTACCGAACTCAGTAATTTCAAAGAGAAACAATTTGGTGTGGAGCGCTTGATTAATCTTTTGGAAAAAAACCATGAGCTTGATGCTTCTGACTTGCAGAAGCTAATCCTGGCAGAATTGACAAAATTCAGTAAAGGTGTATTTCCAGACGATATTACCTTGGTTGTTATAGCAGCACAGTAGATGACTTATAAATTATAAACTTAACTTGAAATCGTGATTGAGGTAAAAAGGAAGTTAGCAGAACTCGACAAAGTACTTGTTGACTGTGGCACACTCTTGATTGTTGTACATGACTATCCTGACCCGGATGCCTTGGCCAGCGCCCTTGCCCTGGCACATCTGGCGCGTAGACGGCACAGCAGGCGTACACGCATTACTTATGGCGGGTTAATTACGCGCGCAGAGAACCGGACCATGGTACAACAACTGCGAATTAAGATGACCCATGTCGCTAAGATTGAGTGGAAACCTATGTTATTAAAAAATGGTTTGTTATAATAGAAGTTACAGTAGACAAAGAGACCAAAAAATCAACTTCAGGAGATGATATGCGCAACCTATTCCAACAAATTTGTGTACCAGAGAGAGATGTCTCCGCTACGGTTCTTCAGAGTGTATTGGAATTAGCTGTAGAATTGGCTCGTGAAGGACGTGAAGGTAGAAAGATAGGCACATTATTTACGGTGGGTGATGAAAAACAAGTTCTACAATATTCCAGACCCCTCATATTAGACCCTCTCTACGGACATCCAGATAAGATGAAAAGAATCGATAACCCTGATATGCGCGAGACGGTGAAGGAACTGGCCCAACTCGATGGAGCATTCATTGTTTCTGGTGATGGGGTATTGATTTCGGCTGCTCGTTATCTGGAAGCACCAGCGGACGGAGTTGTTTTACCATTGGGTCTGGGTGCTCGCCACATGGCTGCTGCTGCCATGAGTTTACACACAAGTGCCGTAGCAGTAGTGGTTTCAACCAGCTCTATTGTACGCGTATTTGACGAGGGTGAAATAGTCGGCGAAATCTTACCAGAGCTGTGGATCATAGGTCGAGCAAGTATCTATATTCCGCATCCCCTCATCCAAGAAAGTGAAGAAGAGAAAATCACCGTTGTTTCAAAAGAGCGAGAACCCTAGGCTGAGACCACTAAGTGAGGATGGTCTTATTGGAGTTGATTCACAATTTCCGTCGTGCCGAAATACCAATCTGAGGCTTCTTTCCTCAATTCCATATTTTGACTGAAGCCTTCCATCAAAGAACTTCTTGCATCCCTCCGTTTGTCTGATCAATATTCAGTAACGATATTTTAATTATTTTCAAAAAATGTCTTGACAAATGAAACATTACTGTGTATATTAAGTATATACAGTATAAACAATAGGAGTAATCTTTTGTTAAATGGGAAACTTTCATGCTACTCCACTTAACCGAAATGTCCGCTGAACCATTGCACAGTCAAATTAGGCGTCAATTAATTGAAAAGATTATAGAAGGGGAACTCGGCGACGGCGCTAAGCTGCTTCCCATCAGAGCCTTAGCGCGATCACAACATGTAAGTATGAATACAGTAAAACGGGCTTATGGAGATCTTGAGCGTGATGGTTTGATAAAATCGAAACAGGAAAATGGATTCTATGTGACCTCGCTCACGCCTGAACAGAGGCAGGCCATTACCATGCAGAAACTTCTTGGCAGCCATTCACATCTGAACATGGTTGAAGCTTTCTCAAAACAACTTATGTCAGTGTTTGATCCCGAAAAAATTAGGGGAATCATTGCGGATAATATTAAAAAGCATCTTTTGGTAAAAAGCGTATTTTTCGTATTATACAATGATCAAAATGATGAATACGCAATCTTACCTTGTAATGAATTCCCAAAGAAATTTGCGATCTCCAGAGATGACAGCTTGTTAAACTCAATTAACCACGTGACAGTACCTGTACCAATCAAAGCGATGCAAACGAATGCAAAAGAAAGCACACTTTTCGAAGAACTGCTCGCCCGAGATGTTAAAATTATTTCGCCCCTCAGTGAAGCTCAACAATTTTTGGGTTTACTCGCACTTACAGGCAAAATCAATGGAGCGCGATACTCCGCAGAAGAATTGAATTTACTGACCGTTTTAGCTATCCAGTACGTAACGGCTCTCAGAACCGCCAGATTCTATGTTGAGGCCGCAGAAAAGCGCCTAATGAAAGAAGAATTGACTATGGCGCAGAAAATTCAGGCAGGTCTTCTGCCCCAAGAACTGCCGGATAACGAAGATTTTTCAATCGCTGCCTATTCCGACTCATCAAGTTCTGTAGGGGGCGATTTCTACGATTATCTTCCGATTGACGAAACACGATTCGGCTTGGTCATTGCCGACGCTTGCGGGAACGGCCTACCAGCCGCTATGCTAATCTCCCAAATTCATGCAATGTTGAAAAGCGAAATCAATAACGGTAAGGAGCTTCCATCTATTTTAGAGAATATGAACGAACAGCTCGTGAGTTCAACGCCAAAGGACAAGTTTGCTACGCTTTTTTACAGCGTGTTTGACGTAACTGAAAGTGAGCTGCAATACGCTACGGCAGGACATGACTATCCTATCGTCGTCCGGAAGGATGGCAGCGTCGAAAGCTTGCAAGCGACTGGACCTGCACTTGGCATTCGGAGAAATTCAACCTATGAAACAGGAGTTGTAAAATTGAATGGTGGTGACTTTATATTTTTCTATACGGATGGTGTGACCGAGACCATGAATGAGAGAAAACAAGAGTACGGTGAAAAACGTCTGTTGAAGCTGCTAATAGGTAGTCGCCATCTCGATTCACAATCTATTGTTGATGCTGTGTTAAGAGACTTAAACTGTTTTTGCGGCGATAATTTGCCGCGAGATGATCGAACCGTGATGGTGCTGAGAGTAAAAAAATAACATGTTATTAAACTTAACAGATATTTCTTCAGAGCCGCTGCAAAGCCAAATTGTGCGGCAAATCCGCGCAAAAATATTAATCGGCGAGCTGGGTGCGGGTGCCAATTTGCCGTCGATCAGGTCCTTGGCCCGGGAACAGCATGTCAGTGTGATTACCGTGCAGCGCGCCTACGAAAGCCTTATGCGTGAAGAACTCATTCATTCCCGCAGGGGAAAAGGGTTTTTTGTTTCTGAACTTCCTGAACACACAAAAAAAGAAATGGCCAAACAAAGAGTACTCGAAAATTTAGAAAGTCCTATATCAGCCGCTCTGGAAGAAGGGCTGTCTGCTGATGATATTAAGAGAGCAATCGATATCATTTTGAAAAGAAATGGTGCGATAGGATGATATTTAGATACTGGATATAAAACAAAACCAAGGAGACAAAAGATGCCAAACGCGTTCAAATTTAAAGATGTGATTAAAACCTTTCCGGATTTCCAACTGGGTCCACTCACCCTGGAATTGGAGCCCGGTACCGTTCTTGGGTATATCGGGCCAAATGGTTCGGGAAAAACCACCACCATGCACTGTCTGGTAGGTTTGTTGAAAGCGGACAGTGGTGAGATGGAAATTTTCGGCCGTAGAAATGATCCAAACAAACCAGCTTGGAAGTTTGACATCGGATATGTTGGCGATGTGCATGTTTTTTACGAAAACTGGTCTGGTGAGAAGAATCTAAAATTCCTTTCACAATTTTATCCGAATTGGTCAGATGAACTTGTTGAGGATCTAGCAAAACGGTTTGTCATTCCTTTGCATAAAAAAGCAAAAGAGCTATCCAGTGGAAATCGTGTAAAACTGTCGTTGATTTCAGCCCTGGCACACTCGCCTAAATTGCTGCTCTTAGATGAACCAACTTCGGGTTTGGATCCCGTGGTGCGCACTGAAGTGCTGGATGTGTTGTTTCAGGTTTTGGAAGATGGAGAGAGAGCCATTTTTTATTCGACCCATATTTTGTCCGATATAAGTCGGCTTGCTGATGATTTGGCTTTCCTCGACAACGGTCAGGTTAAGCGCAGGACTGCCAAGGATGATTTAACCGATCAGTGGCGCAAGATTTCTTTTCGCCTCTCCGGGAATGATGTAAGGTTCGAGTCCATAGTGAGCCACCTGCGTGAAGGAAAGGACCACCAGATAATCAGCACTAATTATGAGGCTACACTGCGGCAGCTTCGTGATCTGGGCGCTGAAAACGTACAGGAGAATCGTATGACTATCGATGAAATTGCCGTGCAGATTCTTAAGGAGGGAAAAGATGTGGAGCATTCTTAAAGCGGAATTTAACTATCACAAAAAAATCTTCTTGGGCTTCTCTATCTTCGTTCCTCTCCTCCGTATCTATGCAACAAGTCCGATTGAAGATCTACCGCCGAATTATTTGATGTTTTGGATGATGTTTTTGATGGTTCAAAGTTGGTATGCATTCAGGAACAAAGAAAAAAGAGAACGTCAGCTCACACGGTTGCCGATAACAATGCGAAAAATGGCACTTGCACGTATATTCATGGTCATTATTTCCAGCTTAAGTTTTATCGTTTTCTATGCCATCATGTATTTTGTATTGGATCCTGTTAAGCCGGTCAATCAATGGATATGGATTGTAAGTTTTGGGATAATTCTTTTCGGATTTTCAGTCTATTTTATTCTGGCCGATCTGTTTTCAGATTTCTTTAGAAAAATTGGGTTTACCAAAAACACAATGGTCGTCGGTATTGCACTTTTTATGATCGGGTTCGCTCTCCTGGGCCTCTTCTTTTCCGTGACGACATCCGCCACTGGCAAGCCCCCTATTCCCATTGGACCGATTATTCAATTCATTAAAGTGAATAATCCGTTTGGTGGTGAATATGGTATCGCTAAATTTATGGTTTTGAGCATTGTATCGGCGTGCCTATCTGTTGTTACGTATGGTCACCGCAAATCTTATCTTGAATAGGAGCTTAAAATATGTGGCAAATTTTTGCAGCAGAGTTTCGTTATGTTTACAAAAACATCATATTAGTGGTCGTGATTATCGTTCCCGGCGCTTTATTTTATTTCAACATTAGTGAAACCGCTGGTGTGGATAACATGATCTTTCCACTCACCATTGCTACGATTTTCCAGCTCGTTATTTTCAGGATTCTAGAGAAAAGAAATCGTCATAGCATTCTTTTGCCCCTTTCCATTCGACAAATCGCAATCGCTCGCATCTTATTGTATCTAACATCTTGTTTGGGATTTTACGGCCTGTATTTTATCCTTCATTTTATTTTCAAAAATCTTAGTCCCAGGTGGCAACATGATATTTACGATGTGATGATGTTCTTCGGTTTAACTTTATTTGGATGTTCAGTTTATTATGTGCTGCATGATCTGCTTTTTTCTTTTTCACGAAAATTTAAAACTGCGGAGTTCGACTTGATCGTTTTTATTATTTTGATTACAGCAATTTTGTTGGGAATCCCTCTTGCCCTTGCACCTATGTGGGGAAGCACAGGTGACGCTTTGCGCGTTTTATGCTTCCTATCAGGTTTTGTTTTTTTGTACCCAGCTGTGGTCACATTTGAACGGCGCAAATCCTATCTTGAGTAAAGGAGATAAATATGTGGCGACTTATTAAAGACGGAGTTTTTCTGTATAAGTACAGATTTTTGAGGGTCTTTTGCTTGAATGGGCTATTCTAATTGTAAATTGGATCTTGTCAAGAGATTTCTTAGGAGCCTTCACGACAAAAATTTATCGCTTTAAATGTCGGAAACGGTTCTCAAAAGAGCGCGATCTGGAGGTGTAACTCAACTCGTCTCGATTGAGCTGCCGGACATCAGCCAGCTTTGACTGCTGGTGGGTAGCATTGCAAACGAGGACGTGTTGCGTTACAAGCCTACTGCGGGTTAAAACCTGTACTACAGACTGAGCGTTTCCTAAAAGTGGTTGACTACCTCAGTTAGTTATATCAGACAGAAACGGCGAAGGTTATTTTTGAAACAATCGCACTAGTGCACGTCATTCAGGAGGAATCCTTTTAAGTTCAGGAGGAGATGCGACCGGCCAAAAAGATTCTTTCTGAATGACAACCACCAAAGGTTCACCGGAAAGTTCATGGAATAACCTTTTCAATTATTTTTAAGCGAAACTCTTGCTTTTTATTAAAACATTGGCTATTTTTGAGCCAAGATAGTGAATTTACAAATTTTACAAATGGGCATGCGTTTCATTCGTATCTTGGCGTCTTTCCTTTATTTCAATCAATAAGCTCCAAATTAAAGGCAGTAATAAACCCTCTGGAGGTCATAATGAGATCGTGGCGAAAACCGATAATATTATTAGTGCTCGGACTCTTCCTTTTGCCGCTGCCCTCGGATGGACAAGACTCAAAATTCCGGACACGTGTTCTTTTCGACCGAAGAGTGCCGATGCGCGATGGTGTGGAACTTTCCGCCGATGTTTATTTACCCAAAGAGGAAGGCAAATATCCTGTTATTCTAATCCGGACGCCTTATCAAAAAAATGGTGCTGGACCGTTGAGACGAGCTCGCTATTTCACGGCTCGCGGGTTTGCCGTGGTGTATATGGATGTCCGCGGGCGTGGTGATTCAGAAGGTAAGTTCATCCCTTACCGGAACGACGGACTCGATGGTTATGACTCGATTGAATGGTGTGCTACACAACCGTGGTCCAATGGCAACATCGGCATGATGGGCGGTTCCTATTTGGCACGCATCCAATGGCTGGCTGCGGTACAAAATCCACCACACCTCCGCGCCATAGCCCCTTCGGTTACTCCTTCTGATCCGTTTGTAGAGTGGCCTACGGGACAACCTATTCCCATGCATATCAGTTGGCTTCATTATACCAGCGGTCATGTTAACCAAAATGTCGAGGCGGTAGATTGGATGCAAGTGTACCAGCACCTTCCTCTCCTGACTATGGATGAAGTGATTAGTCGAAGTTTACCCTTTTGGCGTGAGGAAGTCCGACATGCTGGGTTGAGCGCATGGTACGAACCTATTCGCTACCAAAATAAATACCATCAGGTTGAAGTGCCCGCATTCAACGTCTCCGGCTGGTATGATGATGAACAGGTGGGTACCCCGCTGAATTTTATGGGCATGACGCAGCATGGCAAAACCGAAGAAGCTCGCCGTGGACAAAAGTTGCTCATGGGACCGTGGCCTCACCGCATCAATCGCAACACTAAAATTGGAGATGTGGACTTCGGCCCGGAAGCAGTAATAAACCTCGATAGTCTTTATATGCGCTGGTTTGATTATTGGCTTAAAGGGAAGCAAAATAGCCTTCTGGATGAACCACCGGTCCGCATTTTCGTGATGGGCGTCAATCAATGGCGCTATGAGCACGAATGGCCGCTGGCTCGTACCCAATGGACTAAATATTATTTCCGCAGCCAGGGCAAGGCAAACACGCGTATGGGTGACGGAATGCTCTCAATCAAACCAGCAGGCCTGGAACCCACAGACACCTATCGATACGATCCGTCCGCTCCCGTGCCTTTTCTCACAGATCCTTCTTTTGCACAGATTGGCAGTACCGAAGATTACCGGGAGGTTGAAGAGCGCCGGGATGTTTTAGTTTATACCTCTTCTCCCGTAGAAAAAGATGTGGAGGTTACAGGTCCAATTAAGGTACATCTCTACGCAGCATCCTCGGCCAAAGATACGGACTTCATGGCCAAACTGCTCGATGTCTGGCCGGATGGCTATGCTCAACGTTTGTGTGACGGTATGGTACGCGCTCGCTTTCGTAATGGCATGGAACGTCAGGAGTTGATTGAACCAGGAAAAATTTACCATTACCTCATCGATTGCTGGAATACCAGTCAAGTGTTCAAAAAGGGCCATCGAATTCGCGTGGAAATTTCCTCCAGCGCATTCCCAAAGTACGACCGGAATTTGAACACCGGAGAAGATTTAGGAATTTCTGGCAATATGCAGGTAGTCACGCAATCCATTTATCACGATAAAGAACATCCTTCTCATATTGTGCTGCCGGTGATTCCTTAGGAAGGCGTAGCGCAACAATATCGGACGAAAAAAGGATTAGACAGGATGGAACAGGAATTTCAGGATTTTGTTATTTAAATGATTGTGCAAACAAAGGAGGGAACATGATTTACGTTTGGGCTGTCGCCATATACGCTGCTTTCCTGATTGTGGTGAGTGTTACCCGCAGCCAACGGATTAAGACCCAGGATGACTTTATGGTTGCGGGACGGAAGGTTTCAACCGTGTTTTTAGTCGGGACTTTGGTCTGTACCTGGATTGGTTCTGGAAGTTTGTTTGGAGGCGCCGGTCGGGCGTTTCGCGAGGGCTTCTCTGCTCTCTGGATGAGTGCGGGTGCCTGGGTAGGATTGGCAGTGGTTTATTTTCTTGCCCATCGAGTGCGGCGCATTGCCGAATACACGGTTCCGGATATTTTGGAGAAGCGCTATAACCAATGGGCACGACTTTTTGGTTCCATAGCCGTGATCATTGCCTACTTGACAATTGCCAGCTACCAGTTTGATGGCGGTGGAAGACTGCTTAACATTTTAACCGGAATGGACCCATTGTACGGCAAATTAATTACCTGTGGTTTGGTTGTGATTTTTACTATGGCCGCTGGAATGATGTCCATCGTTGCCATGGACATTTTTAACGGAACCATGATGATTTTAGGTATTTTTATAGCCTTGCCTCTGATTTTTAAGTCCGCTGGCGGTTGGCAACAAATCACTACCAATCTTTCAGCCGATCATTTCACCGCCTTTGGCCGTCCAGGCATTTTACCGGCCATTGGACTCTTTATGCCGACCTTTTTTCTTTTACTCGGTGAAAGCAGCATGTACCAGAAGTTCTTTTCAGCAAAAAATGAGAAGGCAGCCCGCAATGCTGTCGTAGGAATGATTATAGGTGTGGTTTTAATTGAAGTGGCCCTGGATACAGTAGCAATTTTTGGCGGTAGTATTTACGCCCAAGATCCCGCCTATGTAAATCAAGACGGTACTTTTGTCAAAGCGATGACTGAAACCATTATCATTAAACTGGCTGCTTTTAACCTTCCCATGATAGCCGGGGTTGTGCTTTTGTGCTCGGCAGTGGCGATTATTTTCTCCACGGCTAACACCTTTCTTATGATCCCATCGACAAACATAACCAGAGACATCTATCAAAGATTTATCAATCCTGATGCCAGCCAGAAAACCATTGTCTGGTTTCAACGCAGCATGATTGTGGTCCTGGCGGCCATGGCGTTTGTGGTGTCTTCATTTTTTGAGACCATTCTGGACATGGCCCTGTACGCTTACACCATGGTCGGTGCTGCGGTTACTCCTGCCCTGCTGGCAGCATTTCTCTGGAAACGGGTTACGGTGCAGGGAGGCGTGGCTTCGGTAGCCGCGGGTATGATCATGACGGCCATTTTTGGCTTTTTGAATTCCGTGGGGGTTATAGATTTGGAATATGACTATATTATCTATCCCGCGGGTTTTGCTTCAATAATGGCTCTGATTGTTGTAAGCCTCATGACTACCCCGTCTCCGGAAGAGAAATGGCGTCCGTTCTGGGCAGAAGCAGCACCTACGCCGGAAAGCACAAAGTCTGTGCCAACAAAGTAAATCGGTTTGCACCTAATAAACGAAATCCCCAACTCAATTAATTTATTGACCTAAGCATTCAATTGAGTTGGGGATTTCCTGAACTTTATTTTTTTATTCACCAGGTCCATCTCTTGGATCAGCGATTTGGTCTTGTTTGTACTCTTGCATAGTGACCTCCTTTTTGAAAAGATGAATTAAATCCATAGTTTATCATCTAATGAAAAACTTGACTCAAAATCTAAGCTTCTTTTTATATGAAAAGCTTAATAATATGCACCTGTAAGAGATACCGCTGCCCAAAAATAGGGATGGGGTCTATTATAAAGTTTATTATGTGACAACCGGTCAATCATTTTGAGCTGTGAAAGGCGCAAAGCCTCTGCTTTGTTTAAATTCCCCTTGAACCAAATATCGAAAAAGTCAACAGTTAATTGTTTAGCGAATTTGTCCTCTACTTTCCAAAGATTGGCTATAACAGTATTGGCACCAGCGATCATAAAAGCTCGCTGCATACTTACTAAACCTTCACCTCGGTAAAGCTTACCGTAAGCACTTTCACAAGCCGACAGATACACCAAATCCGTGGAGTCGAATTCCAATTGATGGATTTCATAGAGCTTTAGAAGCCCATCATCCTGAAAATCAGCTACAGTGTTCATATCATTAATCAAAGTCAGAGAGGATTGATAGGGTCGCCTTTCATCTATTTTACCATGAGTTGAGAAAAGGATTACATGGTATTGATTTAGTAATTTTTCTCTTAAAGCTCTTTCCGTGGCATAGGTTCCTATAAGAGTATCACAATTCGGATGCCTGGTGGCTACGATTCTGGCCTCTTCGATTGCACCAGTTAACTTTAATTGCGGGGCCACGGCCAAAAGCTTTTTGGTTTTAGAAGTAGCGTTGTCTTCTTGAGTCTTTTTTTCCATGATGAAGTGCCAAATGGCTGCACTTGGGATGGTCGCAATCGTAAAATCTTCTATCAGAAATCTATTTTGAGAATCAATTATCGCTGCAAAAGGAAAATAATGCAAAGTTTCATCCGGGACAAAGTACAAATACTTAACATCCGTGATATATTTTTCAATGGGTGAGATTAGATAGTCAAAAAAGCTCTTGCCAAGATCCACTGTTTTGTCAAAAGATTTCTGTAATTGTTGACGGGTTTTTACTTGTTCGGGAACTGTATTCTCTCGAAATTCGATAACCAATTGGTCTACTTCATTACGACTTATTGGGACTTTTTCCACATAAAATTCGTTCCTCTTGATCAACCAGATGACAAGTAAACTGTCTGTAAGCTCATATTCGAGCAAGGCAGTTTCATCATTCAATAGAGCTTGTAACAAATCGAGGTTAAGTGAATTTGCATGAGGAGTTTTTCTTAGGTTAACTCGGAATCCGGCTGACACAAAAGTTGGTGTTGGTACAATTTGAGAAGAGCCTAACAAGAGATTTTTAAAGGCTTGGGCTCGTTCGCGTTCCGAGTATAAAAAAGCCGTTTTAGCGTCTCCCTTCGAAAGCTGTAGAAGAACCATTTCTTCAAAAATTGGTTGAATTTTTTCCGCATAATTTGACCGATGCTGCTCGCTATAAAGACTGTCGGCCACGTTCTCAATAAGTGCAATGGCATTTTGGAACCGAGCCTCGGCAGTTTTGATCTCATTTAGCGCTTCATAAATGCGTCCCATACCGAAATAGAGATTTGAATTCTGGATTGGTAAGGGAAATTGTTGAGCAATTTCCAACGCACACTGAAATGTTGACAATCCTTCTTCGAACTGCTGTAATCTACGATAGGTCTCACCGATTAAGTAGAGCGCTTCTAGTTGATCCAGAACCACTTCAATTTTCTTTAAGCTTTCTAAAGCATATTGGAATGTTTTTAAAGCTTTATTATATTCGCCGATTCGGAGCTGAAGTTTTCCAATATTTAAAAAGTGCCGAGCAGTGAGTAAGCCAAAATCAGTTTCTGCAAGCTGGTTCAATGCGCTTGCAGCGTACACCTCTGCTTTTTCGTAATCCTTCTTTTCGGCATAGACCTCAGTAAGATTAATCAAGGCTTCTGCAATAGTGTGTGGCGTACCATCGATCTCCATTAAATTAAGAGCTTTTGAATAATTTTCTACAGCTTCATCAAAGTTACCCAACTCAAAATAGAGATCCCCCAAATTGGTAAAAGCAATGGCTTCATTGGGCGGGTCGAACAGTTCCTTTGCAATTTCAATACTTTTTAAATAATGCTGTTCTGCAGCACTGTATTGCCCCATTTCAAATTTAATCAGGCCTATACCAAGTAAATAACGAATCCGTGCTAAAGATTGGGGACGTTCCTTTTCCAACTCAAGAAACATATCATAATCGCGCAAAGCCTGCTCAAACTCACCTAAATGTCTGTGGACAACGCCCATGCGCTCAAATATGGCTGCCTTGGCTTTTGGATAGTTGAACCAGTCAAAAATGGTTTTAGCCGCTTCAAATTGAGCTAAGGCGTCTCTAAATCGTCCTTTGTCAATTAAAATATTACCATTTTGAAAATATGTCCAGCCTACTCTGAATTTGTAACCTAACTCCTCTGCCGAGTGTGAAGTGTATTGGCCAATGGCTAACCCAATGTTTGTCAGACTTTTTACATAGTGTAGAAATTGTAGACGATAAAGAAAGTCAAGTTCCCTCTTCTTGTCTTTTAGCTTTTTAGCTAATTTGAGCCCTGTTCCTAAATACTTTTCAACCTCTTTTGGATTTCGATATATTAACTCGGAAGTTTTTTGATAACACAATTCTAACTTTAACTTATTCTCGAGATTGGACTTTTCCAGGTTTTGGTTAAAGTCTAATTCCGATTTAAGAAAACGATGTTGTAATGAATAATCAAAAATGTTGGCGATCCACTGAGAGACTTCTAATAATGTTTGAACGCGGTCTGTTTGGTCTGGATAAAAATGTTTTAAATAGACAACTTGATTATTAAGCCTGAAAAATAGCTTGTAAAGGAGGATTTTATTATTTTCAACAAAGAAGGCCTTATCCTCAGAAGCTCCATGACTTTTGAGTTTAACGATTTTTTCAATTAGAATTGAATCTCCAGGAAGAATAAATGTATTATCTGAAAGACTAGCATTAAGGATTAATTCTTCATCACTACTAAGCCCTCTATTTTTGTAAAAACTTATAACTTTGCGAAGTTGTTTTTCGAAATCAGCTTCTGAAAGATCCATTGAGGCAAAGATCGTTTCAATTTTTCCTAATGAGATTGGTCTGGAAAACCAGTCAATGACAAAAATGATTATAATACAGCCTACTAAGGCAATCGCAATCTTCTTAACCATAAAAAAGGGTTGGCTGATTTCTTAGGTCGGAGTGTTTGATTATATAATAAAAAAACTGGTTTAAAATGCAAGTGCTATTTTTAAATTTTTGTAAAAACTCAGTCTTTGTTAGGCTGCCACTCGCTCCCAAGTTAAACTTGGGAACGAGGATGTGGGAAACGCCAGTGTAACTGAGATCCTACAATTTTTTAATTCATGCGATCTGCGTCATGTTTTACTCTTTTTAATTGTGGGCTTAATTCTAAAATATTAGTATTTATGTCGTAGGCCATTCTATGAAAAAGTTTGGAATAACACTCTCGGTACAAATCACCCAGGCTTGAGTAAGCGGCTGCTTTGTTAGCAGGATAGTTAACCCAGTTAGCAATTTGTAAAGCTTCTTTAAAATAGATTTCGGAGTTTTGACACAACTTCTCTTTTTTATTATTGTTGGTTTCATCAAGCGCACGATCGTAGTAAACAAGCCCCAATCCGATAAGTCGTCGAACTTTATTTTTAATACTATCCGAATCTTGAGTGTTTCCATTGTTTTCAATCTCTTCCGAACGCTTATAATAATCTTCGGCTAAATTCCATTCTTTGAGTTTTCTGGACACAAGTCCCAGGCGCTCGTATATTGTCATCTCCGCATTTTTATTGCTCATTTTTATAGCCAATTCTTTAGCTTGCTCGTACTCTTCCTTTGCGTTATTGAATTCTTCCAAGTCCAGCCAAATGTTGCCGTTATGAAAATGAGTCCACGCTTTTCTATTGTCGTAGTCTTCAGTATTCAAAACAATATAATTGCCCAAACTCATAGCAACATGTGGAAACTCAAAGATTTCATACAAAACGTATTGTGCTTTTGAGAGAAAATCTAGTTTAAATTTGAGGCTGTTAATTTTTTCAGCTATGGCAATACCGATACCAATATTCTTTAAGGCTTGGTCTCTGTCATACAAAATACTATTTTGAACCTGTTCATAGCATAACTTGAGGTAATCTTCATTCATTTTTTCAGCAGGCGGCTGGCCTTTACCTATGTAAGATTTAAAATATTCTTTTGTAAGGTTTAAGGCCCCCTCTTGTTCACCGAGATAGTCTTTTGTTTCTCTAAGCTCCGATTCCAATTTTTTGAGTTTGTTTAAAGAATTCATTTTTCTCCCCTCCTAATTTTTTGGAACTATTACTTTTTTCTAATATATAGGACAAAAAATATTCATAAGAACTCCCAAAAAATTCAGAGTATGTTAGAAATCAGAATTTTGATTCTAATTTATTATTTTTTAAAGTCGATATTTATAATATTCTACAAAATATTCTAAAAATTGCAAGTAAAATTTTCAAAGCTTTTCATCGGTATGCAGCACAAATTATAAATTAATGTAGGTCAATGTAATTCTCATTATTGTTTTTATGCTAAATTGGTGCTTGGAACATAATATAATTATTTTTAGTTTTGGTTTACAACGATAAATTAGGGTGTTCATATTTGTACAATTGTGAATTTCTTAATACATCCTGGGCGCTAATAATGTCAAATGTAAGTTGTATAGTATTTTGTAAAATAAGAAGATAAGAAATCATGGTCATTCGCAAGAATATGGGGCACTACTTCTGGTATATTTTTTGCTGAAATTTTTAAGTAAATTATCAAGTTATTAACTTAATAGAGAAGGTCAAAAACTCCAACAGATTTGTGGAGGCCATCATGGATATTAAGAAATTTAACCAGTCAGATTACATGTCCCTGCAGTTAATGGAAATCGAGAACTTTCGAATGACATTATCGCAACAGAGTCAGGAACAGATAACCTTCCAGGAGGCCGTTTTACTTTGGATTACGGAAGGATACGCGGAGGAGTTCAGAACCGGATATTTATTAAAAAGAGAAACAACCGAACCTGCATTGGCATAATTAATTTGAAAATAGTCGAATCTGATTAGTTAGAATATGTCACGACTGGAGATACGAGCCTGGAGAAGCAGGCTAAATTTATTAGAAAATACAAAAAAAATTCGCGTGATTTTTAAAGTATGTGGAGCGAATTGTATCAATTTTTATGAAGTTTTAACACTTTACATGGTAGAGGAGTTTGCTAAAAATTCTTTTTTAAATATTTCTTTTAAGCTTCGGACTTGTTCGGTAGCTTAATTCAGATATAAACAAATTTTAATACACTGGAATATTTGAAGATCTAAAAAGTAGAACTTTAGAGATGATATTTACTAATATCCTAAGTTTGACAGTTGCTTTTATAAGTATATGTTTTTATTAGCCCAAAATGGGCTTACTAGACTACAAATTAATTTTTAATCGATTTTAGTGTATCTGTTCTTTGAAAACTGCTTCTGGCATTGGTTCAATCTTAAGGGCTTTAAGGATTTTCTTGTGTTCGGGTCCGAGTGTAATCGATTGGTAGAAACGGCGACCCGCTAAAACGTTCTCAATCAGCCGAATCTCTCCGAGCTTCTCAATGGCTTTCAGGGCTGAGTAAGGAGATGAAGCTCGCTTGAGTTCCTGATCAATCACTTTCTGGATGTAATAAGCTAAAACGCAAACCAACACATGACCACGTACTCGGCTCTCGCTCCGGTGATACATGGGACGAATCTCCACAAAGCTCTTGATGGTGCGAAAGGCGCGCTCAATTTCGGAGAGATTCTTGTAGGCCTCAATGATCTGGACTGGCGAGAGGGAGCGGTTGCTGCTCTTTAACACAAATTTACCCGCTACCAATCGCTCCTGCTCAAGCGCTTTGGTATGAGGCTGGTACCACACTTTGCCATCCCTCAGACCGTAGAGAAAATAGCGGTTGATGTTCCATATGCGAGCGATCGCTTTGAGCATGCCATCAGAAGGGCGTCTACCTTGAAGAATTTTCTGGATAGCCGCCTCCTTCTCGGCCAGCTTGCTCTCCAAACGAGCTAGCTCCTCTTCGGCCACCTTGGGGTTGTGACAGACCAGGTATCGGAGGTCACCTTTGACCACTTCCAAATATTTCAATTTCGTGATCTCTTGGCCGGCCGCATCAACCTTAAGCTCTTGGTAACGGTTGAGATCGGGTTCGATGACCGCAGCGGATTCACGAAGGTGGCGTTTGCGAAGCGCAAAGATATATTCATAGTTCAGGCGCTCCAACTCAGCGATATTATCTGGACTGACCATACCGCGGTCACCGATAAAAATACATTGGTCAATCTGAAAACGCCCTTTGAGCCGCTCAAGCATATCTACCACGGTTTGGGAGTCCTTGCGGCTGCCTTCATAAATCTCATGACCAATGGGTAAGCCGCCCTTGGTGATGGCCAAAGCTAAAATGATCTGGTTATTCTCAGGCTTACCGTCTTGAGAATGGCCCCGTTCGGCAATCCCTGGCCCTTCGCCCTCAAAGTAGGTGGAGGTGACATCAAAAAACACCAGGTCAACGCTTTGACGGAAAAGGTCCACCTGCTTGTGAAAAAGCACCCCTTCTAACTCATCCCGGATCTTTTCCAAATAATCTAACGTCCTGAGAATTTGATGATAGTCAAAAGAGTTCTGGGCTTCGAAATACACCGTCTTCTGCCACTCGGTAAGGGCGAGTTTACTCATGGGATCCACGCAACGATTCAGCACCATAAGCTGAGTACAGAGAGCCACATCAAACCCAACTTTGGTATTGGCAACAAGTCGCTGAATGGCCTGGCCAATCTCTAAGCGATGCCAAAGCGTGCTGACCAAATAGCAGTCCCCATAACGAAATTGCCGCTCATGTTCGAGCTTCAGGCTATCTAAGGGATAGGGCGATTCCTTGAGGCGGTTGAGACTGCGAATAAGCCCATCGATCTGCACCTCGGAAAGAGCACCCAAATTGGCCAGCACGCGATGCTTGACCTTGCCGTCCTCACGATAGGATTGGACAATCTGGTAGTAGGGAATTTTACGCTTAGCTTTTGTAGAAAAAGATTTCTTAATAAACACAATGGAATATACTACAATCTAAAGCAAAAAGCAAGTAAAATATGCATAAAATACCTTAATCACCCTATTTTTACTAGACTACATTTTAGCGCAGTTTTCAAAGAACATGTGTTGTTTTTTATAAAGTTATCGAGCTCGAGGCCTAGAAAATGGGCTTGAAAGTGTCAAACTTGAGTAATAAA
>JBHIAC010000058.1:0-17847 GCA_046758365.1 bacterium
TAAAGGCCTCTGCCGTGGAATTTGCTAAACGGCACAATATCAAAATATATGTCGGCTCAAGTTTTACTGGGAACATCGGTACTATAGTAACACATGGAAATTTGGATAAGAAACGAGTAACCGGTATAACCATTGATGAAAATGTCGTTTTAATCTCCTTGAATCATAGTACAAAAAAATCCTTCTTTACAATCATCAAATCGCTGGCAGAAGAAGGTGTTGCCACAAAATTTATCTGGAAAAGCGGTCTGGAATGTTCTTTTATTTTAAAGGATGAAGATTTAGAAACAGCAAAAAATATTATAGAATCACATGCAGAGATTCTGATGTCACTCAGTCAAAATGTAAGTCTACTTTCGGTGGTAGGAGTTGGAATTAATTTCGGAACCGATGTCATGGCAAAAATGATGAACATATTTGAGGCAATGTCAGTGTTTCCTGAAACGTATAATTTTTCAGAAACACGGCTTTCTTTTGGAATTAAAAAACAATATTTAAGGGAAGCCGCATCAAGAATCCATGATTCTTTAATCATTAATGGCAATTATGAAAAAGTATAACTTAGCAGTAGTCGGTGCTACTGGAATGGTAGGCCGCACTTTTGTTAAGCTGTTAGAAGAAAGAAACTTCCCTATTGCAGCAATCCGATTGTTAGCTTCAGAAAATTCGAAAGGTGAGAGTATAAAGTTTTTTAATCAGGACGTATCCGTTGAAATTTTAAAAGAAGATTCTTTTCAAGGTATAGACATTGCCTTTTTTTCAGCAGGGACACAAATCAGTAAAAAATTTGCGTCCAAAGCAGCGGAATCTGGCGCAATAGTCATTGATAACAGCAGCGCTTTCCGAATGGTCGAAAATGTCCCTTTGGTCGTGCCAGAAGTCAATCCTCAGGCTTTAAAAAAAGATCAAAAAATAATCGCCAATCCTAACTGCTCCACGATTCAAATGGTGGTAGCGGCCAAACCACTACATGATACAGCCTCAATAAAGCGTATCGTAGTTTCCACCTATCAATCGGTTTCAGGGACGGGAAAGAATGCCGTGCAAGAACTGCAACAGCAATGTGAGGCTTTTATTCACAAAAGAGAGATAACAAAAAATACATATCTCCATCAAATTGCTTTTAACCTCCTGCCCCACATTGATTCCTTTCTGGACGACGGTTACACGAAGGAAGAAATAAAAATGGTGATGGAAACTAGAAAAATATTAGAAGAACCCGACCTTCCAATATCGGCCACCTGCGTCCGCGTGCCCGTTTTTAATGGACATAGCCTCAGCTTAAATTTGGAATTTGAACGACGCCTCAATATTGAAGTAGCTCAAACCATTTTATCTAAAGCCCCGGGTATTTTACTTATGGACGACCCTAAAAATGCATTATATCCAACGCCTCTAACCGTTTCTGGAAAGGATTACGTTTTTGTGGGTAGAGTTCGTCAAGACACTTCAGTAAACCATGGGCTAAATCTTTGGATTGTTGCTGATAATCTGAGAAAAGGGGCAGCACTAAACGCGATTCAAATCGCTGAGATGCTAATTTAAAGTAAAATGGCCTTCTATATTAGTTGATATAGAAGGCCAATCTCTTAGTAATTTAACTTATTTAGGACGTAGGATTTCTATCCAACATCCTAAAGCAATCGTAATTTCAATATTTTCAACTTAAGATTTTTAACGAACTACCTTTTTGTACCTACGTCATTTATTCTAGTTGTTATCGTCTTTAGGTTTGGGCTTTTCTGATTTAGAATCTTTGCTATTAGCTTGGTCTGCTCCTTTTGTTTCGTTTTCTAATTCTGATCTATTTACCTCCCCTTCCAAAATTCTTCGAAGCCTTTCCAATTCCTTCTCAGCTCGTAAACGTTCTGTCTTAATTCTTTGAAGTTCTGCCTCGGCCGACTCAGTTGACCTTCGTTCTTTAATAATTTGTTCGAATAGCTCTCGACGTGTTTCAGCTTTTTGCATAAGTATATCCCGTTCATTAACTCGATATACAGTTGTGGGAAGTAATGTAAACTTGGTACCCATAGTAACTCTCCAACCCGGATAGCTAGGCTGAGAATTTGGAAGGTTTCGACCGACTAAACTATAATCCGTCTTGTCAGCAGGTTTGGTAATGCGAAAATCGACTCCTAAATGCATTGTGAACCAACGGTTTGGTTCATAAAATACCGTTGGAGTAAGATACAAATAATTCTCACGACTATAGGCAGCCGCCGGTGGTTTTTGTAAAAACTTATTACCATAAATTTCAACGGAGAAATCAAAATTTTCTTTTGGAATGTTAATTCCTACTCCATATATCAATTCTTGTGACATAGACTCTGGCGTAGTTCCGGAACCGCTTCTTGAAGAAAGACTTGTCCCGACATCGTTATGATTCCAATATCCTAAATTGAAATGTACATTGGTTGCTTCTTCTGGATAAAGGGGATCTCTTGAATAAGTAAGTAAACTAGTAATTCCCCACCCCACATGATCAGAGGAATATGGTTCAAATGGAATATTGTGAGTACCTCCAGTTGGAAAGCGTGAATTAAAAGCAAAACCAAAAGTAACCGGACTTCCTGGTGAGTTAAAGGAGCCAAATTTTACTGTAAGAAATAAATCATCAGGGGCGTTAAAACCATCTCCTCCTCGATTAGTATCACCATAAACAATTGGGGAGATAGCTACTTCAATATGTTTTCCGAGTCCATAATTTACACTAAACCTTCCTGTCACATCCCAAATGGTTATGGCTTGAGGGAAATTTCCAACCTTACCATATGAACGGGTAAGTGCTCGTAATGTTAAAAATCCCTGATCTAACGTCCAAGCAGATTGAACATATACAAGTCCTCGACCGCCATTGAAATTAATCTGTGCATTTATGATACTTGGCCGTAATAATGCTCCCCCGATTAGAACAATTAAGAAAAATTTTACTTTTCTCATGGTGTTTGCCTCCACACAATTATATGAATTCCTTTTAATTTTTATGATTATACTTCCTTGCCAATTAAGAAATGCCTTTTTTAGAATGCGGAAAACCACATCCATATATCGTAATTGACCTTTAGAATCTTTAGTAAAAAATCCCTCTTATAATTTCCAAATCAAATATTTTTATATTAAACCTACAACCCAAACTAAAGAAAAACAAAATTAAAAGCAAGAAATAATACCAAATTTTAACTTTGAAACTCAATCTCATCAAACGCAATCGTATGATTCTACTCGTTTAATGTAATTTACCAAAACTTCTCATTGTTCCTCTATAAACTTATTATGATATGCAGGCATCTCGCTCGGTTATGTCACAAAAATTTAGAATATTATTTGAAGTGTTACAAAATCTGTGCCAATAGACTAGATAACTTTATTTATTTAAAACAGTTAAGTACAGGATTATGAGCCATTACTTTATATTCTTGTGTTTCACTGCATTAATAAACTCGATTGAACCTTTAGCCTTCAACAGATAAAGTTTATTATTTAGTTTAAATATGTTTGCCTTTGAGAGAATTGTTTCTTTCTGAAACACTTTTATAGGGATGATTAGAAGCGAAAGATAGTATAAAATTAAGGTATAATAGTAAATAGATACAAAATATGTCGAATTACTTTATAACTTATACGATTCTCACCACAAATCACGTTTTTAAATATTTGTATTACAGTTTTCCCTGTAAACTTATCATAAAATTTCGAATTTCCCCCAAATTTCTCTCCACTTGTGTATAATTATAATTCAGAACATTGTTTGAACCCACTGCAAGGGATAGATTTTTAAAATGATAATGTATCCGCAGATTTAATTCGTGTTGAGCCACCCTTTGATCCGGAGAATAAATTTCCACGCGTTCTAATCGACTGGCAAAACGATAGTCTGCTCGTAGTTCAATTGGCCCGATGTGTACAGACGGATTAATTTGAGCTATCCAGCGCGGACGGTACGCAAGTGTTTGATCTAATTCAAGATTTTTGGGATCAAGAAAAGTAAAGCTTCCCTGTAAGCCTAAACGATTATGCCACCAACGTATCCCAGTAGACATTTCTAAACCGCGTATTTGAGCTTTAGTAATATTTTGAAATCCAACCACGATTTTAGTACCCGTCTGCGTCAGGTCAGGCAAGGCTTCGATAAAATTTTTATAATCATTTTGAAAAAGTGCCATATCAATGAACCAATTGCTTCCAAACTTTATTCGAAACCCAACCTCATAGGACCAAGAACTTTCTGCTTTTAACTGTAAATTTGGCACTACCACAAAATTACCCGTATCAAAATTTATCGTCCGTTCAGCAACGGAGGGGACTCGAAAGCCACGTCCTGCCGAACCGCGAATGATTAATTTAGAGGTTGGTTTGTAATTAAATCCAAATCTTGGATTAAATTGATTTTCCACGGGTCCATTTAAAAGTTCATTGCGGTCAAATCTGAATCCTGCGGTGACTCTTAAATTGGGGAGAATACGCCATTCATCCTGCATAAAAGGGGCGATAAAATATTCGGTGTGTTTACCACCAAAAAACACACCTTTCACTAAATCGAGCTTAAATTCAAATCCAGCGGTGATAAAATGTTTGGCCTGAGGTAACCAATCAAATTGAACCTCCCCACCGAGACCATTCGCCGGGAAAAAATCTCCTCGAACCTGAAATTGATTTCCCATCATGGATCGCAGTAAGGACACTCTTATTTTAAAATCACTTTTGGCTGAAAGAGGGCGAGAATATTTAATGTAAGCATTTAGCCAATTTAGCCGCAAAAAATTTCCCTCTTCATCCGGTAAAAGTGGGTGAAACAGTTGCGATGGGGACGCATCAGTAGAGTCTGCCAAATATGGTGAACGCCATTGTACGAATATACCAGAATGATCCCTTAGCCACGATGCATACATAGTAAGCTCAGAAGCATCAGGAAAACGGTAATTCAATTTTCCGCTGACATTCCATTTTTCAAAATTACCATCTTTTCGATCTCCGGTGGACTCATAACGACTGAGCGATAAACGAAGCCCAAAATTTCCAAAAGACTTGCTGTATCCAATATCTGTTCGATTGTACCAAAGCGTTCGATCTGACGCCCAAATCCACGCTTTTTCAGAAGGGTCATCATAAATACCACCCGTAATGCGATAATAAAAAATCCCATCCTGGGTAGGTTTTCTGGTAATAATATTTACGACCCCACCTAAGGCGTAAGAACCCCAAAGAGCGGATCCGGCCCCTTTCACCACCTCTATCCTATCTATATCCAGAATGGGTAAAACATCCCAACTTATGCCCCCTATATCGCTGGTCATGACAGGAATCCCATCCACCATGACCAAGACTCGATTAGCTGAATTGGATCTATACCCCGTTGAGCCTCGGATGTTAATATCCTCCTTCATAAAATAGACGCCAGGAACCATCTCTAATGCCTCATCCAAACGCAGACTGTTTCTTGATTGTAATTCAGAAATTGGTAGCACGGATATGCTGTTAGGAGAGTCTTCCAGTGCTTGTGACCTTCTTTCTGCGGTTACCACTACGGGATTTATAGAGATTGGTGTTTCAACCATGGCCACGTTTACGGCGGTCGAGATTTCAGCAAGCACCTTAACACGATTTACTATTTGGGGACGATAACCGATCATAGTGATCCGAAGCGTATAGATGCCTTGGGGCACCTTATGAATAACAAAATGTCCATTCAAATCAGCACTAGCCCCTAAGATAGATTCCAAAACTTCAACATTTGCCCCGGCTAGCGGTTCACCAGTATTAAGATTTTTTATACGTCCAGTGATTGAACCATTGATTTGGCCAAAAGATAAATCCACCCATACCAAAAATAAAAGAGCCCCCCAGAGCAAGCATCTTTTGATATTTGGAATTAAAATAATCATTTAATCTTTATTATTACAAATCCAATTTAGAAAAATCGATCAAAATGTCGATTCCATGTACAGTGTCGCCTTTAGCTACCGTTACCTCACCAGGAATTGCAGAGCCTGGTTCTGTCTCGTAGAAACCGATTTCTTCGAAATCTGTGAAGTCAGTTCCTTTGGCTTTCCAGAGAAGTACAATATAGCCATAGGTGCCCGGAGGAATGGCTAATTTATAATCAAAATGGGGAACATTGAAGGGTAAGGAAATATTGATGGCTGAAACATTGAGAAATTCAATTAAGTTTTGAGGTCTTTGTTTGAAAGCAGCAATGCCCATGATTTCCGTGTTATCCGGCCACCTGCCTGAATAGGTAATGCGGCCCCGGATAACAGCCCCCCGATCTACCCGGGAGTAATCGGCTATAATTTCGATGCTGTCTGCCACCGGATGTTCTGGAGAGACCGTGACCGTATCCGGAAAAAAGAGACCTTTGGCGACTGAAACCCCATAAATCCCCAAAACATCCGACAACGCCAGAGGTTCCCCTTTGCCTTTCCAAACCGCACCCACAGCAGCATAACTTCCAAAATTAGGTAAGATAATCTTATAAGCGACTGTATCGGAATTTAAATCGAGAATTTCGCTTTGGCTGAGGGACAATTCAATGAGATCCGATGGCGGAAAATCTCTGGAAGCTACAACCACGACCCACTCGGTATTTTCTGGTTTTTCGCCCTGGAAAATCACTTTCCCACGAATCGTGGGCACATCAAGTATGGCGTTAATCCCGTGATCTATGGAGCATGAAGCAATAATTAGATAGAGGAGTAAAGAAAAAAATAAAAATTGTTTGTTGTTTAATATTAAATAAACCATCGAGTTTAGAAAGGTATTAAAGTTGTCTAAATTGTTGTCAATTTTTAATGTTTACAATTTACAAAAACAGGGTTACCTTGTCAATACATAGGGAATAATTTTCTAAAAATGATTTAAAAGACTTAAAATATTTAGTGAGAGGAATTCAAATTACTTCTTGACTTATGTCTTTAAAAGCTTTAATTTTACTAAAATCTAGCTTTGAAAATTAATTTAAGGTTGAATAATTTTGATATAAAAATAATGAACCAGCTCAACATAGATTTTACCCCCACGAAAATTTTGGATGGACTAAACCTCGAACAGCAGGAAGCAGTGCAGCACGACCAGGGCCCTCTGCTTATTGTAGCAGGAGCCGGTACCGGAAAAACCAAAGTCATCACCCACCGAATAGCTTACCTCATTGCCTCGAAAAAGGCCAAGCCCGATGAAATTCTGGCTTTGACCTTCACCGACAAAGCCGCCACTGAAATGGAAGAACGGGTGGACCTCTTGCTTCCTTATGGCTTTGCTGCGGTTTGGATATCTACTTTTCATGCTTTTGGCGATAGGATCTTGAGAGAATATGCCTTGGATTTGGGGATGACTACCGATTTCCAGGTTCTCTCAAGACCAGAACAGATAATTTTTTTTAAGGAGCGTTTGTTTGATTTTCCATTAAATTACTATCGTCCACTGGGAAATCCCGATAAATTTATCGATTCCATCATTGGGCTTTTTAGTCGGGCAAAGGACGAGGATGTTACGCCAGAAGAATATTTGAGCCACGCAGAAACCTTAAAAGCACAAACTGAAACTGAACCCGAAAATCAAGAATTGGCGGAATTGACAGCGCAGCAAATGGAGCTGGCACAAACCTATTTCAAATACCAAGAGCAGTTAGCTGCCCAAGGCAAAATGGATTTCGGAGACCAGATTACTCTGGTTGTGAAATTATTTCGGGAACACCCACTGGCTCTTAAACAGATTCAAGACCGCTTCAAATATATTCTGGTGGATGAATTCCAGGACACAAATTATGCGCAATTTCAACTGGTGCGTCTTTTAGCCCAGCATCACCAAAACATCACCGTGGTTGCTGATGACGACCAATCCATATATAAATTTCGTGGGGCGGCTATTAGCAATATTTTGAATTTCACCAAGGTCTACCCTAAAGCCAAACTGGTCGTACTCACTCAAAACTACCGCTCCACTCAGGTGATTTTAGATGCGGCTTACAAACTCATCAGCCACAACAACCCAGACCGTCTGGAAGTAAAAAACAAAATTAATAAAAAACTTTTAGCCCAAATCCCTGGTGAAAAAGTTGTAGAGCATCTGCATTATGACACGTTGACAAGCGAAGCCGAGGGTGTGGCAAAACTTATTCAGGAAAAAGTTAATGCAGGAGTCTACCGTTACAAAGAGTTTGCCATTCTGGTGCGGGCCAACAACGACGCAGATCGGTTTTTACGTACCTTACATTATTACGGCGTTCCCTTCCACTTCACGGGTAATCGTGGCTTGTACCAGAGAGAGGAGATTCGCCTGCTCATTGCCTTCTTACGAGCCATGAGTAATTTCAAAGATTACATAAGTCTGTACCATTTAGCCATCTCAGATGTTTACCGATTTCCTATGCAAGATATCACATTATGTTTAAATGTAGCAGATCGAAAAAATAGAACCTTGTATCATGTACTTAATCATCTTGAATATTATCCGGAGTTAGAAGAACTCAGCCCAGAAAGTTTGGTGACTTTGAGAAAGCTTTTGGCAGACCTGGATAAATTCTTGAAGCTTTCTCGGAGTGAACCGACTTACGTAGTATTGTATCGTTTCTTAAAGGACAGCGGATATTTGGAACAACTCACGGCTGAGGACTCCATCGAATCGGAACTAAAAATTCAGAACCTCGCCAAATTTTTTAATCTTGTTAGAAACTATTCCGAAATCACCGGCAAAGACCGAATCCATGAATTCATCAAACATCTAGACGCTTTGATAGAGGCTGGTGATGATCCCTCCACCGCCGAAGCAGATACCGATGAAGATGCGGTGAATATTCTTACTTATCATAAAGCCAAGGGACTGGAATTTCCCGTGGTTTTTATGGTCAGCCTGGTGCACCAGAAATTCCCCACTCGTCGGCGCAGCGAACCTTTGGATTTGCCCGATGAATTGATAAAAGATCTGCTGCCTGCGGGTGATTTTCATTTGCAGGAAGAAAGACGCTTGTTTTATGTTGGTATGACCCGCGCCCAAAAAGAGCTTTATTTCACAAGTGCCCGAGACTATGGCGGCAGCCGGCCTCGAAAGATCAGCCAGTTTGTGCTAGAAGCCTTGGACAAGCCCCGTACGGATGATCAGTACACTAAGACCTCTCCTTTAGAAGCCATTGAGCGATTCGCTCCTATGACTAATGAATCGTCTCAGGCGCCAGGACAAATTCCTGATAACGAAGTAATAAGTCTAAGTCATTACCAGATTGACGATTATTTAACCTGTCCTCTCAAATACAAATATGTCCACATTTTGAAAGTACCTATCCTACTTCATCACACAGTCATTTACGGCCGAGCCATCCATGAAGCCGTGAAGGAATATCATCGGAGAAAAATGAGTGGACGCGAAGTTACCGTAGAAGACCTCATCAAAGTATTTGAGAAAAACTGGATAAATGAAGGATTTCTTACACGCGAACATGAGGAAGAACGGCTCAGGGCAGGCCGAGAAGCGCTGGCCCGATTTTATGAAGAACAAGAAGCCTCTGAGTGGAAACCTACCTATATTGAAAAGGATTTTAGCTTTCTTTTGGAAAACAATCGTATCGTTGGGCGCTGGGACCGGGTAGATATTAGAAATGGCGACGTTTACATTGTGGACTTCAAATCCTCGGAGGTACAGACCCAGGATGCCGCTGATAAGCGTACCAAGGACAGTCTACAGTTGTATATTTATGCGCTGGCTTATCAAAAAACCGAAGGTCAGATGGTCAAGGCCGTGGAACTTCATTTTATTGACACGGGTCTCGTGGGTAGGACTGAAGTAACAGAAAAGAGAATTGCAAAATTTATCGAAAAAATAAAAGAAGCAGCAAAAGGAATTCGTTTCCGAGACTATACTCCGAAACCAAATCTCATGGTTTGTAAATATTGTGCGTTTTCTGAGGTATGTCCAGCTACTGCGGTAAAGTAGGAACTTAATATTCATTCTTCAAAAGCACAAAAATTTCACCCAATTTTTGAATTTGGAATGAGTCGCACATCATTCAGAATGAATCATAAATTTTCTCTTGACCAAAGTAAATCCTATATCTACTGGATTTTTTAATATGGCAAAATTAGACTACAAATACAAAAAATTAAAAAGCCAATTAAAAAAACTCAACTCATTAATGGTTGCCTTTTCAGGAGGTATTGACAGCGCGTTACTACTGAGAGTGGCCCATGAAGTTCTCAGAGATAAAGTTTTAGCCGTCACCGCTGACTCCCCATCGGTACCAAGAAGAGAAATAGAGGAAGCAAAAAGAATCGCCAAAAATATTGGTGCCAGGCATTTAATCATTCAGACAGAAGAGACAAAAAATGAAAATTATATTAAAAATCCAGCGAACCGGTGTTATTTCTGTAAGTCGGAATTATATTCAAAATTATTAGAAATTGCCAAAAGAGAAAAGATACACTACATTGCTAATGGCACCAATTTTGATGATTTAGGAGATTACAGACCGGGTTTGCAAGCTGCTCGAGAATATCAAATCATCAGTCCATTAAAGGAGGCAAATTTGACCAAAAATGATATAAGAGCACTAGCCAAACAACTTAAATTGAGAATTTGGGACAAACCCGCCAGCCCTTGTTTGTCTTCCAGAATTCCATACGGAAGTAAAGTGACACGAAAAAAACTAGTCATGATTGAAGAAGCTGAGGCTTTCATAAAGAGTCTGAACATTAAGGAATTGCGGGTTAGACATTTTGGTAAGAAAGCAAGAATAGAAACTAACAAAAGAGATTTTGAAATTATAAATCAAAATTTTCAATTAATCACAAATAAATTTAAAACCATCGGATTTAATGAAATCGAACTTATTGAATTTAAAAGTGGCTCTCTGAATTCGTTGTTAAAAGTAATTTCTTAAATTAAAAAAAGGAAAACACCGAATTATTCAAATAATATAATGGGTGGTTCAATGTACAAAGAAAAAATAAAAGAAATATTATTAACACTAAAGAATCATCAAATTTCAGTAGAGGAAGCTCTGAAAAAATTAGAAAATCTCCCATACGAGGATTTAGGATTTGCCAATATCGACCACCACAGAGCTTTAAGAAAGGGCTTTCCAGAAGTTGTCTACTGCCAGAATAAACGGCCAGAACAAGTGTTGGAGATTATAAAAAAAATAGCCGAACATAATGACGTGTTAGCCACCCGAGCTTCAGGAGAAATTTATGATTCAGTTAAAGAAGTGGTCAGAAACGCCGAGTACAACGAAATTTCTAAATCTATTATAGTTAAACATAGAAATATAGCAAGCAGAAATTTAAATAGTAATAAAATTTTAGTGATTAGCGCTGGAACATCCGACATCCCTGTGGCAGAAGAAGCCGTGGTAACAGCCGAAGTCATGGGTAACGCCGTTGAAAGACTTTATGATGTCGGAGTAGCTGGCATTCATCGATTATTTAATAATAAAGAAAAAATAGAAGAGGCAAATGTTCTCATCATCGTGGCAGGCATGGACGGGGTCTTGCCCTCAGTTGTTTCGGGGCTAGTAGAGAAACCTGTCATTGCGGTTCCCACTTCCGTGGGCTATGGAGCAAGTTTCCAAGGCGTTGGACCTTTGCTTACTATGTTAAATGCTTGTGCTCCGGGAATCACGGTCGTGAACATCGATAACGGATTTGGCGCTGGTTATTTTGCATCGTTAATTAATAATTAATAAAGATTCTTCAATATCCAGCGTCGATCATTCAAAATGTATCCAGTCTAATTTAACTCAACTTTTTAAAATTTGACTATAAGCAGTCATGTCTAAAATCGCATACTTTGATTGTTTCTCCGGAATCAGCGGAGACATGATAATTGGGGCATTGTTAGATGCTGGATTAGATTTTAATATCTTAAGAAAAGAATTAAACAAAATACATCTCAAAAATTTTGAGATTGATTCAGAAAAGGTGGTTAAAAATAACCTTGCTGCCACCAAGTTTAAAGTCTCAAGTAAGGATGAAAAAATCTACGAACATCTGGGAGCTTTAAACCGAATGGTAGAAAAATCTAACTTAGAGGAAGAAATCAAAACTAACGCAAAAAAAATATTCCTGAAGATAGCCAAAGCAGAAGCAAAAATTCATAATCAACCCTTAGAAAAAATTCATTTCCATGAAATTGGCGTCATCGATACCATCATTGACGTGGTAGGAGCTTTGGTTGGCTTTAAGTTGCTCGGGATAGAAAAAATATATTGCTCAAAACTGAATGTCGGTTCTGGTTTTGTGGAATTCTCGCATGGTAAATTTCCAGTGCCAGCCCCAGCTACTGCCGAAATTTTAATAGGCATTCCCATATATTCAACAGATTCAGATGCAGAACTGGTCACCCCCACTGGAGCGGCCATTATAACCACAGTAGCCAAGGAATTCGGCGATATGCCAGCGATGAAAACCGAAAGCATCGGTTATGGCGCCGGCACTAGAGATTTAAAACAGCCCAATGTGTTGCGAATTTTTATTGGGTATTCGAAAGCTTCTGAGGGCGAGATTATTTATACTATTGAAACAAATATCGACGACATGAATCCCCAGATCTACGGGTATGTCATGGAAAAACTCCTCCAAAATGGGGCTTTGGATGTGTATCTCACAAATATATTAATGAAAAAAAACCGTCCCGCTATTAAACTCACCGTATTATCAAATACCGAAGATAAAGAGAAGCTAATCAAGATTATTTTGGAAGAAACTACCAGTCTCGGCGTGAGAATAAGACAAGAAAATAGAACAATTCTTGAAAGAGAAATTAAGGCAGTGGAGACTCCATTTGGTAAAGTAAAAGTTAAAATTGCAAAATTAAATGGGGAAATTGTCAATACCATGCCCGAATATGAGGACTGCAAAAGAATCGCCAAAGAGAAGAATATTCCACTCAAACAAGTTTATAGTGAATTTAAAAATCTAAATTATTAATTTCATGCATTGTTCAGCCTGTAATTCAACCATAGAACAATCCCCGTTTATTATTCCAGTATATATAGAATTTTTGCAAAAAAAACAAAAATTTGATTGGTTAATATTATAAATAGTTTTTGCTTGCATTTTAATCTAACAGTATTTATATTCCGTTTAACTTTAATATTTTCACTTTATAATAATAAAAATCTATTACGATTGTTAGAGTAACTCAAATGAAAGAAAATGGGAGAAAATTTACTGCCGTTTTTCTATCCTGTATTTTTCTAATACTCAGCGTGGCTGCTGAATTTTCTCATCACCACAACGGTTTCCAAAATGGACAGCCAACTATTACAAAGAGTGATTTTGAATTTGATGAGATAAAAACAAATCAGAAACACAGTTTTATCTGTTTGGCCTGTTTGTACGGCCTAAATCAATTAGCACCTGCTTTATCGTTTCAAACATTAAAGCCCAATCAAGAATCCCTTTTTACTACTTTTAAGGATTCTACATTTTACTTCGTCTTCCTTACTACGCATTTCTACCTGCGGGCACCACCCATTCAATTCTCCTAATATTTTCGATCGTAAAATTATTGTATTTCAACTAATTGGGTTTTCACGTCACCTTTTGTACGTAGTACAACTTATTTTGGCGAAAAGGAGTGTAGAGTATGTCAGTCACAATCTTAATCTATTCGATGTTAATAATATTTCTCTCGATAAATTTGCAAAATTCAGCCTTTGGGCAAGCGCAAGATAAAAATGAAGCTGGTGAAGTGCAAAAACTCAAAGAAAAAGTGGCTGAATTGGAAAAAACAATTTCCAGTTTGAAAGAACAATTAAGTCTTTTGACAAATGAAAGTATAACAGATTCGGTTGATTCTGATGAAAGTGATTTAGAGAAAGAGCTAGCCAAAGAATTGGGTGTGACAGCGCCAGAAGTCTCATCACAACCCACACCTCAGCAAACACAAAAAGCTCAAACTCCATCCTATCCAGGCAGAAGAAGTCTTTTCCAAAATATGAATCCAAATATCAGCGTCATCGGGACGATTTTGGGCAGCGGGACTTCCCTGGAATTGGAAGATCGAAATGTTGATCTCAGTTTTGAGGAAGGAGAGTTTTCTTTTCAGGCCGTGGTGGACCCTTATGCCAAGGCAGATTTTTTTATTTCCTTTGCCAAGCCTAATGAATCCACTTTGACCCCAGAAGCAGTAGACAGCGAGGAAGCGGGGGGCGGTTTAGAGCCGGAAATTGAAGAGGCCTTTGTAACCATTTTGTCACTGCCTTTCTCAACGCAACTTAAGGCGGGTAAATTTCGGAGTAAATTTGGCAAAATCAATGAAACGCATCCTCATGCCTATAATTTTATAAACCTGCCGCTCATATACACCAATTTTTTCGGTGCAGAAGGTTTGAATGATGAAGGAGCATCCTTGAGCTGGCTAGTGCCCAATAGCGCCTTTTTTCAGGAATTGACCATTCAAGTCACCAGCGGTCCCGAGGAAAATGCCAGTTTTAGCCGGGCGGATGATAATCATCTTCTATATTTAGCTCATCTAAAAAACCTATTCGAGCTAAACGAGAACACAACCATGGAATTGGGGGTTACTGGCTTAACCGGACCACACAATTCCGCGGGTAAGTCTACTCAGATTTATGCTGCTGATTTAACCTTTAAATGGAAGCCAATTAGATACAACCGCTACAAATCTTTTGAATTTATGAACGAGTTTTTAGTGAGTAAGCGAAACGATGTAGTAAAAGATGTCACAAGTTTTGGCTTCTATTCTTTTTTGAGATATCAACTTGCCAAACGCTGGTTTGTTGGTGCAATGTATGACTATTCGGAATTTCCCGAGTTTGACAATTTTCATCATCAAGCCTTTTCTGGGATTTTACAATTTTTTACCACAGAATTTCAAAAATTTGAAATTCAATATCGATACAATCAAGGGGACTTTTTTGACAATTTTAGCGATTTCAAAGTTCGAGCGGTGTTTGTGATTGGTGCCCACGGAGCTCATCAATACTAAAACAATGTGTGAAAGTTTTAGTGTGTTTAAGGATTAAGATGTGAAAATAATTACTCAAACACATTCTAAAATATTAGAGCAAACAATTTTAAATTACACTAAGAGAGGTAAAAAAATGAAAAAGCAAAGTTTTAAGAAATATGTTATCTATTTCTTGATTCTGTTATGTTTAACTTCTATTGGAGGGTTTATCTCGCCCAGTTTTGCAGATACTAAAATAAAAGTGGTAACTTCTCTACCTGATTTAGCCGATATCAGCAAACAGATTGGTGGGGATAAAGTGGATGTTTTTGCCATAGCGAAAGGCTATCAGGACCCACACTTTGTGGATGCTAAACCGAGCTATATGATAAAACTACAAAAAGCGGATATATTTGTTCAAGTCGGTCTGGATTTGGAAATAGGTTGGGTGCCTCCCCTTTTAGAAGGGGCAAGAAATAGGAAAATTTTATGGGGAAGTTCCGGATATGTAAATGCCGCAAAGAGCGTTAAACTTTTACAGGTGCCAACCGAGGATCCGGCTAAACTGCGCGCCGAAGGAGATATTCACATTTATGGCAATCCCCATTACTGGCTGGATCCTTTAAATGGCAAAATCATCGCAGAGAATATTTTTCAGGGGCTCGTGAAGATTTCCCCAGAAGATGAATCTTACTTTCAACAAAACTTAGCAGCCTTTAAACAGAAAATCGATCACGCGACTCAACGCTGGTTGGAAATGATGCGCCCGTATCAAGGCACCGAAATTTATGCCTACCACAATAGCTGGCCCTATTTTGAACAGCGCTTTGGTTTTAAAATAGCAGGCTTTATCGAACCCAAGCCTGGCATTCCCCCTACACCCAAATATCTTGTGAAAGTGATAAATCACATGAAAAGTAAAAACATCAAAATCATCATCATCGAACCTTACTACCCATCCAAGTCTGCTGAATTAGTGGCTAAAAATACGGGTGCTGAGGTGGTGGAATTGACTCCAGAAGTGGGTGGAGAGCCAGGCGTCGATGATTATTTTAAACTATTTGAATATAATTTAAAAAAGCTCATTGAAGCCTTTCAAAAAGTGGGAATAGAACCGAAACATTTAAGCCATTAGGAGAAGATCATGTTAGAGATGTTTCAACTGCCGTTTATTGTTCAGGCATTCATAGCTTGTTTAATTATGGGATTGCTGCTCTCTTATTTGGGGATTCATGTTGTAAGGCGAGGCATAGTATTTGTGGATTTAGCCTTAGGCCAAATTTCTTCACTTGGGGTTGCCTTTGCTGCATTTATTGGAGGTGCGGTCTTACCAATATCTATTACGTTTACTTTACTTGGGGCTTTTCTGCTTTCATTAATTCATATCCACGATAAACGACTTAAACAGGAAGCGATTATTGGTATTATCTATGCCGTGGCCTCTGCCGTTACTGTCCTTCTAATTTCCAAAACACCCCACGGAGAAGCGGATATTTCTGAAGTGCTATTTGGAAATATTTTGGCCATTCGTCAAAGTGAATTGATTAGTCTGGGTGTCATTTTTGGGGTTCTAGGATTGCTGCACATAGTATTTTATCGCAAGGTTTTCAGCATAACAGTGGCATTTCAGGAAGTACGGCCGCGTAAAGACCCCCAATTTCGCTTTTGGAATTTCTTCTTTTATTTGTCCATTGGATTGGCCATTGTATTTGCCGTGCGGATAGGCGGAGTAATTCCAGTATTTTCTTATTTGGTCATTCCACCCGTAGCCGCCATTATGTTGACTCGAAAAGATATCGGCGTGGCCTTCTTAGCTCCGGCCTTCGCGGTATTGGTGAGTCTGTTTGGGCTTTACTTTTCCTACTCGTTCGATTTCCCAGCAGGCTCTTCGATAGTTTCAGTGTTCGGAATTTTGTTTGCTATTTGTGGGATTCTTAAATTTATCATGCTCAAAAAAGTACAACCAGCGGCAGAACTGACAGATGCTATACGCATGGAGGTGGAGTCTTAAAGCTTTGATTTATAATAATGGCCATTTATATATTATTTATTTTATCTATAATTGATTTGAGAACCATAATGCCAGAATTACCAGAGGTTGAAACAATTAGAAGAGTCTTAATAAAGTGTTTGCAAGGAAAGCGTATCAAACAGGTACTGGTGCGTGAACCAAGATTACGCTGGCTCGTTGAAGAATACAAATTAAATCAATGGGTAGTTGGACAGCAAATTCGTGATGTCACCCGACGCGCAAAATATTTGCTGTTGCACACCCAGCAAGACAGCACGCTCATCCTACACCTGGGCATGAGCGGCAAATTGTTACTTCTGACCGAATCTGTTCCGCTGGAAAAGCACGATCATATCATATTTTATTTTGATGATTCTATGGAGTTGCGATTTCGCGACCCCCGCCGATTCGGCATTGTAGATGCCATTCCCGCAGGCGAACTTGATCGATACCCACGTTTTATCGAACTTGGCCCTGAACCCCTTGCAACCATCACAAAACCTGAAATGTTGTTTGAAAAAGCACAAAGTTCACACAGACCAATCAAAAATTTGCTCATGGATTCTCGATTCATCGCAGGCTTGGGAAATATTTATGCAAATGAAGCACTTTATTATGCCGGTATTCATCCTTCTACGCCGGCGAATCTTCTTAAACTTTCGGATTGGCAAAAGCTACTTAGCGAAATTCGGAAAGTGTTAATTAGCGCAATAAAGCAAGGGGGCACTACGTTAAATGATTTTGTGGACAGCGATGGCGATGCAGGATATTTTCAATTTTCGCTGGCTGTGTATGGGAGAGAGGGTGAACCATGCCCGCGTTGTCACACAAAAATTGAGCGTACAGTTCTGGTAGGTCGTAGCACGTATTTTTGTCCGACTTGTCAACCAAAGCCCATAACCTAACTAAGGTAGGTAAATTTTAAGTAAGAATTACTT
>JBHIAC010000059.1:0-17691 GCA_046758365.1 bacterium
TAAGTTATACCTTAACACTAAAACCAGGCTGGAATCAGATTGGTTTACCTTTTGCCTTTCCAGTTGCCTGGGATTCTATTTTCATAGCCAGTGACTCCCCTGATAGTGTAGAAATCCCCTGGTTATATGAAGGTGGTTATGATCCAGCAGATATTTTAGAACCTTATAAGGGGTATTTTATCCGCAATAAAAATGATTCAAATATTAGCCTTCGAATTCCACCCATTGCTTTAGAGGGATTAAGTAAATCTTTAGCGCGCTCAAACTTGTCTAATTCAGAATGGTCATTACAAATTAAGGCGACTTGTCAAGAAGCTCGGGATGAATTTAACTTACTGGGAATCAACAAGCTGGCTTCAGACGATTGGGATCCTTTAGACTACACCGAACCACCCCCTATCGGTGAATATGTTTCTGTTTATTTTCCTAAACAAGATTGGGAAATTTACCCGAATAATTATACGACTGATTATCGACATAATATTGGAGAGGGACAGTCCTGGATTGTAAATGTGAAAACCAACATCCGTAATTCCGAAGTTAAGATAAATTTTGCAGGTTTAGAAGCAATTCCCCAAGACTTAGAAATCATACTCTTGGATGAAAAATTACATATTACAAAAAATCTCAAAAGTGATCAGAGTTACAGTTTTCCAACTGGCAATTTTGGTACTACTAAAACTCTGAAATTAAGTGTAGGTAATAGCAATTTTATCTCCGACGAAATCTCAGACAATGCGTTAATTCCAACAGATTTCGAACTTTCTCAAAATTTCCCAAATCCATTTAACCCCGTTACTTCAATTCGTTATGGCTTACCTCGTTCTGAAAAAGTTACTATTCGCATATTTGATCTCTTAGGAAGAGAAGTTTTAACTTTAATTGATGGTGAAAAGAAAGAAGCTGGCTACCATGTGATTTCCTGGAACGGTAGAGATAACAAAGGTTCACCTGTTGCAAGTGGTCTCTATATTTACTATATTATATCCGGAAAATTTTCCCAAAGCCGTAAAATGCTTTTAATCAAATAACTATTTAATTTATTTTTAGCATCCCAAGTGGAGTTTAATAATGAAGCTTATTAGAAATTGTTTTAACATGGTGTTAATTTTGTCAATCGGAATTTTCCAATCATGGGCTCAGGAACAAAGTGAGGAACCTCAACAGGTTCTTACTCAGAAAGGATATAATAAAAGCGCCCCGGCTGTAATTAAATTGGTGACTGATGAGGGAAAGAAGATCGGGACAGGCGTCATTCTTGGGGTGCATAAGGATGACGTGGGTTTTGTTCTAACTTCCTATAGTACAGTAGCAGGTAGGGATAAAGTAGCTATCATTCTCAAGAATTATCCAGAGCCCCTCTTAGGTTACACGGTGGATAAATGGATAGATTTCGATACAGAATTGGCAGTTGTGGCGATTAAAAAATTTCCCCCTGGTCAACCGGTCATTACCTTCGGAGGATCTAAATCGGCCAAAGTAGGAGAAACATTTACAATCATAGGCCACATTGAAGGTAGTGATTGGATGCCGATTCCCTTAGAATTAATGGATTCTAATGAAAGACGTTTTGCACTTGAGTCTAGTGAATATTCAGGTTTTGAAGGGGGACCATTATTAAACGAAAATGGATATATGATTGGACTAATCGTGAGTGAAGAAGAAGAGGCCGCCGAAAAGGGCCGTCTAACCCTAGCGGTGAAATCTAATGTCATAAAGCCGATCATAAACGAATGGTTTCAACCAATCGAGCTTAAGCAAAAATGGCATGAAAAAGGTGCTGGCTTGGCAACCTGGATTTGGGCCGTTGGAGGAGGCGTTTTAGGGGGTACCGTAGCAACAGCTATTGCGATTGCTGGTGGCGGAGAAGAAGCCCACAAAGGGCTGCCGCGTCCTCCAGAACCCCCACCGACTGACCAATAATTGAAATTCTTTAAATTGATATACGCCCTATCCCGCGGTTGTGGAAATTTCACAGTCGCCATCATTAGAAAGGAGGTAACATAATGAAATCATCCAACCAGAGAATTCTTTTTATTATGTTATCTGGAATTTATTTTATCACTTCCAACATTTTGGCACAAAACAATGTGGCACTTACAAATAAATTGTATGACGAAATTCAATCTCGATTAAACCAGGATTATGCTCATCTTGAGTTACTCTATAAACATCTTCATGCTAATCCAGAGCTTTCTTTCCATGAAGAAAAGACCGCCGCTCGCATAGCTCAAGAATTAAAAAACCTGGATTTTGAAGTAACTTCAAACGTTGGTGGACACGGATTTGTTGGTGTGATGAAAAACGGGAAAGGGCCGACAGTGCTGATTCGTACGGATTTGGATGCCCTACCGGTGGAAGAAAATACAGGTCTGAAATACGCCAGCAAGATACGCACGAAGGATGATCAAGGAAATGAAGTGGGTGTGATGCATGCCTGTGGCCATGACGTACACATGACGGTTTTTGTTGGAACCGCTCGCTTGTTAAGCCAGCTTAAAAACCAGTGGCATGGGGCTTTGGTCATGATCGGTCAGCCTGCAGAAGAAACCGGAGCCGGCGCCAAAGCTATGCTCGAGGATGGACTCTTTACTAAGTTCCCTAGACCGGACTACTGTCTCGCTTTGCACTCAAATGCATCACTGCCTGCCGGTAAAGTGGGAATTTGCGAAGGGTATGCCTTGGCCAATGTAGACTTTGTGGATCTTAAAATCTTCGGTGTGGGTGGGCATGGAGCCTATCCACACACGACTAAGGATCCAATCGTGATTGCGGCTCAGATTGTTCTTGCTTTACAAACAATCGTTAGTCGGGAAATCAAGCCGGTCGAGCCTGCCGTGGTTACAGTTGGCTCCATTCATGGTGGTACCAAACATAACATTATTCCCGAGGAAGTGGACCTGCAATTAACCCTTCGTTCCTACTCAGATCAAGTTCGAAACCAAACAATAGAAGCAATCAAGCGAATTTCTAAAGGCATCGCCTTGGCGGCTGGAATATCAGAGGATAGATTGCCTACTCTGAAGGTTCGGGAAGGATTTATCCCGGCTACCTACAATGATCCCGAACTAACTCGGCGTATTGCAAAGGCTATGCGTAATTTACTTGGTGATGAAAACGTACTCAAAGTTGAACCGGTGATGGGGGGCGAAGATTTTGGGCGTTTTGGTCGTGTGAACCCTAAGATTCCCATCAGTATTTTTTGGTTAGGGACAGTCGAGCCCAAATTAGTGGCGGAAAGTTTGCAGAAAGGAACACCGCTTCCGTCGCTGCATTCCAGTATTTTTGCTCCGGTTCCTACACCAACCCTAAAGACAGGGGTAAAAGCGATGAGTGCTGCTGTATTGGATTTGCTGCAGACCGAGTAAAATAATTAATTTCATGTCTATTTTAGTGTTTGTGCTTTTGCACAAAAAACAAAGATTTGACTGATAATACTATAAACAACAAATCCCACAAACAAATTCTTTTTAATTAATTTTTAACCATCAATTGAGGAGGGTCTTTTATGTTTAGGAAAACTTTATTTCTTATTTTTTCAATTAATGTTCTTTTTTGTATACAAGTCACCGCACAAACGGTCGAAGAACTGATTGAAAAGAATATCGAAGCTCGGGGTGGATATGAAAAAATAAAAGCGATCAAAACGATAAAAATGACCGGAAACTCAATGTTTCAGGGAATGGAAGCACCATTTACCATATTTGCAAAACGACCCAATAACTTACGAATGGAAGTCACTATTCAAAGTCAAAACATGGTTCAGGCTTATGATGGCGAAACGGCCTGGATGATCTTTCCCTTTATGGGCTCTACTGAACCCCAAAAAATGCCAGAAGATCAAGCCGATGCGTTTATTGAACAGGCTGATATCGATGGTCATTTGGTTGATTACAAAGAAAAGGGGCATACCGTGGAGCTTATTGGTAAAGAAGATATGGAAGGCACCGATGTTTACAAACTGAAACTAACTTTGAAGAACGGGAATGTTAATTATATCTATTTAGATGCTGAATATTTTATTGAGTTAAAACAAAAGGCCAAGAGAAAACGTCAAGGCTCAGAGTTTGAGGTTGAGACTTTTTTTGGGGATTACAAACCTATAAATGGTCTGATGATCCCACACTCACTCGAGAGCAAAGTTGGCGGACAGACTGTTTCGCAAATCACAGTAGAAAAGGTTGAAATGGATGTGAATATAGATGATTCAATTTTCAAGATGCCGCCAAAATCTCAAGAGGAAAAAACTTCAAAGCAAAATCATTAGAAATTCGTTTTCTTGTCTTTCTAAAGTTCAACTAAATAGAATGCAACAGGATGCTGGATGTTCGATACCTGAAGCAAGATATGTATATATCTAAACTCAATCCAGCATCCTGGATTGAACATTTAGTCTCACTTCACTTTAAAACAATTCCACGAAATTCAAATCTAAGGAGGGTATCGATGCTTAAGAATTTTCTCCAACTAATATATTTATGCCTCTTAAGTGCCAGCATTTTGTATGCTGGTAGTAAGACAAACGACAAAATCAAAATTGATTCTAACACATTTGGGGCTATTGAAGCGCGGGCTATTGGTCCGGCAGTGATGGGAGGGCGGATCGCTGCTCTCGATGCTGTGAATAGCAATCCACGCATTATTTATGTAGGCGCTGCCAGTGGTGGTGTTTGGAAATCGATCAATGGTGGCACCACCTTTAAACCGGTTTTTGATAAACACACACAATCTATCGGAGCTATCACCATCGATCAAGCGCATCCAGATACGGTATGGGTTGGCACCGGCGAGGGCTGGGTGCGCAACAGTGTTTCAGTAGGTACTGGAGTTTATGAAACAACAGATGGCGGTGAAACCTGGAAACTTATGGGATTGGAAAAATCCGAGCGCATAAGCTGTATCCTCATTCATCCACGCAAATCCGAGATCGTGTATGTGGCGGTCCTTGGACATCTCTGGGATGCTAACGAAGATCGGGGCGTATACAAATCCACTGATGGCGGAAAAACCTGGGAACGCATCCTCTATGTGGACGAAAACACCGGCTGCGCCGATCTCGCTATGGATCCCCAGGAGCCTAATATTCTCTATGCCGCCATGTGGCAGTTCCGCCGCATGCCTTATTTTTTTACTTCAGGTGGTCCCGGCAGTGGACTCTATAAAAGTACCGATGGTGGCAAAACTTGGAAAAAATTAACACAAGGTCTACCAAAAGGAGAGTTTGGTCGATTCGGCATTGCAGTGGCGCCAACTCGTCCAAGTATTGTTTATGCGGTTGTTGAAGCGGAGAAAAATGCATTTTATAGATCTGAAGATTTTGGTGAAAGCTGGCAAGAATTAAATTCATCCTTTAATATTCAAGCTCGACCGTTTTATTTTAGTAAAGTTGTAGTGGATCCAAAAGATTACAACCGGGTCTACAAACCAGGGTTCTCCCTTGGTATAAGTAGCGACGGTGGTCAATCTTTTACCACGCCTTTTGGGGGTGGTTTCGGAGGTGGCGTGCATGGCGATCACCACGCCCTCTGGATCAATCCGAGCAATCCTTTCCATTTGCTGTTAGGTACGGATGGTGGGATTTACGTTTCATATGACAAGGGGAACACATGGCGGTTTTTAAACAATCTGCCGGTATCTCAATTTTACCACGTAAGCTACGATATGGAACAGCCCTATAACGTCTATGGTGGTTTGCAGGATAACGGCACTTGGGTTGGCCCGTCAGAAAGTCCTAATGGCATTGAGAATATGGATTGGCAAAACGTCGGTGGTGGAGACGGATTTTACGCATTTCCGGACCCGACCGATAAAGATATTGTTTACTGTGAATATCAGGGAGGCAATATCCTCCGTTACCATAAATCAACAGGCGAAACAAAAGAAATAAAGCCTTATCCAAAAGAGGGAGAACCAAAATATCGTTTCAATTGGAACACACCCATCACTATTAGCCCCAATAATACCGATGTCTTTTATATAGGCGCACAATTTCTGTTTCGTTCGTCCGATAAAGGAGAATCGTGGGAGCGTATTTCAGAAGATCTCACTACTAACGATCCCGAAAAACAAAGGCAGGAAGAATCCGGCGGACTGACCATCGACAACTCGACGGCGGAGAATCACTGTACGATCTATACTATTAGTGAATCGCCCCTGGATGAAAAGGTAATCTGGGTCGGTACCGACGATGGTAACATACAGGTTACACTTGATGGCGGAAAATCGTGGAGCAATGTTGTAAGTAATATACCGGAGTTGCCTTCCAACACTTGGTGCAGCGGGGTAGAAGCCAGTCACTACGACCGATCGACTGCCTATGCGGTATTCGATGGCCATCGAACGGGAGATATGAACGTGTATGTGTATAAGACCACTGATCTTGGCAAAAGCTGGAAATCCATCGCTACCGATGCCATAAAAGGCTATGCCTTTGTAATTCGTGAAGATCTCGTCAATCCCAATCTACTGTTTGTTGGCACAGAATTTGGACTTTTTGTATCTGTGGATGGCGGAGAACAATGGGCACAATTTACTGGAAAATTGCCGAACGTGGCCGTTCGGGATATCGCTATTCATCCAAGGGAATCTGATGTAATTCTCGCTACTCACGGACGAGGCATATATATCATCGATGATATCACCCCGCTCAGACAAATCATGGGGGAGGTTCTTGCGTCCGATGTGCACATATTTGATTTACGTCCTATACCTATTAAGATCCCAACTGGCAAACAGCAATTCCCTGGCGATGGTGAGTTTGTTGGCACGAATCCGGCTGAAGTTGCTACCATTACTTACTACCTTAAAAAACGCCACGTCTTTGGTGATTTAAAGGTTGAAATTTATGATTCAGAAGGCAAGTTATTAAAAACACTACCTGGGGGTAAACGACGTGGAATTAATCGGGTCAAATGGTTTATGCGTCTGAAACCACCTAAAGTGCCACCTGCGCCCGTGTTAGCGCCACGGGGTCTGTTTGGTCCCATGGTGCCAGAAGGAACTTACACCGTAAAGCTGGTTAAAGGGAAAAAAACATACAGCGGTCAAATCAAAATTATTGCGGATCCTACATCACCCCATTCAGCAGAAGACCGTGCCCTTCAGCAGCAAAGCGTCATGAAATTGTATTATATGCAAGATCGGCTCGCCTTTATTGCAGACGCAGTAACCGATGCCAGAGATCAGGCAAAAGACCGGGCCAAGCAACTGAAAAAAAAGGATAAGCTTGCAAAATCTTTAAATGCTTTCGCAGACAGGTTGGACAAATTACACAAAACTTTGGTGGCGACTAAAAAAGGTGGCTGGCTCTCGGGTGAGGAACAGTTGCGTGAAAAAGTAGTAGATTTGTATGGTGCAGTGAGCAGCTATGGGGGTAGACCTACTGACTCCCAGCTTGCGCGCCTTGATTTACTTGAAAAGGAAATTGAAAAATCTAACGCTAAGTTTGAAGCAATCACTGGGAAAGAAATAAAGAAACTCAATTCGAAACTTAAAGGCAAAAAACTTAATCCAATTACCATTTTGACAAAAGAAGAGTACGACAAAAAGCAAAAAAATAAATAAGATAACAGATGACGTTTGGATTTCTGGTATAAAACCATATTCTTGCTCCATTGGGTATCCTCGCCCGATGCAAAAACAAGAGTTTAAAACGCCGCGACATTCCTTTTAAATATTATAAGGAAAATCGGGACTTGAGCCTAGAGACGTGGACGGAAAGTATATTTTTAGAAAAAATTCGATCAAAAAAACAATAACTTAGATGTTGTTAATTCTGCAAATTTGGGGTTTTCGTCCATGTCTCTAGAGGGACAATTTCAGCCAGACCTCTATAACGACATCCTTTTAGTATATAATAAAAAAGTAAATGGCCATCAATAATTAAAATTAGAATTTGTTCATCACAAAAAGTAAAGCCTATGGAGAACCTTTGTTTCCCATAGGCTTTTTTAAATTAAAATGACTTTATTGACTTGTTAACTTGCCAATTTAAATCGAACCGGAATAGAGATCCAAACACGGATTATTTTATCTCGCTGCTTAGCAGGTTCCCATTCGACTTTTTTTAATGCATTTATAGCTGCCTCTTCAAAGCCTAACTTTGCTGGTTTAGCCTTTATAATTTTTATCTGCTCAGCTATTCCATTGATTCCTACTAAAACTTTGACAAAAACGATTCCTTCAATACCTGCTTGGACTGCAAGTCTGGGATACTTAATATGTTTCTGAAGTTCGGCAATGCCGCCAATTATTTTGGGAGCTTCATCATAGGCAACAAATATTAGTAGTTCCTCGCCCTCATTTAAGGGGGGTGGTGGTATATCAGACAAATCAATTTCCGTAGAAGCTATGGTTACATCCTCGGGTATGGATTCTTCTTCTGTGGGTATGGGAATGCTGGGTCTTGGTGGAGGTGGAGGTTTCCGAAATTGCTCTGTGACTGGTATGTCCGCTATTTCTATTTTTAAATCAACACGATTTATTGATTCGGTGGCAAAGGAAAATTGTCTTGCAAAATGAGCCATCGCGATTAGCAAAACTAAAGTAACAGCTAAAGAAATCTCAAAAATCTTTTTATGCTGAAGCTTGAGATCTGCCTTAAGTTTTTTTTTCTTAACAATAAGATTTTTATCTACTTTGTCTTTAAAAAATTCTCGTGTATCCCGATTAATCTTGCTTTCACTCTTCATCGTAGAGTTTATAAAGGGTTTGAAAACAAGTTTATTTTTCCGTATCATGACTCATTTCTCCTTACTGATTTATAAAAAGGAGTAGTAAATATTCCTTTTGACTTATTACCAAATACGATAATATTTAAATGGAGTTACATTACCCCTCAAAACGAGTCATATAATTAAAATATTCCATGATTATTACAATGTCGTTTTAATCAACCAACACAAAATCCACAACTCGTTTATCCGTATCCACCTGGACTACCCGTACTTTAACCGGGTCTCCTAAACGGTAAGTATTCTGCGTATTCTGACCAATCAATTGGTAATTCTTTTCATCATGAAAATAATAATCATCTTCTAAATCAGAAATATGTACCAAACCTTCTACCAGAAGATCTGTAATTTCAACAAATATCCCGAATGGTACTACACCGGAGATAATACCATTAAATTCATCACCTAGGTGGCGCTTCATATACTCAACCTGTTTCATCTTCACCGATTCCCGCTCGGCATCCATGGCTACGATTTCCCGCTCAGAAGATATTTTTGCAATATATTCAAGTTTTGATTTTTTTTCTTTGGTTAATTTATAATTAAATCCCCTGTTGTACTCCTTTAATAATCTGTGGACTGCCAAATCTGGATAGCGACGAATGGGTGATGTAAAATGAGTATAGTGTTTAAATCCCAATCCAAAATGGCCCACATTATTCGTGGAATATTTTGCTTTCATGAGTGAGCGTAACATTAAATCCTCTATGAGAAATTCTTCCGGTACACCCCGCACTCCATCTAAAAATTGACTAAGAAGTTTCGCAGTTACTTTTTTATTGGGATCGATGGGATGGCCTAAGGCCCGAACAAATTTCTTAAAATCATCCATTTTCTCTTTATCCGGCTCTTCATGAATACGGTAAATAAACGGCGGAACTCTGCCATTACCTCTCAGGTGCAAAGCGATATGTTCTGTTACTGTTTGATTGGCCAAAAGCATAAATTCTTCTATCAACCGGTGACTGTCCAAACGTTCACGTTTTTTTAATTCAATTGGGAAGCCATTTTCATCCAATTTAACTTTAACTTCAGGTAAATCAAAATCCAAGCTGCCTAATTTTTGGCGGCGTTTGGTCAAAATCTGGCTGAGTTCATATATCTGAAATATTTCATGTGCGAAAGGCGACGCGTAATTTTTGTTTTTAATAATTTCTTGAACTTCTTCATAATTGAACCGAAATTTGCTGCGAATAACCGATTCCACAATTTGATATTTAATTACCTTTCCTTTTGGCGAAACTTCAATGATGCAGCTAAAAGCCAGACGGTCCTGGTTGGGTCGCAGACTGCAGATTTGGTTGCTGAGTTTTTCAGGCAGCATCGGTACAACACGATCCACAAGATATATTGAGGTGCCTCGCTTCAAAGCCTCTTTATCTAAAGCACTATTTTCTTTGACATAATAACTAACATCAGCAATGTGGACACCGAGTTCATAATTTCCGTTTTCAAATATTTTAATTGAAACGGCATCATCAAAATCTTTAGCATCTTCAGGGTCAATGGTAAAACATTCTTCAGCTCTTAAGTCTAAACGGCGGCTCATCTCTTCTTCGGGAATTATTTCAGGAATTGCTTCCGCTTCTTTTTCCACGTTTTTAGGAAAGGTAGTGAGCAAATCGAAAGACTTTACCACTGAAATGACGTCTACGCCAGGCTCATCCGGAAATCCCAACACTTCAACAATAACTCCCTCCGGGTTCAGTCTTTTATCCTGCCAATGTTCTATCTTCACCACCACTTTCTGTCCGGATTTAGCATTTAAATTATCAGCATCATGGATAAAAATATCATGGGTTAATTTTATATCATCTGGTGCAACAAATCCATAGTGCTTGGTTTTTCGATAGGTACCCACAATATTTTGACGCGTTCGTTTAACAACTTCTACAATTCTTCCCTCCGGGCTTTTCCCTTTCGACTGAGCAAATAGCTGCACTCGCACCATGTCTTTGTTTAATGCCGTTCCCATATTTTTTTGACTGATAAAAACATCCTTTTTCCCATCTTCTGTTATTAAAAATCCGTACCCTTGCGTTTTGACATGCAGCTCGCCTTCCAGTATGGTTGCTCGCTTTAAGATTCCATATTGATTACGCTTATATTTGGCGATTTGCCCTTCGGCTGCTTTCTTTCTTAAAGAGTCACGAAATTCAAGATAATCATACTCTTTGATTCCCAGCCGCCGCGCTAATTCTTTGGCCTTAAAGGTTCTATGAGGATTTTCTGAAAGAATACGTTCTACTTCTTTTAAATAACTTTTATTCATAGTTTGAATTATTCAACAAGCGTTTTCCATCCTTTTTTATTTAAATGTTGGTAAATAAAAAATCCAGTTAAAAATGCAACAAAAAAATAGACAAGGCCGACACTGAATGAACCCAAAATTATTTTACCAATGCCAAAAAGAAAAGCATAAACGAGTACAATACCAGCCACCCAAACTAAGAAATCACCCCAGCCTATTTTCTCAACATTTATACCTTCTACTTTTTGAGCAATAGGTTTCCAAAATGGCGAGCCCGGTTTAATTTTCTTATAAAAATCAATAAGTATTTCCTCAGATACCGGCTTAGTCAGCAAGGTAACGGCCAACCAACAAATAGTTGAAAACCCGGTTACAATAATGAGACGCCAGCCATAGACAGCATAAAATTCTGTCGGAGTAACTTTATGAATAAAGTAGAGCAAAGAATAAATAAATGCCGAGGCCAGCCAGGCGGTAATTTCCGACCATGCGTTGACCCGCCACCAAAACCATCGAGCGATGTAAACACCCCCTATGCCAGCCGACATACCGTAAAACAATTCCCATGCGCCTTTGATGGTTTGCATCATTGCGGCTGTGAAAGTCCCCAAAACCAGCAAAATAAAAGTAGCCAACCTTGATATATTTACATAGTGACGGTCAACTTTATTAGGATTAATATAAGCTTTATAAAAATCATTAACCAATATAGAAGTCCCCCAATTTACTTGCGTATCGATCGTGGACATAAAAGCTGCTAAAAAGGAAACTAACATCAAACCCAATAGACCTGTGGGAAGATATTCAACCACCATCTTGGGGTAACCTAGTTCTGGGTCTTCTAAATTAGGAAAAACCACTAAGGCCACAATTCCCACAATAATCCAAGGCCAAGGTCGAATGCAGTAGTGGGCGACCGTGTACCAAAGAGTTGCCAAAAAAGAATGCTTTTCATCTTTAGCGGAAAACATCCTCTGCGCGATATAGCCACCTCCATCTGCGGTTTTGGATGCCCACCAGTTGACAGCAATAAAAGCTACAAAGGTAGTCATTGGAAGAAATTCCGAACCAACTTCTGGTATAAAACTAAGAATATGGTCTGTTTTATCTGAGTACATTGCATAAAGTTCAGTTTTTATAGCTGATATGCCACCATTTTCTACTACAGCAATGACAGCCAAAATGATGGAACCAAACATGGCAACAATAAACTGCAGGACATCCGTCATGACAACACCCCAAAATCCGGAAAGCACGGAGTAGGTAAATGCAATGATTAGCAATATTCCTAAAGTCAACCATTTTGGCCATTCTACAAAAACACCTATAATTTTAATCATAGCCAGCATGACCCAACCCATAATTATACAGTTTAAGAAAATACCTTCCCACAAGGCTCTGAATCCACGAAGGACGCGAGCTGGTTTACCAGAGTATCGGATATTCAAAAGCTCGATGTCGGTAATGATTCCAGCTCGTCGCCACATGCGGGCAAAGAAGAAAGTGGCCATAACATGAGAGGCTGCCAGATTCCACCAAAGCCAGTTACCCGCGATTCCTTCTTTGGCGATTACACCTGAAACAAAAAGCGGGGTATCGGCCGCAAAAGTGGTGGCCACCATTGAGGTCCCAGCAATCCACCAGGGAAGATTCCGTCCAGAAATAAAAAATTCACCTATGTTTTTACTTGCTCGACGGGAGAAATAGACGCCAACCCCAATAGCAAATAACATATAAGTAACAATTATAATCCAATCCAAAATTGCAATTTGCATAAGTAAAACCTAACGCGGACGAGCCGCAACCAAACAAGCTTTTTAACAAAAATAAAACTCCAACGGATTGAAGAACCCCACAGATGATATCTTATAAAGTATTCTATCAGTGGTTGTCTTCAATCTGTCGGTAATCATCTTGCTGAACAGTCCCCTCTTCAACATTTGTATCATCTCATCCGTTGGTAACTTCTTTCAAATTCTTTGTTCATTGTACAAAGATTTGAATTTTAAGAGACTAAGTGTTTTTGCACAATATAGCAAATAATTATTTAATTCCAAATTAAAAATTAAAAATAAAAAAGGCGTAACTAATTGCTCAGTTACGCCCTTAAGTAACTCAAATCTATGAAAAAAAATCTATTCTTCTTTTCGCTTCTTCTTTAAAGTTTTAATCTCATCACGGAGTCGTGCAGCATCTTCATAGCGTTCGTCGCTGACGGCTTTTTGCATTTCAAATTGCAAACGCTCTAATTCATCCATTGGCGGTCGAGGGATATCGATATCCTCTTGCTCAGTTTCCTTATCATCCACCGAGGCTTTTTTCATAACTTCTTCCGAAACAAAAATAGGTGCCTTCATTCTTAATGCAAGGGCAATGGCATCGCTTGGACGTGCATCAATATCAGTCTGAGCGCCATTTAATTTCAGACTTATTAAAGCATAATAGGTGTTTTCTCTTAATTCATTGACAACTACCCGCGCAATTTTTACCTCTATTGAGTCTAAAAGATTTTTTATTAGATCATGGGTTAGCGGTCTAGGCGGGGTAATGTGTTCAAGCTGAAGGGCTATGGCTTGAGCTTCTGTATTGCCAACAACTATGGGAAGCCAACGACTATTTACATCGTCTTTTAAAATTACAACAAACCTATTGGTATGTGTATCTAACGTGACCCGATCGACTCTTACAGCGGTTAACATACTAAATTCTCCAAACTAAATCTGGCAATTCGAATGGATTTAAACTTTGATCCGAGGACTTTCAATTAATAATCTATTATAAAGAAATATTTTCACACTGTCAAGAAAAAACTTGTTAAAAGCTAACAATACTTTAATTTTTTCCCATTATGGCACATTAGTATTAATACTATTTAAAACAGTGGGTCTTCATTTTGATATTCCGAAGATGCTTGATATCAAAAAATACCTCCAAAATCATTAAATTGCCGAATATGATGCATGATGTTGGTACAAAAACAGGATAATAGCAACTTTATACAATGGTAATTTTAATATTTATGACGTTGGTGTTTTGCACCTACATCATGCATCCATCTTTTAATTTTGATATTCAACTTTTAATAGTCTCTTTAGTAAATTTTTTCTAGAACAATTCCTTTGTAATAATGCTTGAGAATTTCATCAAATGTACTCCCCGATTCAGCCATGACGGCCGCTCCGATTTGACACATTCCTACGCCATGTCCCCAACCGGCTCCTTTCAGGATAAATTTCTTTGGCAAGTTTCTTGAACCTCCTTGTTTTTTTACATAAAAACAGGCGCTATATAAAGTATTTTTAGAAAGGGCTTGTCTTATGGCTAATTCTTTCCTGATTTTAAATCGCTTTTTCGTGCCAACAATTTCTAGTTCTATTAATCTACCAGAAACTCCTCTTTTGATAGGAACCAAATCAATTAATAGCCCAAAATCTTCACCTGTTTTATTTCGAATTATTTCCTCTAATTCTTTTCGGTCATACTCAATTTTCCAGCGAAAATACTTCTTGCTATAATTTAGTGACTTAGGAACCTTTTTTCGAAGCGTATTACAAAAAACATCTGGATAGCTGTCAACCCATTTTTTAAGAATTTTCTCATTTTGGAGAGGGGTGCTTAATCGTTTTTTGCTCTTTCCACCCGTGTCTAAAATACCTCTCAAGTAAGGAAGGGGATCCATCAGCCAGACATTTTCATTATTTTCGGTGTGTCCGCCACATACTCCAGCATAAAAGGCTTCAGCCAATTTATTCCGATAGACCATTAATAAACCACGGGTACTTTCCACAACCCAGTTCGTGGTTTTCGTATATTTGGTTTTTCCGCTAAACACCTGACAATGAACATCATCGCATAAATCAAAAGGCTTAGATGGGTGCCGCAACCCTTTCTTGGCTAATGCCTCCACCCGTGCAGCGATTGCTTGGGCTTTTAACGCTTCTAATGGAAACCTTATTGGCATTTCAGATGGCACCACACCTTTAATATACTCTTCCAAAGAAAGTTCATTAACTACGGTAATTTTCCCGTGACTATCTATTAAAAATTCGAGAGTACCTCCATAGTTTCGATGTTCACTGGTTTCCCAATGAAATCCGCTTCCCACTTCCACGTCTGAAATTTGCATATCTGCAGCACTCATTCTTATAGGGTCTTGATATTCAAAACTGTAATCACTATCCAGGTTTACAAATCTAAGCGTTCCAAGGGCCTCTGTAACGGCCTCTTCCACAATTTCAGTGTTTATTTTTTCTCGAATTGCGTTCTGAAATAATTTCGCTTCCTCTTCACGTATAAATTTTTTATCAAGAACTACTCTATAAACCGTTCGATTTACATAAGGTAGAGAAGAATCAAAATCCGACTCGAACTTTTGAATACGGGCAACCAGTGCTTGATCTTTTACCAGTCTAACTTTTTGTTCAGCTGAAAATCTATCTTTATAGATACCTACGGAAAGGCGATATACGAATTGAGCAGGTTTCGTCTCTATCGCCTCTACTCGCCAACGCCCTCCTGCAATACCCCGCAAGGCAAAGCCTCCGTTTTTATTGACAAATGTCAGTTTTGCATCAACTTTAAAATCAACTGACTCTCTCTCTTCTAAGATTCCTACACGGATTGTAGGTTGACGTACTTTGTTTTCTTTTGGTAGTGGGGCTTTACAGGAGATTATTAAGATCAAAGATATTAGTAAAATCATGAAGGTAACATGCTTAAATATATAGGCAATACGTTTGGGTACTAAAAATGTTTGGTGTTTTTTAACATTGAATCGAGAATAAATCAAAATCATATTATCCCCTAATCTTTGTAACTCGGATTGACCAAAGTTGATAGCTTTTAATCAAAAAATGGATTATAAACCCTTTCTATTCCCACCAACGTTGGAACCCCATGTCCTGGATATATAACTGTTTCCTCGGGCAGTGTTAGTATTTTATTCCAAACTTGATTGATTTGCTCTTTGAATTGTGGACGGTTGGCCGTTCCACCTACAGCACCAGAAAATATCGCATCTCCTACAAAAACAGCATTTTCAATATAATAGGAAACCGAATCTGGAGTATGCCCCGTTGTTTCAAATACCTTAATTTTATAACTTCCAAAGGGAATTTTATCTCCTTGCGAAACCTGTTTGTCGTATTCTTTAGTGGAAGAATAAATAGGTACTTTGAAAGCTTTTTTAAAATCGTTTATCCCTTCGTTGTGGTCATAATGAGAATGGGTTATTAAAAGAAATTTCAAATTGAGGTTATTATCTTGGATAAAATTATTAATCTGGTCTTCAAAAGCCCCGCAATCCACCAAAAAGGCTTCTTGGGATTTTTCATCAAAACATAAAAAAGAATTTACATAATTAATTTTTAATGGGAAATGTATGACTTTCATAATTTTTCCTATTAAAAAAATCTACTACGGATTTTCACAGGAAAACACGGATTATTCCTAGTCATTCTGTGGTTTAATTTGAGATTTTAAGCTTTAAATTAAAACTCCGCACCATTAGTATTATTTTTGGAAAAGTCTAAATTTTTTGGCTGAATGCCAGCCAAATAGGTTCTCTCAAATACCGCCCCTTCGATAATGGCCCCTGTTAAATTAGCACGGCTTAGATTAGCCTCTCGACAAATAGCCCGAGTCAGATTAGCCCCTTCAAAATTAGCGTAAGAAAAGTTAGCACTCCCTGAACGAATAAAATACAGATTAGCCTTTTTAAAATTCGCTTTGCGAGCATCGGTTCCTACAAAATTGGCACGATTCAAGTCTGCTTGTTCAAAATCTGCATCCAACAAAAGCGCACCACCCAAAATAGCAAATGCACCATGAACGCCTCTAGCGTGAGTACCTTTCATAATTGCGAAAGCGAAATTGGCTTCATCTAAAGTAGCTTGTTTCAAGTTAGCTCCAATAAAAATGGCGTGGCGTGCAGAGACTTTAGTTAAATCAGCTTTAGAAAGATTGGCAAAACTTAAGTTAGCGTAATTTAATTCTGCAGAGTTTAAATTGCTATCAGATAAATTTGCCTGGTCTAATAAAGCTCCTTCTAGTTTGATTGAGATTAGTTTTGCATTGCTCAAATTTGCCCTTTCTAAATTGGCCCTTCGGAATTCGCTTCCAGAAAAATCAGCATTCGAAAGGTTTGCTTCTTTCAAATAAGTGGCCGTAAAATTACAGTCTTCAAATTTCCCATTTGAAATATTAATTGCGCCCAAGTTGACTTTAGCAAAATAACCGCCGGAGAAATCGTGGCCATCTCGAACTAAATCCTCAATTTTGCTTCGATAGCCAGCTTTATCATCTGTGTGCTGCCAGCAATAATTAGACTCCGAAACGGCATCAAAAAAACAACCGGAATGTTGGCAGGGGGAATTTTCTTCATCTTTGTAGGCTTTAAAACGATTAGTCATTATACTTCCTTTAGCAAAGAAAAATACTCTTCTCTTGTTATTCCTTAGGCATATTAGGGTATACTTACAAATTCTGTTGCAACCAGCTTATTGCCTCCACTTATTCAATCTTAAAGGTCATTCCGTGATTATCCCAATCCACAGCCTGGTGATCAATATAGACAACTATGACGCTTAAATTCCATTCAATCTCGTTTAAATGAATCTTAACTAAGATACCCAAACTCCTTCAAGACCTTTTCGTCTTGACGCCACTTTTCCTTTACTTTCACCCAAAGCTCTAAGAACACAGGACGGC
>JBHIAC010000060.1:0-17586 GCA_046758365.1 bacterium
TTAATGATTTTGTCGTCAATTATTTTGTGTTATAAATTTATTTGCATTTCGAGTAAAGATTTTATTGTTTAAGTACTAACCGCAAGGACACAAAGTTTTTCGGTGACCTTCGGCGACTTCGGTGATCTAAAAATTTCTTTCCACCGAACAGTGCCAAAGGTCACCGAGACTCGCCGAATCCATTTTTTCTTCTGGTTGCGGCTCTGCGGCGCTGTGCAAATCTGTGGGTCAATAAAATTATTTACGTCATTTTGCCCCGCGCTTTTATTTTAAATACTTTCTCGACTTGACCACCTCGAATTCCATATATCTCATCAAACATATTAACAACGACACAGGCATGGTTAGGAATAATCTGTACTTTTTCTCCAATTTCAAATATCGAATGTGTTTCAATTATGCCATGTTCTTCTGATAGCCGGGTTATCGTCGCATTCTTTTCAGGAATATACCCATATCCTTTATTGCGTACACCAGTCCTACCAAGCGGGTCTGATGTTAAAGCTTTTTTACCAGCATCCAACACAACTCTGTTGGCCGCAGGGCAACTGGTAATTGTTGCCAAGACCGAAAGTGCACAATCTTGTAATGTGCAGGAGAACAGCTCTATTTTGGTTAAATCATAGAAGACGTAGTTTCCGGGACGGATTTCTGTAACGCCTTTGACACTACCACAATATTTTGCAGTAGGTGTGGAACCAGTGCTCACGACTTCAACAGGTATTCGGTTTTGCCTTAAGAGTTCAGCGGTTTTCACCAACACCTTGCCTTCATGTAAGCCAATTTTTTCAATACCTTCTTTCGTGGATTCATGATAAGCCTGTCCGGCATGGGTCATCAGCCCTCGCAATTTAAGACTATTTAGCTGCACGATTTCTTTAGCTAATTTTAAAGCCTCATCGCCGGGAATAACACCGCAGCGATTTTGCCCACTATTGATCTCAATGACCACATCAAGTGCTCGATTGGCTTGTTCGAATGCGTTGTTTAAGCTTTTAGCCCCGAAAATGCTGTCCACCGCAACACATAATTTCACTTGTTTAGAAAGTTCAATGACCCGCTTAATTTTCGTTTCCCCGATAATTTCATTGGCAATGAGGATATCCTCTAAACCAGCCGCAGCCATGACCTCGGCTTCTCCGATTTTGGCACAGGTAATGCCCACAGCTCCCGCCTTCAGTTGCGTTTTGGCGATTTCAGGACATTTATGAGTTTTGATGTGAGGCCGAAGATTTACCTTTTGACTCTCTGAAAATTCAGCCATGTTTGAAATGTTGGCTTCCAAGCGCTCTAAGTCAACCAATAACACCGGGGTGTCGAGTTCTTTAAAATTCATAATATTATTTTTTAATTTTTTAAACAATTAACTTTATAGTATTAACAATCAAATCTTCGCTTTTTTTGCAAAGAAATTACATATATTCCGGAATAATATATTGGGATTGTTGCATTGTTCCCTGGTTGAATTGTTAGTCAGAGCCAACAGTAGAACAATGGAACAATAGAACAATCCTTTTCTCCTTTGTTGAATTGATAATATTTGCGATTTCGTGGCGCTAGTTAATATTATAAGAAAGATAGTTGGTTCAATCAAGAAATATTTTTAGACTTTTATTGTAAGTTCAGCTCCATGGAGCTTTATCATTAATTAAATTAAGACCTTATAATCGATGACTTAGGCGCTTAATTTTAGTATTTATAATGTAATAGGGGCAGATATTCAGGAGATGGATATTTTGCACATAAATCAAAGGAAACTAAAAGTTATAATTTATAGTATTAAACAAAGGAATTGATTATACCTTGATTCTATATTCCCATGTTATTATATTAAAAAAAAATGTATATTAAGAAATCAAATTTTTTAATATAGCGAGAAGCTTGGAGGTTTTATATGAACGCAATAAAAACAACATTTTTAATGGCACTCCTGACTGTGTTGTTGATATTTTTTGGACAAATGGTGGCTGGTCAGAGTGGTGCTATGATGGCATTTATAATAGCGGCCGGCATAAATTTCTTTAGCTACTGGTTTTCTGATAAAATAGTATTGGCTACGTATCGTGCGCAGGAAGTGAGTGAGGCCGAAGCTCCTCAACTCCACAGCATGGTGCGACGGTTAGCTCAACGAGCTCGGCTGCCGATGCCCAAGGTATATATCATTCCAACCGATACACCCAATGCTTTTGCCACCGGAAGAGATCCCCATCATGCAGCTGTAGCGGTAACAAAAGGTATTATGCGCATGCTAAGTCCAGATGAATTAGAAGGTGTTTTAGGGCACGAATTAGCACATGTTAAAAATCGAGATATATTGATTGGAACAGTGGCTGCTACCATTGCTGGCGCCATCACCATGCTTTCTTTCATCGGACGATTAACTTTCTTTTTTGGAGGGGGTGGCGGCGATGATGATGGCAGTCCCATCGCAAGTTTATTAATGTTAATATTAGCGCCTATTGCAGCTATGTTTATTCAGATGGCAATATCTCGTTCACGTGAATTTGCCGCCGATCGAGGTAGCGCTGAGATTTCAGGTAAACCCTTGGCACTGGCTTCGGCACTCGATAATTTGGAACGGGGTGTTGCGAGAATTCCTATGCATGCAAGTCCATCTTCAGCACACCTGTTCATTGTGAATCCTTTGCGTGGTGGAGGCATTGCCTCTCTATTTTCAACACATCCGCCAATAGATGAACGAATTAGAAGGCTGCGAGAATTAGCCATGACTCATGGGTAAAAATGTATTATTTCTTTAAAAATAACAGTTTTTAGTTGATACCCCGATTCTGTGTTAAAATTAGATTGAGTTCCTTTTGCCCTTGTAATTTTGTATTTTGCATTCACCTGTTCCGAAAGCTTTCGGAACCTGTTGGGTGTTCTATCTTTCTTTTATTTGTCTTTATTTAATTTTTCAAACTTTAATAACTTTTAGAGGATTATCCAAAAATTGTTTTGCTGCTAATATAGAATCGGGGTAAAAAGAGGGTGTATGTGAAGCACCCTCTTTTTATTCTGTTTAGCAATTAAATATTGGAGATGAAATGAACAGACCGAGGCGTAAGCCGCCAAATAATGTTACCAAAAAAAAGCTCAATTTCTCAATTTGGTATATTTTGTTAGCTTTTTTTGTGATGTATATCATTCAAAGTTTTTTGATTCGCGGGGAAGTTGAAAAGATACCATACAGCAAGTTTAAGCAGTTATTACGTGATGGTCATATAAAGGAGTGCACCGTTTCTCCAGAAAAAATTTCTGGGGTTATGTTCACTGATGAATCCACAGCTCAAAATTTAGAGAATCAAAGCTATAGGAAAACTCCATTTAGTTTTCAACAAAAAGGATTAGGTAAAGGAGAATATTATTTTGAAACAGTCAGGGTGGAGGATCCTGAATTAGTCAAAGACCTGCAGGCGCAGAATATTAAATTTTCAGGTAAAACCGATGAAGGTTGGTGGCAGGGAATTTTATTTTACTGGATTCTACCTATCGCAATTCTATTCGCCATTTGGGGATTTGCATTCCGACGAATAAATCCGCAAGGGGGATTGATGTCCATTGGTAAAAGTAAAGCCAAGATATATGTTGAAGGTAAAACCAAAGTAACTTTCAAAGATGTCGCCGGTATTGACGAAGCTGTGGAAGAAGTAAAAGAAGTGGTAGAATATTTAAAAACTCCAAATAAATTTAAAAACCTTGGTGGGCAAATTCCTAAGGGCGTATTATTGGTTGGGCCTCCTGGTACGGGCAAGACCCTTTTAGCCAAAGCGGTTGCGGGTGAAGCCAGTGTTCCGTTTTTCAGCCTTTCTGGTTCAGATTTTGTGGAAATGTTTGTAGGCGTCGGCGCTGCCCGAGTTCGGGATCTTTTTCAACAAGCGGCTCAGCATGAACCCTGTATTGTTTTTATAGATGAATTGGACGCATTAGGGAAAGTGCGGGGTATGAATCCTTTCGCAGGGCATGATGAACGTGAACAAACCCTAAACCAACTTTTAGTAGAAATGGATGGATTTGATCCCAATGTTGGTGTGATTATTATGGCAGCCACCAACCGGCCAGAGATTCTGGATTTAGCTCTACTGCGTCCAGGTAGATTCGATCGACAAATAGTAGTAGATCGACCCGATATTAATGGCCGGGAAGCTATCTTGAAAGTCCATTCCAGAAAAGTAAAATTAGCACCTGAGGTCAATTTGCGGGTTATTGCTGCAAGAACGCCTGGATTCGTCGGTGCAGATTTGGCTAATGTGGTTAACGAAGCAGCCCTTTTAGCAGCGCGGTCTGGAAAAAAGGAAGTTACTCTTCAAGATTTGGAAGAAGCAATTGACCGAGTCGTAGCGGGTTTGGAGAAAAAGAGCCGGGTTCTCAACAAAAAGGAGAAAGAGATTATAGCTTATCATGAGGCAGGGCACGCTATCATCGCTGGTAGTCTTACAGATGTAGATCCTGTACACCGGGTCTCCATTATTCCTCGGGGTGTAGCTGCTTTAGGGTATACCCTGCAACTACCTACAGAAGACCGCCATTTGATGACAAAAACTGAATTATTAAACCGATTGAAAGTTTTGTTAGGTGGTAGAGTAGCTGAAGAAATTATATTCAAAGAGATTTCCACAGGAGCCCAGAATGATTTGGAGCGCTCCACAGCTATTGCCCGTAGTATGGTGACCGAGTATGGCATGAGCGAAAAATTGGGACCGCTATCCTACTCTAAAGAAAAAGGGCTTATGTTTCTGGGCGCCGAGTTTGGAAGCGGAGGTGCTTACAGCGAAAAAATCGCCGCTGAGATAGATGATGAGGTTCGGGAAATTGTTGAAAAAGCTTACCAAGAAATAAAGTCACTTTTATTGTCTCAAAAAGATAAATTAGTAACTTTGGCTAAAATGCTGCTGGAAAAAGAGGTGGTAGAGGGTGAGGAATTGGAGCAACTATTGAATAGTGAGAAAAATAAAGGGCCAAAGTTGAAAAAGAAAAAGAAAAAAGTCTTCGATGTAAAATAATTAATCCTCTAACTCATCTGCCGTAAACTTATTCAAGATTGCAGATAAATGGTGAGCTAGTTCATATTCTTTGCGTCGTTTTGCAATTATGATTCCGTAGTGTTTGCGACTTGTTTGTACATACTAAGTAAGTAAGAACTCAAAGTCCACGCGATTTGGGGTAACCAAACATCTTTTTGAAGATCGAGTTATTTTTATCAATTAAATTGTTTTTTCTTGCTTAATTTCTTTTCATTTATTACATCTAAAATAAGGAGTAGATTTCATGACACGAAAAGATAAAGAATACGCACTCAAAACCGCCAGTGAAAATGGAGTAAAGTTTATTCGTTTATGGTTTACCGACATTTTAGGATTTCTTAAAAGTTTTACCATTACTATAAAAGAATTGGAATTGGCCTTAGAAGAAGGGGCTGGATTTGATGGATCTTCCATTGAGGGTTTTGTCCGAATTGACGAAAGCGATATGATAGCCATGCCCGACCCAGATACATTTCAAATTCTTCCTTGGCGCCATAATGAACAAAGTACGGTAGCTCGAATGTTTTGTGATATTTATACACCGGAAGGTAATCCTTATGACGGCGATCCTCGCGGGGTATTAAGAAAAAATCTAAAACGGGCTAAAGATATGGGATATACTTTTTATGTTGGCCCTGAATTGGAATATTTTTATTTTCGAAGCGCAAAAGGAAAACCCGAAACTTTAGATAACGGTGGATACTTCGATCTAACCCCTCTAGATGTGGCTAGTGATTTACGCAAACAAACTGTAGAAGCTCTTCAATCTTTAGACATTGAGGTAGAAACCAGCCACCATGAAGTTGGTCCAAGCCAACACGAGATTGACTTACGCTATACTGATGCCTTAACTATGGCAGACCATGCTATGACCTATCGCTTGGTTGTAAAGGAAGTGGCTCTCAGAAATGGAATCTACGCTACCTTTATGCCCAAACCTCTTTTCGGCCAAAACGGCAGCGGAATGCATACTCATATGTCACTTTTTAAAGGCGAACGCAACGCATTTTTTGCTGCGGACAATAAATACCATCTATCCGACATAGCTAATAAATTTATCGCTGGATTGATTAAACACGCTCAGGAATTTACTCTTTTAACCAGCCAGTGGGTTAATTCATACAAACGTTTAGTACCTGGATTTGAGGCTCCGGTTTATACCACCTGGGCTGTACGAAACCGATCTGATTTGATTCGCGTACCAGCCTATAAATTGGGAAAAGAGAAGGCCACTAGAATCGAACTTCGTTCCCCCGACCCTGCATGCAATCCCTATCTAGCATTTAGCGCTATGTTAGCTGCTGGTTTACAAGGCATTGAAAAGAATTACGAGACCATTGAGCCTGTAGAACTTAACGTGTATAAATTAAGTGAAGAAGAAAGACGTAAGCTTAAAATTGGTCACTTACCAGAAGATTTATATGAAGCTATCAAAGTCATGGAATCCAGCGAATTGATGAGAAAGACTCTGGGGGACCATGTATTTTATTCTCTATTGGAAAATAAAAAATTAGAGTGGGAAAAGTACCGAGCTCAAGTATCCGAATGGGAAATGGAGAATTATTTTCCGGTTTTGTAGCTATTAGCAAAAAAGCTAACCTTTTTTAAAATTTATTTTGGACGCAATTTCAGAGGATCATTAGGATATTTAGGAATATTTTGAATTTTTTATTTTTAAAAAGGTTGGCTTTTTGCTTGAATAAGATTTAATAGGACAATTATGAAACTTGGCACCACACATTACATAGATTGCGCTCACTATTTGCCCGGCCATCCCAAATGTGGACAACTGCACGGTCATACTTATAAAGTAGAAGTTATTATAGAAGGCAAAAACAAAGACGGAATGGTCATAGATTTTGCGGATATAAAAGAGGCCGTAGAAGAAATTTTGCATGAGTACGATCACAAATCCCTAAACGATTTCTTAGAATACCCTTCGGTTGAAAATATTTGTGAAATGCTGCAGACTTGTCTAAAAGAGCGACTAAATTTTCCTTTTATCATTCGAGTTTGGGAAGGGGAAGGTAAGTGGGCAGAACTGTAAAAGAATAAATTTTAAAACCACAGAATTACACGAATATAAACTTAAATTAAATTTAAATTCTCAGGTTTTTATCTTAAATATTTTGAGGAAAAAGCATTAGAGAATATCAAAGACGCTATCAGGTCTTATTTGGAAACTGTTGAGGAATTAAGCTAAGCTTAATTTATAAAATTTGGTCAAACTAAACAAAAGCACACGATTCGCTCTTTATTCCATTCTTGAGCTAAGTAAGAATCCCCGTGCTCTGGTTTCTGCTGGCGAGATCGCCGAAAAGTACCAAATTTCTGAACACCATGTAGCCAAAGTGCTGCAGCAGTTAGTTCGGGTGGGTCTCATTCGCAGTATTCGGGGTATCAAAGGGGGTTTCCAAATTGCCAGGGACCCCAAAGAAATAACTATGCTGGAGGTCGTGGAAATTTTTGAACCTCGTTTACCACAACATGGGTGCCTCTTATTGGATTTCGAAGATAACTGCCAACTGCAAGATGCTTGTCGAATTGGAGAGGTATTTCACGAAATGCAAGAACAAGCCTTTTACACTCTCAAGTCTGTTTCTATCGCTACCCTGATAGCCCCCAAAAAAATTCTTAAAAAATAAAAAAAAACACAGAAAAAAACGAAATAATTCAAAAGCTGACCTCCTTGATTAGTGAAAAGATTTAGTGTAATAAATGGGAACACTATACTCATTAATTCCACCTTAATCATCAAGTTAAAAGAATAAAATTATTAAATTTTTCTTGACAAATTTAATTTTAAATATTATATTAAAAACAAGTAAACAAGTACCTATTTACTTTTATTATATTTGACGCCTATGGAATACAAAATTCAAGCTTGGCAAATGCACCAAGTAGGCCAACCCATGCAACTGGAAAAAATTTCTGTGTCCTCCCTTACCCCTGATGAAGTACTTGTGCGCATTATGGGTTGTGGAGTCTGCCACACCGACTTGGGATTTTTTTATGAGGGGATACGAACCGTTAAATCCCTACCTTTGACTTTAGGCCATGAAATCAGCGGATTTGTTGAAGAGGCCGGTTCCAACTGTAAAAATTGGATTGACAAGGCTGTTATTGTGCCAGCGGTTCTACCGTGTGGTCAATGCAATTTATGCAAAAAAGGCCGAGGAACCATTTGCCGGAAGCAGAAAATGCCGGGTAATCATATAGATGGCGGATTTGCCAGCCATGTTGTAATTCCAGCGCAATATTTGTGCCCGGTAGCTGTTGAAAATGAAACGGCCTCTTTTGGAGAATCTGGAGTCACTTTGCGGGAGCTATCGGTCGTGGCCGATGCTGTCACCACGCCCTATCAAGCCGTTAAAAATTCCGGTCTGGCCGAAGGTGATGTTGCGATTTTTGTGGGAGTTGGCGGCATTGGTGGATTCGGGGTGCAAATTGCCAAAGCTTTGGGTGCTTTTGTCGTGGCCATCGATGTGGATGAACGGCGACTACAGCTCCTTTCTAAATTCGGTGCGGAGGCTACCTTTAATCCCAAAAAGATGGATAAGAAAAAAATCCGCAAATCCATCCAAGAATTTGTTTCAAAAAAATCTCTTTCTCCTTACGAATGGAAAATTTTTGAGTGTTCTGGAACCACAGCCGGACAGGAGTTGGCTTTTGGGTTACTGACCTTCGGAGCAACTTTAAGTGTGGTGGGATTCACTATGGATACTCTACAGCTACGTCTCAGTAACCTCATGGCCTTCGATGCCCGAGCTATTGGGAATTGGGGATGTCACCCAAAATATTACCCAGAAGTATTGGAATTGGTTAAAAATGGACAGATTCAATTGCAGCCTTTTGTTCAAATTTTTCCACTCAAAGAAATCAATACTGTATTTGAACTCGTTCATCATCGGGAATTGGATAAACGACCAGTTCTGGTTCCCGATTTTAAGTAGGAGATTACCATGGAAATTTTCAAAGACCATGACTTGGTTTCAGATTTTAATTTTACAGAAATCAAATATCAGCTAAAACCATGTCTCGATCCTCAAGGCCAGCCTGTGCAGGGATTATTTATCGCTTGGATTATTTTGAACAACCCGGAGCAGCTCAATTCCTACACCACCCAAATGGTTAAGGAAGTCATCATGGCTTTTCGAACGGCTTCCAATGCGCGTAATGTGGTGGCCGTAGTTTTTACAGGTGCGGGCGAGCAAGCGTTCTGTACTGGTGGCAACACAAAAGAATATGCCGAATACTATGCTGGTCAGCCCGAGGAATACCAACAATACATGCGGCTGTTTAACGATATGGTGACTGCCATCTTACACTGCGACAAGCCCGTGATTTGTAGGGTCAACGGCATGCGGATTGCTGGGGGCCAGGAGATTGGTATGGCCTGCGATTTTTCCTTAGCCAGCGACCTGGCTGTTTTTGGCCAGGCCGGCCCTAAGCATGGCTCGGCTCCAGATGGAGGATCTACCGACTTCCTGCCTTTGTTTGTCGGCATTGAAAACGCCATGATGAGCTGTACCCTGTGCGAGATTTGGAGCGCCCACAAAGCCTACCGACTTGGACTTCTTACTGAAATCGTTCCGGTTTTGAAAAGAGATGGTCAATTCATCTCGAATCCGCTGGTCATCACAGACCGCTGGATGGATGAAATGGGTAAAATCGTGTACGGAGAATTTCGTGTAGGCGAGGAAAGACAAAAAGCTAAGGCACTTATCAATCAATGTGAAAAGGATTTTTCCCTTTTAGACAAAGCTGTCAATAATCTGAGCACTTCTCTGATGATGACGGTGCCCGGCTGTCTGACCAAAACCATCGATTCTTTACGAAAACACAAGTTAGAGCACTGGGACCGCAATCGGGAGAGCAATCGCGCCTGGTTGGGTTTGAATATGATGACAGAAGGGAAGGCCGGGTTTAAAGCTTTTAATGAAGGGGTTAAGGGGCATCGAGAAGTGGACTTCATAAAGCTGAGACAATTATTGGCTCAGGGACATAGATGGGGGGACGATTTAATTGAAGCCGTAATGCCACCACGAAAAGAAATAGCAAAAAAATAAGAAATCGGAGGTGGGCAAGATTTTATTTTTATAAGAAGTTTGGCCGAAATGCCCCCCGATTTTCCTTATAATATTTATTGAGGACATATAACGTTAAAGCGTTGCACTCCTTTGATAAAAAATCTAAATGATTATGCAGAGATTTCAGCTCTGAGCGGCCTAAATTATAAAATCTACAAAAGTTAAATCTGAGCAGACTAAAATTATCTAAACCGGATTGGGGAACTAAATTTATTCAAATCAGTTGGGTTTTTCTATCCGTTGGAAATTAAATAATTGAGCTTCATAAAAATCTAGCCGATTTGTTTGCATAATCATTAAAATCTAAATACGGATTAGACATTGGATTTTACTATTCGAAAAATTATAGCTTCGGACAGCCAAGCAATCATTAATATAGATGCTATTCATTCTGGTCAAGCCAAACCAGATTACTGGCAGGAACGACTCAGACCGTTTATAGAAATGACTAACAATAAACACCTCACATTAGGCTATGTGGCTGTGACTGAAGGTCAAGTGATTGGCTATATTTTGGCCGAAGGCCGGGCCTGGGAATTTGGCTCCCCTCTCTGCGGCTGGATTTTTGCCATTGGTGTAAACCCCAAGTGCGGCCGCCAAGGCGTAGGCTTGACCCTGTGCCGGGAAGTCTGTTTGAAGTTTAAATCCCTAAACATAAACACAGTTCGAACCATGGTGCGAAAAGATGATGTAGATTTACTTAGTTTTTTCAGGGCATCGGGCTTTCGAGCCGGACCTTTTATTGAGCTTGAGTTAGAGCTTTAGTTTAAAAAATTTAACCATACTTCTCCGTAAAACAAAGCAAGACTGAACATTGATTAGAAACATTTTAGAATTTTTCGATTCAAAAGAAATTGTAAGTTATTTTTTCAAAAAACAATTTCCAAATGAGATTATACGTTTCATCAGTGCTGCTACCTATTTTACAACTAAAGAAAAGATTTTCACAGGATGGACTTTTGCAAGATTGTTACAGCGTCGTGTAGTAATGATTGTTTCAAATAATCGCATTATAGTTAGATCTGTCTTTTTTTCATTGTGGACAATTTTTTATATACTATTGGGAGCTTATAGTCTTAACAATTGGTTTTTCATAAGTCACCGTTTTGAATTACTGATAATATTTTTTATTTGTGTTTACCATTTATACCTAAGGCGACCATTTTTTAGAGATATCCAAATTAGTGAAATAGTGCATTTAAAAGTTGCAGAAATTCAAGGCTTTTTCGGAAAATTTTCAGCAATAACAATAATTTTATCTGGCGGGTCAATACAATTAGTTCCATTTCAACTGTTTAATTTAGTTTTATAAGGCATTGATAATCGAATGAATTAATATGAGCGAATTTAAAAAAATAAAATTGAATTTATTTCATAATAATCAGGTCTTGAATCTTACCTTGAACGCCCCAAAAGGTAATGTACTTGACCGAGAGATGATGACCGAACTTACCCAGGCTATCCAACAGGAAGGACAAGGATCCTCGGTAAAAGCACTCATTTTTCAAGGTGAAGGGGAACACTTTTCATTTGGCGCCAGTGTTCCTGAACATCAAAAAGATTTTGTTGGGGAGATGCTGGAAACGTTTCATCAATTATTTAGAACCCTAATCGAAACCAGCAAGCCGACCTTTGCGCTGGTTCGAGGCCAGTGCCTGGGCGGTGGGTTGGAACTGGTCGCTTTTTGCCATTGGATTTTTGCCTCGGAAGAGGCTAAGTTTGGCCAACCGGAAATCAACTTAGCGGTATTCCCACCCGTGGCTTCGTTGATTTTACCGCATCGTATTGGTCAATCAGCCGCGGATGATCTGGTGCTGAGCGGTCGCTCGATTTCAGCGCAAGTTGCTAAGCAATTGGGATTAGTTTATTCGGTTTCGGCAGACCCTCAAAATGAACTAAACGAATTTATCTCAAAACATATTCTACCCAAAAGCACTGTGGCTTTACAATTCGCAGCAAAATCCTCTCGCTATGAAATGCATCAGGCTTTTTTAAGAAGTATAGAGGCTGTTGAAAAAATGTATGTACAGGATTTAATGGCAACGGAAGATGCCAATGAAGGCATTCAAGCGTTTATGGAAAAACGCAGGCCGGTGTGGAAAAATCGTTGAGTTATTATTTGACAGGATTTTCAGGAATTTAAACTAAACCCTAAGTTGAACGATTTTTGTAGAACAATTAAACTTTAGGTTAAAACACAAAAGTCAATCATTTAATTCTAATCCTGTTAAATCTTGTAAATCCTGTCTAAAAAATAATATGGACTATGATTTCAATTGATTTCAAAAATCAAGTAGTAGTAATCACAGGCGGCAGTGGCGGTATTGGTCAAACAACCGCAAGGATGTTCGTTGATTCTGGTGCGCAGGTGGTTTGTGTAGATTTACAGCCTCAGCCAGAGTTCTTGGAAAAATGCCGTTTTTTGAAAGCCAATGTTTCCAATTTTGAAGAGGTACGTCGTAGTGTCGAAAATATCCTCACCGAAGAAAAAACCATCGATTGTCTCATCAACAACGCAGGAATCTCTCAAGATGCGACGGTCTGGAGTATGACCGAGCAGCAGTGGGATGCGGTATTAAATGTAAATTTAAAAGGGGCCTTTAATTTTATTCATCATGTAGCGCCGCATTTCAGGGAAAAACATCGTGGAAAAATCGTTAATGTATCTTCCATCAATGGGTTACGAGGCAAGTTTGGATTGGCCAATTATGCGGCATCCAAGGCCGGGTTAATTGGACTCACCAAAACCGTGGCCAAAGAATTAGGGCGCTACCATGTGAATGTCAATGCGGTCGCCCCTGGGCTCGTAACCACGCCGCTCACCCAGAAACTTCCCGAAAAAATTTTAAATGATTCGTTAGCCGAAACCGTTCTTGGACGGCTGGCCACACCCGATGACATTGCGAATGTGATTCTTTTTCTTTGTTCAGACTTGGCAAGACACATCACGGGTGAAGTGATTAAAGTTGATGGTGGGCAGTATATTTAGATGATTTTATATAAACGCTGAGTAAGTCAGGAATTTAATTCCTTTTTTCAATTGAGTGACCATGAATGCAATTCATAATCGAGCAAGGTTCATATTTCAATAGAAACACACGGAGATAACAGAAATGACACAGACCCTAAAGGTGTTTGACGGCTGGCAAGGCAAATCCCTGGATGAAATCTTAAGCCTCTGCCGGGACTTGATCGAGGATCCAGAGTACCCAACTGTCCGCCGCTGGCGAGAAGCCGGCGGGAAAGTGATCGGGCATTTTCAAGTTTATTTCCCGGAAGAGATTGCTCATGCGGCCGGACTGCTGCCGCTCAAAATCTGTGGGGCGCAAGTCGAGGGGATGGAATCCGAATCGCATTTTGGTTCCTACCTCTGCTCGATCATTAAGACCTCGCTGGAACTTGCTCTGACCAGGAAGATTGAACTGGACATGTTCGTCACTCATCCCATCTGTGATGCGGCTAGAAATCTCGGGGCCATTTGGGGACGAAACTTTCCTTACAAATGCCAGATACTCTATTTACCACAAAACCCCAATTCTAAATTCTCGGTGACATATCTGCGTAGCGAGTACGAACGGCTAAAAGGGGACCTCGAAACGATAGCGGGTCGTAAGGTGAGCGACGATGACCTGCGACGTTCGCTGGCGGTGTACAACGAAGGTCGGGCGCTCATGAGAGAACTGTATGCTATCAAAAGGGATACACCATGGTTGATCGCCGCTGACGAAGCTTTCGTTCTGGTCGCTCTCGCAGGATTCCTTCCAAGAGATGAATACAACGATTTTATGCGAACTATCTTATCAATGATCAGGGTACGCCCAGCCAAAAAGCAAGATAAGATGAGAGTAGTCTTTGAAGGTGGGTTTTGTGAGCGCCCCCCTCTGGACCTATTGCAAACCATCGATCAGTCTTGCTACGTCGTGGACGATGATTTGATGATTGGACTCCGCTGGATTCTTGAAGATATCCCACTCAAAGGGGACCCCTTGTACAACCTAGCCGAAGCCTATATAGAAAAATCCTCTTACAGTCCAGTACAGCACGATCTACGCAAGCCCAAAGAAAAGATGCTTCTTGACCGTTTCAAGAAATCAGAAGCTGAGGCAGTGATTATAACCGCGGCCAAAATGTGCGAGCCTGGATTGGAAGAGCAGGTGGCCTACAGCAAAGCACTGGATAACGAAGGTATTCCTTATTTCATCAGTGAATTCGAAGAAAACCAGACCACCTTTGATCACCTTGAGATTCAACTTGAAACCTTTGTGGAGAATCTTCTTTTTAGTTGATGGAGAATGAGCAATGAAACAGGAAAAACAAAGTAATAAAGAAGAACTCGTTGGGCGGGGAAACCGCGATGGTGCCAGACTTTTTCGTGAATGGTTCATTCAATTGACAAATGTGGCTGAACAAGGAGGAAGAGCCGCTTACGTATTCGTGATGGGAAGCCTTAACGAAATTCTGAAGACGTTTGAATTCCCTGTGGTGTTTCCAGAAATAAACTCCCTGCAGACGGCCGTCAGGAAGGTGGCCCCTGAGTTCCTAAATGAGGCTGAAGACTACGGTTACTCCCCGGACATCTGCGGATACGTTAAAGCTGATGTGGGTGTACAACTTAAAGGAGGAGAGCACCCGATGGGGAAGATACCCAAACCGTGCCTGGGGGTATTGACGAACGCTTGCAACACCTATATAAAATGGGCTGAAATCTGGGAGCGAATGTACCATATTCCCATCTTTACCATCGACATCCCCGCAACCAGAGCAGCAGGAACCCAAACCTGGCAAGGCGATTCTAACTTTGTGAGCGATCGCCGATACGTGGCGGAACAGATCAAGGAGTTAATAACCGTTTGTGAAGAAGTTACTGGTAAAAAATTTGACATCGATAAGTTCAGAGAAGTCCTGAATTACGCAAACGATATGAGTCGTGGATGGCGCAGGGTTCTCGAACTGAACCAAAAATGTCCTTCTGTTTTTAATGCCCTCACAGACGGTACAATATTTCTTGGTGTGGTCAACGGCTTTCGAGGCACCGCTGCTGGTAGTGGCTATTTTAAAGAGCTCGTGGAAGAGATGGAGTACAAATCCACCAAACGCATAGGAACCTTAACCGAGGAGAAGTTTCGACTCATCTTTGTAGGAGTTCCCTGTTATCCCATCTTCCGTCGGTTCAACGAATTTTTTACGGAATGGGGTGGTGTTTTTGTGCATTCTACATACCTCTGGTTCGCTGCTGGAGGAACCAATCTCGGATTTGAGTATGATCTGGAAAATCCGATTGACAGTCTTGCCGAAGGTCTATTAATCAGTGTGCGCGATGCTATGGATAGTATGTTTCACCAAGAACAGGCAATAATCTCCATAGCCAAACCTTACAAGGTGGATGGTGTGGTCTATCATCCCATAAAGAGTTGTCGGACGGTCTCCACAGGTCTCGCCGACGGCCGAAGGTTCTTGATGGCTAACAAAGACATCCCGACCCTCTTTTTTGAATCCGATATGATGGATCAAAGGGTAGTTTCTGAGGCACAGATGAAAAACAGGATCGATGCCTTCTTTGAGGGGTTGATTTCACGACAGCAATTGGCGGAGGTTGTATGAAGCAAATACTTCGGAGATTCTAAAACTGAGATAAATGTTGAGAATTAAGTAGATATAAGGGAGATGAAAGCAATTCTGTTACCTTTTACCCCTAATTCCTTATACGTATGTACCTAAAACATTACTCAAAATTTATTCACTTAACGAGAAGCTAAATCCAAAATAGGAGAACAAACATGTCATACGTGGCGGGTGTAGACGTCGGGTCCACCCAGACCAAAGCTATCATCCTTAATGAGGCTAAGGAAGTAATAAGTCGTACTCTCATCGACACAGGCGCTAATGTATCAGGCGCCGCTGTAAAAGCCTATCAAAAGGCTCTTGGTTCTGCCAATTTAGGAGATGAGGAAGTAGAGTACATTATTGGTACTGGCTATGGTCGTTACAAAGTAACCTTTGGCAATAAACAAGTAACAGAAATCAGTTGCCATGGTCGGGGAGCGGTCCATACGTTTCCTGCAACCCGCACCGTCTTAGATATGGGAGGCCAGGACAGTAAGGCTATTCGGGTTGGGTCCGAGGGTGAGATTATCGATTTCTGTATGAACGACAAGTGCGCGGCTGGGACAGGGCGATTTCTTGAGGCAGCTTCAATAGCGCTTGACATCCCTCTTGACGATCTTGGCCCCACCGCTCTACAAGCAGAAAAGCCCGTTAGGATTAGTACTACCTGTACCGTTTTTGCCGAGTCTGAGGTGATATCTTGGCTCGGTAAGGGTAAAAAGGTTGAAGATATCTTATGGGGTGTTCATCAGTCCATTGGAGCACGAACCATCGGTCTTTTGCGGAGGGTTGGAATTGAGGAGGAGATTACCTTTACAGGTGGGGTTGCTCTAAACGTAGGAATGATCCGTGCGCTTGAAGAAGGAATGAAAATGAAATTGAATGTGAGTGAAGAGTCCCACTTCATGGGAGCACTGGGGGCAGCACTCTTTGCCCTGGACCATATCATCGCCAGCAGAAAACCTACCACAAAGGAGGTATATTAATATGATTTATACATTGGGTCTGGACGTCGGATCCACTTACACCAAAGCGGTCATCTTAAATGATGAGAATAAAATCGTTGGCCGTCAAATCAAAGCTACTGGGTCTAGGCTAAATGAGGTAGCTAAAAAGGTTTACGAAAAGGTGGTCGCCGAGGCTGGTCTTATTATGGAAGACATTTCTTATGTGATTACAACTGGTTATGGAAGGCACCTGATCCCATTCAGAGATTTACAAGTTACCGATCTCACCGCCACTGCTCGTGGAGCAAGTTTTTTGTTTCCAGATACCCATACGGTCCTCGATATAGGAGGCCAGACCATGAAAGCCAGCCGTATCGATGAGAGATCGAAAGTGGTGACGTTTCGCCTTAATGATAAGTGCGCCGCTGGAACCGGGGCTTTTCTCGAAAAAACAGCCAGATACATGGGCTACACGACCGAAGATATTGGCAGGCTCTTGGCTTTGTCAAAAGAGCAGGTTCCGATCTCTGGGGTCTGTGCTGTATTCGCCGAATCCGAGGTGATCAGCCATCTCTCCCAAGGGGTTCCCCCAGAAGATATTATGTATGGTGCCATTCTTTCCCTTATAGACCGTTCGGTTCAGTTAATGAAACGTATTAAGGCAGAGCCAGAATATACCCTGGTTGGCGGAATCCTCCGTTGGGAACGCATGGCGAAAGTAATCCGAGAGCGAATGCAATCCGATGTAAATGTCCCAGACGGTGACATGCCGCAATTCACAGCAGCCTTGGGATGTGCCATTCTTGGGCATATCAGGCTGCACAAGCTTCGAGAAGAAAGCGCAAAGGAATATAATTTACCACGGACTATCACAGCGCCGCAGAGCCGCAACCAGAAGAAAAAATCGATTCGGCGAGTCTCGGT
>JBHIAC010000061.1:0-17384 GCA_046758365.1 bacterium
TTGGCCGCCGAGATGGCTTCATCGATTCCGGTGGTTTGACCAACGCGTATTATTCCCAAGCCCTTAAGAAAGGTGTAAAAATGCTATCAAATACCAAGGCTACGGGACTTATGCGTTCAAAGAAAAGAATCACCGGTGTAGTAACCGATCGCGGAAAAATTAAGGCGGACCTGATTATAAACGCTGCCGGGCCGTTTGCCGCAGAAGTCGCGAGATGGGCTGGAGTAGATTTGCCGGTTCAGCCTTACCGAAGAAACATCGCAATGACTGGTCCCACACCAGGTTGGCCAACTCAGATTCCTATGACTATTGACCTAGATACAGGATTAGTAATTCGTCGAGAGGGCGAGGGCCTTTCTTTAGCCGCAGTCAATCCTGACGACCCTCCGGGCTTTATGATGCAGTTTGATCCTAAGTTTGTTGAGTTCATCGCCCCGAAAATTCAAAAAAGGTTTCCAAAATTAGAAGACGTAGGGATTAATTTCTCAAAGTGCTGGGCAGGTCTTTACCCCGAAACTCCCGACCATCATGCTATCCTTGGAGAATCTGGGATGTCTGGATTCTTACTGGCTACAGGCTTAGGTGGTCACGGAATCATGCACGCTCCGGCAGTAGGATGGGTAATGAGTGAACTCGTTACTACAGGGAAGGTGGAGAGTTTAGATATTTCTGCTTTTGATTTAGAGCGGTTTAAGATGGGTGATTTTAAGACTGAAAAAACCGTTTTATGAACAGTCCATAATTGATTATAATTACCAATTACATGAATTATAAGTAACAATAGCACATATAATTTAGAATTTTCTATTGTTAATTTTAGCGATTTATCTTATATTTAATGAGTTGAAATAATTAATTGGAGACATTTTAAATGGGTGAAGTTAAACATAAAATTGAACTCGAAAATTATGTGGATAGATTTCTGGCAGATGAGGGAAAAATTGATAACGGCGCGGTTCGCAAAGTTACAGTTAACGCTTTAGTGGACACCGGTGCTACTATGTTAGTTGTCCCACAAGAAGTGGTGGAGCGACTAGGTTTAAGAGTTTCAAGAAAAGTTATTGTCACATACGCAGACGCTAGAAAGGATGAACGAGATGTAACAGGAGGGGTTATAATCAAAATCGGTGAAAGGCACTCTAATGTAGAATGTATAGTTGGTCCACCAAACAGTGAAGTTTTAATCGGACAAGTAGTATTAGAAGTACTAGATTTGATTGTAGATCCTAAAGATCAGAAGCTTACTCCTCGCCCAGAATCGCCATTTTTGCCGTTGTTGAATTTGAAATAATTACACAGAGTGGCAGGATTCTTACTGTGATGAAGTCTTGAAAATCGGACGTTAAGAGGGATTAGCCAAGCGAGAATGGAATTGTCATGTTCCAAAGTTCCATCACTCCCCTTTAATTAATTTGTCAAACCACAAACTGAGGTAACATAATGAGATTCTTAATAAAGATACTACTGGTTTTCCAAGTTACAAATTTTGTTTATGCCCAAAACAATCTGCAATTCATTCGATTTTTCGAAAACAAAACTCTCCGTGTAGACTACTTCCACACTGGAACAGCCACACAGGAATTTGTGAGTTTGGACAAGGCTTACGAAGAGGGTGTTTGGGCTGGTAGTCAAGTGAATTTAATTGACACCTTGAATTTGGGGAAATATTTGGTCAAAGTTTTTGACACGGCTACCAACCAGCTCATCTATTCCCGAGGCTTCTCCAGTATATATGGTGAATGGGAAACCACCGAGGAAGCTAAAAACGAAGTATTTCGAACATTTCATGAATCTGTAATGCTTCCCTTTCCCAAAAAGCCCGTACAGGTAGTTTTGGCTAAACGAGATAAGTGGATGCATTTTCAAGACATCTTTTCTGCAGTTATCAAGCCTAACTCTCGCTTTGTAAATCGGGAAAAACGTGGGCAAAAATACCATGTGACCACTCTGCTTGAAAATGGTCCGCCTCACAAAAAAGTAGATTTTCTACTATTGGGAGATGGTTACACTAAAGATGAATTGGACAAATTCCGAAAAGATGCGGAACGGTGGAAAAAACTCATTTTGAGCACCGCACCGTTTAAAGATCATGCTAAGGATTTGAACATCCGTGCTATCGACGTGATATCTCAAGATTCAGGAATCGATGAACCAAGAAAAAACATCTGGAAAAGTACCGCACTGGGGACTTCATACAATTCTCTGGATTCACCCCGCTATATTTTAAGTTTAGACAATCGGGCCATGCGCAATATTGCAGCGGCGGTTCCGTATGATTTCATTTACATTTTGGTGAATAGCAAACGCTACGGTGGCGGCGGTATTTACAATCTTTTTGCCACAGGGATGACCGGAGTGGAAAATCCCGATTTAGACTGGCACATCGATTATATGTTTACCCATGAATTTGGGCACTCCTTTGGGGGATTGGCAGACGAATATTACAGCAGTTCTGTCTCTTACTTGGATTTTTATCCCACTGGGGTAGAACCGTGGGAACCCAATGTAACAGCATTGCAGGATACAGACAATTTAAAATGGAAATCATTCGTCAATGAAGGTACCCCTCTTCCAACACCATGGCCAAAAGCGGAGTATGACAACTTAGAGGCTGTGCGACGAGGCTGGGACAGAAGTAAACCTGGCTATTACGAAAAATGGACGAAAATTATCAATCAGCAAAAGGATTTAATGAAAGCCTCCAAATACGTTGGCAAAGTGGGTGCTTTTGAAGGTGCGGGATATAGTACCAAAGGGTTGTTCCGTCCTTTCATGGATTGCAGGATGTTTTCTCTTGGGTTGATCCCGTTTGATCCGGTTTGTCGAGCAGCTATCGAAAGAGTCATTAATTTTTATTCTGAGTAGGCTCACGATTTGAGCGGCGAATGAGATTATGAGAACTTAACCCGCTGTTTAATTGGAGAAGTCTACCTACCTTGTGCTTTAAAGCGTAAATATCCAACGTCAAATCGAGAATGGGTTTGACAATATCTATTTAATCTATTTCGATAAATTGGTTTTCAACTCTTCCGATTTTAACAATGCTTGCTCACCCTTCTCTTTTTCACCAGAATTTATATAAGCTACGCCAAGATTGCGCCAAAGGTTGGGATGGTTAGGCTGCATTTCTAAAGCTCTTTCCAGATAAGGAATGGCTTTTTTGTAATTTAAAATTGCACTATTTTTAATTTGTAGGATTTCTTCGGGTGAGTAATTATTATTAAAGTTAATCTTACTTAATTTCTGCCTTTCGTTTTCTGCAATACTCAAGTATATATTTCCAATATTCAAAGTTGCCTCAAAATCATCGGGGTTCAGTTCTAAAACCTGTTCAAAAAGTTGAATAGCTTGTTTGTAATTTTTTAATTTGTAGTGGTGAACTCCAAATAAGAAGATTAAATCTTTATCCAGTGGGTTAGCTTCCACCGCGCGTTGGAATGCTTCGGTGGCCTCTTTAGTGTTACCTAAGACATCATAAGAAAGTGCTAACTTAGCGAGTGCGTCATTGTGGTTGGGCTTAATTTCGAGAGCTTTTTTTAAAATATCCACGACCTGTTCAAATTTTTGCTGACGATAGTACAAATTTCCTATAGAAAGCAACAAATCTAAATCGTCTGGACTTTTCTCCAATAAATTTTTATAAATGGCCAGCGCTTTTCCGAGTACGTTTGTTTTTTGATAAATAAAGGCTAATTTCTTGTGGGATTCGTATTTCATTGGGTTAATAATTATAGCGGTTTTAAATAAGGCTTCTGCTCTTTGAAAGTCTTCGTTATCAACAGCTTTTATACCTGCGTCATATTTTTCAATCCAGTGCCGTTTGCGCTCCGCCGTAATTTCCTGTTCAAATTTATTAGAAATTTCTAATGACAAATTAAATTCGTTATTCATATCTTTGTAGCGGCTTTTTTTACCATAAGCTTGGCCTAATAAAAAATGAGCCTCTGCATTATTAGGATAAGCCTCAATGGCCTTCTCTAATTGTTCTATGGCTTTGTCCCAATTATAATTTTGAATATACATTTTAGCCGAAGTAACTTCTTTGGGTTGACAACCGACTAAATTGAGAATGATAGGTATCCACAATAACCAATACAAAATCTTTGAATAATTAATTGAATAAATAGGCCTTGAAATCATTTTAATAATTATCCTTTTTGTTTTGTGAATTTTGCTAAATTTTGATCATAAGGAGGTTCAATTATTCCCTCTTCTGTAATAAAGGCTGTAATTAATTCATGAGGCGTGATGTCAAAAGCAGGACTGTAAACTTTCGTACCTTCAGGGGCTGTTCTATGGCCAAACCCTTCGGTTACCTCTTCTGATGCTCTTTCTTCAATAGGGATTTCAGAACCTTTTTTGATATTAAAATCTATCGTTGAAAATGGGGCCGCAACAAAAAAAGGAATCCCGTGTTTTTCGGCTAACACCGCAACATTGTAGGTTCCTATTTTATTAGCTGTATCGCCGTTACATGCAATTCGATCAGCGCCTACAATCACACAGTTGATTTTATTTTGCTGCATAACAAAAGCGGCCGTGTTGTCGCAAATTAAAGTAACATCGATTCCTTCGTTCATAAGTTCCCATACATTCAAGCGAGCCCCTTGAAGCAGCGGACGGGTTTCATCAGCAAAAACGCTTACTTTTTTCCCTTCTTCATGGGCAGTAAAAACCACTCCTAATGCTGTTCCATAATCCGCGGTAGCAAGAGCCCCAGTATTACAGTGGGTTAAAATCGTGTATCCATCTTTAATGAGCTTTGCCCCGTGCTTTCCTATTCTGCGGCAAATTTCTCGGTCCTCTTCCCAAATGGCCAAAGCCTCTTTAAGCAGTCGCTCTTTAATTTCAGACAGCGATTTATTTTGCACTTCTTCTGCTACTTTTTTCATCCGTTTGATGGCCCAGGATAAATTAACGGCCGTGGGTCGGGTAGCGTTTAGATAATCCGCCGTTTGATTAAGCTTATTAAAGAACTCAGCCTTATCATCCCCTTGAAAATTTTGTAGTCCTAGAATCATGCCAAAAGCGCCAGCAATGCCAATAGCAGGGGCCCCGCGAATCCTAAGAGATTTGATGGCTTCTCCCAATATCTTTACATCATCAATTTCCAAATAGACTAGTGCTTGAGGCAGTTTTGTTTGGTCTATCATTCGAACTTTTCCATTGACCCATGCTATTGTGGTGACTGGCATAGACCCCTCCTATTGAATGCTTTTTAATTTCTAGGCTTCACAAAATATAAATAACAATGCTTACTAAATACAATGTCAAAGAATAAATCCGAATATCTAATATCTAAATTCGAAACAAAATTCAAAATTTACCCCGTTAAATATCATCTTTCAACCACTTACATTAAACATAGAAATTATTTCATAAAGATAGCATTTTAAAATTCAAAAATTATTCCACGGAGTAAATTTAGTGCCGAGTTTAGAATTTCGTATTTGTTTTCTTCGCAATGACAACACAGAGAATTTAGCTGAGTGGAGGGTATAATCATTTATCCAAAGAAAGAGAAGACTATCGAATGGCTTCGTACAATTTCAGATTTCTGTAATCCTTTCCGATAATCACAGAAACATTTAATTGTAAAGAATCATCTAGTTGAGGTACAACCTGTTTTTGGTCTATCCCAAGCACTTTAGCTACTTTTTTTGCATTAATTCCATTAAGAGAAACTCGATCTATAATCAAAGTATGGTCTAAATCAAAATTTTTATAATTTCCAATGTTAACCACATCAAAATTATTATTCCGCAGGTATTGGGATATTTCATTTGCCAAACCTTGAACTCCACAGGCATTCAAAACTTCGACTGTTATGATTTGATTTTCCGGTTCATAAGGGGCGTTCATAGAAACGGAATTTTCATTTGGAGAGGCGAAATGCTCGGATATGAAGGAAGCAATCAGAGCGAGGTTAATTAAACATAGGCCCCAGATTGCGGCTGTTAAAATACGTTCTTTAAGACTCTTGTTTTTAGAAGATCTGTAAACACGTCTAGGTTTTACTTTCTGCCAGTTGTTTTGACGCGGTTTGCGTCGTCGTTTTACCATCTACCTCCTCAAAAAATAACCGAGTCGAGAGCAGCTCGGCCATTAAATTAATACTGTGATATTTTCTGTTGTTCCTTTTAATTTTCGTCTTCTTCTTTTTCCCTCCAACTTCTGTTATGATAAAATCGATTATGATAATAGGGGGAGTAAATTGTACTCGGCGTTTGACTATATTCGAATTGTAATTTGAAACTATCTGAGGGTTTAAACTCAAAACCAGCTCCTGATAAAAACAGTTTATTATTAAAAGGACTTTTTTGCCCATACCCACCAAAAGGCTGGTTGAGGAAACCAATCTGCAAATACATTGTAATTGGATTGGAGAGTTGGTATTTCATGGTATTCAAATAAAGACCTTGACTAAAGCTCCGACCCCCGAAAGAAGTGAAAGATAATGAATAACTATGACTCATTGTAAACCTGTTGGGATCCAATCCGATGAGACTAACTATGGTTTGCAGTTTAGTTGGTTTGGTTAAAGCTTGAGCCATATCTAACTTTTCTTCTTTTTTAATCTGCCCAAAAACAAAGACGGGAAATAGTAAAAGGCACAAAATAGAGATGATTAACTTTTTGTAAGACATTTTATTAAACCTCTCGATACTGTGATATGATTAAATTATTTATTTATTGCAACCTCAAAATCACTTGCTTTGTTCCCCGTTAAATTAAAAATTTATTTCTCAAAATCAACTAGTTTTTGAGATTTTATATAATAATATTATCAATGAGCCGAGTTGAACCGATTTTAACAGCCAACACAATCAAGACGTTATTTCGGATTGTTGAAACGTCTTTCATGGTTTCTGGATTCACAACAGCAAGGTAATCTATTTTTGCTGAAGGCACCTTCAAAATCATAGATTCCATTTCCTTAATAACTTCTTTAGAATCATTTTCTCCAGCTTCAATGGTTTCTTTGGCTTTAGTTAAGGCTTTATAGAGAATGGTAGCATCTTGCCGCTCCTTTTGTGAAAGATAGGAATTTCGAGAGCTCATCGCCAAACCGTCGGGCTCACGAATAATAGGGTTAACTAAAATTTTAATATCGAAATTTAAATCTTCAACCATTCTTTTAATGACCACAGCTTGCTGGGCGTCTTTTTGCCCGAATACGGCAAAGTGGGGTTGAACTATGTTAAACAACTTGGCTACAACCGTGGCTACACCGCAAAAAAAGCCGGGACGAGAAGTGCCTTCAAGTACGTCTCCAATTTCTTCAACTGTAATGTAAGTATGATAACCTAGTGGGTACATTTCCTTTGATTTAGGGTAGAAAAGTATGTCGCATCCGAGTTCTTGTAGTAGCTTGATGTCGTGATCCAAATCTCTAGGATAGGTATTGAAATCTTCCTCAGGTCGAAATTGGGTAGGGTTGACAAATATACTGGCCACTAAATTATCACATTTTTCTCTGGCAAAACGCATTAGACTGAGATGCCCTTCATGAAGATAACCCATAGTAGGTACGAAACCAATCGTTTTGCCTTCGAACCGCAGGCGTTTGGCCTCGGCCTGCATTTCATTTGGTGATTTGATGGTTCTCAAAATCATGGCTTCGTGGAATTAATTCATAGTCCAGAATTCATTTTTTATTACAGAGCTTCTTCAGTAAATGTGAGTACCACATCGATGCGTCGATTTTGTGCTCTTCCGGCTCGAGTCTCGTTGCTAGCAATGGGTTTGCTTTCCCCAAAGCCCACGGCGGTAATACGGCTTTCATCTAAACCCATATTTGCCAAGAGATATTTTTTAACAGCCATGGCCCGTTCATAAGATAAATTTTCGTTGTACCTATCATCGCCGATGAAATCTGTATGGCCTTCTATAGTGATGGAAGCATTAGGAATTTTACGAATGGCTCGCTGCACCGTGGCTAATAGACTAAAGTACTCAGGCTCAATGGTGGATTTGCCTGATGGAAAAGTTAGACCTATTAATCGAAGAATTAAATCTTTTCCTTTTTGTAAAACTATTGCCTGGTCGGGAGTAAACATCTCTTCAATTGCTTTAATTTGTTCTTCTCTGCGCTTTTTTATTTCCAGCTTAAGCTGTTTTTCTTGGAGCTGGGCTTGCAAACCTTGCTCTTTTTCAATGTATTTTTGTAACTCATTTTTGAATTGCGTGATTTCGTTATTTTTTTCTTCTAATTCATTTAGGAGGTCTTTTTTCTCTTTTTGGAGATTTTGTGTTATTGTATAAATTCTTTTCAAAGGTTTATCCAGTCCTTCATCAAAGGTCGGGGTAAATCCAAGCTCTTTTGCGATGTCCTCGATAATAATTTCTCGGTCGAGGATAAAATTTTCCCACTCTTTCGCATTCTCCTTGAGTCGTTTAATCTGTCGTGTGAGAAAGATGGCATGTTTAGCTTCAATTTCAGCGGCTTCGGCTTTTTCTTGGGCGCTGGTTTCTGAGCGACGATTACTGTTCAAAATGCTTTCAGCTTCATTTAACAATTTTTGTGCATTAGCGTAAGTAATCGGGGTGTATTTATGGGCCTCCACTTTCTTTACCTCTTTCATTAAATTTCGCACGGTTCCTATTATACTCACTTTTATCGCCATTAATTCGGCTTGGCGATATTTTTTATCAATTTCTGGAACCTTCTTTTTTGCATTTTTTACATCGCCTCTTTCCAATTTTTTGGTAGCTGAAATAAACTCATTCTCTGCTTCTTCATAAGCCTCTGAGGCATATTGTGGAGCATTAGCCTTTAAAGCGTCTTCACGCGCCTTTAAAGTAGTAGCAAATGTGATTTTACCTAACTTAGCCGTCTCCAAAGCTTTATCTAAACTTTTTCGAACTTCAGCTAACTTTTTTTCAATATTTTTTAATTGCTTTCCTTCTTCAAAATCTTTTAATGCCTGCTTATATTTGTTCATGGCATTATTAAAGTTTGTGGGAGAAAGAATATTTGCTTGATCTGATTGAGCTTGCTTGAAAACTTTATCTGCCTCACTGAATAGGGATGCCTCAAGTTCGGCTCTATTTTGGGCTGACAGATTTACCGTCAAAATTAATAGCGGAATTATGCCAACCCCAACTCTAATTTTTATTGCAGCTACTTTCATTTTTCACCTCTCTGATTTATTGTCGTTATGATTACATTGTAAGAGATAAACCTCACATGGCGTAATATTTAATAGTAAATAATTTTTTAAGATATGTCAAGAAGAAAATAGAGTATTTTTTCATTTCTCCATGATATAAAAAGAAAGAAGAAATATCAATAATATTTAATGGAACCTGTGGTTCGTTAAACTGTGAAAAATAGTATAAAGTTTTACAGTTAATTTTTATTTTATGAAATATTTTTTCACTTGACTTTCTTAATATTTTAATTTAATTTAAATTTTCTATTATTACATCTACGAGGTGATGCATCATGGACGAAAATATCTTAAAAGAGCATATACTGAATCGAGAAAATATCCCAAAACATATTGCAATAATCATGGATGGTAATGGTCGGTGGGCTCATAAGAAGAATCTGCCGCGGGTAGAGGGGCATCGGGAAGGTATCAATTCCGCCCGTGAAGTGGTCAGAGCTTGCGGCGAATTGGAAGTTAAATATGTGACCCTTTATACATTTTCGACTGAAAACTGGAATAGACCACGTGGTGAAGTCTCTGCGCTCATGCGATTGCTTGTTAGAACCATCCACTCTGTGGTTGATGAACTTAACAAAAATAATGTACGATTAATGACCATCGGGAATCTCGAAGACTTACCCCGGCAAGCCCGTCTTGGAATGTTAAACGCCATTGATATTTTAAAAAATAATACGGGATTAACTTTGAATTTAGCCCTCAGCTACAGTAGTAGAAAAGAAATTACCGAGGCCGTTCGGGCTATTGCTCGGAAAGTTCAGGCAGGGGAACTCCAAGCCGAGGATGTAAATGAAGAGCTTTTTTCTAAACTGCTTTATACAGCTTCGATTCCAGATCCCGATTTACTAATTAGAACAAGTGGTGAATTAAGAGTTAGCAATTTTTTGCTTTGGCAACTGGCTTATACCGAAATTTATGTAACGGATGTTTTATGGCCTGATTTTCGTCGGAAAGAATTTTTTAAAGCTATTGAGGCTTATCAAAAGAGAGAACGTCGGTTCGGTATGGTAAGCGAACAAATTCAACGGAGTCCAACAGTTTTGGAGTCAATATAAAATATGTTTCGGAAAGCGTTTTTGACAGCCACTTTATCGGTGGTGTTTTTTGTCTTAATTCTGCTGTATGGTTGGAAACTATTTAAGGTAAATGAAGAAATCAAGAAGATTGTAATTTCTAAATTAAAATCTGCCTTTGGTGAAAAATGTAATATTGACCAGTTGAGTCTCGGTCTGGGAACCGTCCATTTGGAAGGAGTAAAACTGGCTTTTCAAGATGCGCCTTACGAAGTCTGGATTAAAGACATGAGATTTAGTTACAGTCTTCAAAGTTTATTAAAAGGGAAGATTAGTTTAGAAAAGACTGCAGAAGAAATTACTTTATACAAACCTCGATTGACTCTACGATATAATCCTCTCCCAAAAACCAATCCAGATGTAGACCTTTCTCTACAATTATCCAATGAGGCTGAAGATCTTTACAGGTCAATTATTAAAGAATACGATTACTTTAAAAGGATTACAATATCTGAAGGTGAGATTGTACTATTAGATTCAATTTCATTAAAGCAAACGCGTGTTGCAAAGCAAATTAATGGATGGGTCTATACCGACGATAAAGGAAGGGCTTGGTTGAGATTAGCGGGTCACATTTTTGAAACCAAAGAATATAATATGGTCTTTTATGGTCTGCTTGATTTAAATCGAGGTGGTATAGATTTTATGAATGTTGATCTCCATGATTACAAAATAGGGGATGAAATTCCATTTCTTTTGCCAAATTATTTTGAGGTCTTAGACGGTATTATTAATGGGCAATTAACAATAACCGAAAGGTTTGAACCGACCCGAGGGTTCAACATTGCAGGTACTATCAAATTACGAGACGGACGTGTGAAACTTATAACGGAAAATCTCTTTTTTGATAATATTTTCATAGATGCAGAAATTAAAGATTGGAATTTAGTAATTAAAGAGGCTTCCCAAACCATAAATGGTTCACCGACCAAACTGGAAGGTCAGATTAAAAATTTATTAGAGCCAAAATTTGACCTCCATTTAACATCACAGCAAATAGATGTTGATAAGTTTCTCTCACAATTTCTACCCGAAAAAAAATTACCCTTTAAAGGCACAACAATCGTTGATTTAACGATTTCTAATGCAATGTCGAGTCCTGTAATTAAGGGAACCATCAAATCGAATAGTCTTGGTTTCTATAACAATTATTTAAAGGACTTAGATTTAGATTTAAACTTTAAAGATTTATCTCTAAATTTTCATAGTATTACAGGATATTTGGGTGATGCTCCCATATCAGGAAAGGGAAGCATAGATTTTAACTCCCCAGAAAAGTGGCTTAATTACAATCTCGAGGTCAAAGGTGATTTTACTAAAGATATACATTCCCTAGGTCTTACTTCCGCTGACCAATGCATTGGTAATCTTGAAATAGAAGTGTTAGGATCCTTAATAAATCCTGTAAGTAGGGGGGAATTTGAACTAAACTTTTCCAAAGAAAATTACAATTCTTTTACGTTAAATGGGACATTCAGCTATAGTCAAGAAAGGTTTAATCTGAATTCTTTCTCTAAAAATAATGACTTTCATCTTGCTGCCTCGGCAAATGATCTTTTTAGCAAGCCCTCATTTAATCTCGAAGCCACCAATCTTGAGAAAATATTTGTTTTCGTCAATAACAGTAAGTTAGACTTTTTAAGAAAGCGGTATAATCTAAATATTTTTGCTGATGGTAATGAGAATAAGTTTCATGCAGTAATCGATGGATATCGTCGGGATAAATATGAACAATTATTTCAAATTATAACAGAAACCGAAACAAAGAGAAATAATAAAATCATAGAAGGTGATATTATCTTATTTCCTAATTCTGATAAAAGAATTGAAGGAAATTTTGAGTTAGATATTTCCGATGAACAAATTCGCCTCAGTAGCTTCGATTTAGGTGATTGGATTCATGGGGCATTCGAACTTTCAACTCCCAATTTCACTCCTTTAAATGGGAGATTATCTATATCTGGATTACAACTTTCTAATTTATTTACTCTTTTGGGAGAAGAACACCTAAAATATGATGGCAAGTTATATGGCCAAATCATGATTCAAGGCGAGGCGGAACAACCAGAATACCAGGGGAATCTATGGTTGTTGGACGCCAAATTAGAGGAAGTTGGTCCTTTAAAGGGGGAGATGGCCTTTCGTGCAGACCCAACAAAATTTGAAATTAAAAAATTTTCTCTAGAAAAGTTTGAAAAGCCAATTATAAAAGGAGAGGGCAGTTATAACTTTATCACTAAAGAAGTGGATGGCGTAATTGTGGGATGGGACGTTGAAGTCAGCGAAGTGTTGAAAATCTTGACCGGCTCGGAAAATATAGCTGAAGGTCAAGCATTTATACAAATGTACTTCAAAGGCCATGCCCCAAATATTCCGATTTATGGAGAGATAAGAGTCCAAAATGCTAAGATACTCATGTTTGAATTTGATGAGGGGATTCTCGATTTTGGAGACGAAATAAATAAAAATGGCTCTTACTTATCTGATGGGGTTTTGTACATTGGCAATGCTGTTCTAAAAAAAGCCGGTGAATTTGAACTTCAAGGGACTGCCCAACTCCCTCACCGCATTGACAATACTCTGGATGTTCAATTGTCCGGGGATGGTAATTTTCTGGCCCTGCTTTCCGATATTGAAGAATTTTTTAAAGATTCTGAAAGCGAGGGTCATTTGGATTTACATATTATGGGGAACTATTCTAAACCGAAATTTACGGGAAGCAAATTTAATTTTAAAAACGGCCTATTAAAGCTGGATGAGGTAGCCCATAAAATTGAGAATCTGGAAGGCGAATTTGCTGTTTTGCCCGAGGATTATTTTTTAGATATTAAGAAACTCCAAGGAACGATTCATGGTAACCCTTTTTCAATTTTAAACACAGACAATTTGGAAGCCATGAATAATGGTATTTATGAACCACTACGGGTGGCAGGAGATGATTTGAACCTTGGTGCGCTTATTTTAGAAACTTCACCAAATGGTGTACCGTTGAATATTCTTGGATTAATGGAGAAAGGGGAAATCGGTTGGTATTCATTTGTAGGCCGAACGAGTGAGGAGAAATTTTTTGTTACCGGCCCATGGCAACAGCCTTATGTGCGTGGAGAAGTGCGAATTAAAAATGCAAATTTGATGTTCCCTTTTGCTGAAAGTGCCAGTAAAGAGGAATCCGTAGTTGAACACATTATGAATAATATAAACTGGGATCTTCGTGCAGTCTCCGTAAAAGATACGCGATATGTTAAACAATTCCCGACGGCTATTTATGTAAATATGGAGATTGATAAAGAAAACAGTGCTCTTGAATTTCATGGTGTTCTTAAAGATTCCACCTTTAGAATCGAAGGAAAAGTGGAATCTACCAGAGGTGCTTTTGAGTATTTCGATTTAAATTTTAGAGTTGAAAAATTCGGAGTTGAATTTGATCAAACCTCTCTTGACCCCATGGTCTTTGGTAAAGCATGGACAGTAGTAAGGGATACCTCCAATACACCAACCGATGTTTATTTAACCCTCTATACTGTCGATGATATTTCCAATCAAGAAACAATCAAAGGACGATGGGACAGAATTAAAATAAAGCTATCATCGGAATTTCCAACTTTTGAAGAAACCCAAGGACAGATAATGGCTACACTCGGATATTCATCAGAAAATATCGAAGAACGCGCCAGAAAAGCCGTGGGTTATAGTACCGACAATTTCATTTTTCGCCCGCTTATGCGTCCTATTGAACGGCAACTGGAGCGCAAATTGGGGTTGGACGTAGTAAGATTTAGTTACGCTATTACAAGAAATTTCCTTGACGCAAATTTCAGTAATGAGGCCCTTCGGTCTTCTCTTGAATTTTTAAAAAGCAGCCGTTTAATTTTAGGCAAGTATTTAACGGGTGATATTTATCTGCTTTATACAGGAGAATTAGAAGCAGGCATTGATTATCAGTTTCAAGATAAAGGGGTTGGTCTACATCACATCGTGGGAATTGAGTATCGACTTAATCCACGTTGGCTGCTGCAAATGGAGTATGACTATAATACCTTGTTGGAAACTCATAAAGACGATAAAAAAGTTTGGCTGAGACATTCTTTCACTTTTTAAATTAATTTTATTTGAACTTTTTTAAGACAATGGTTGTTAAAAATTTTGTTAATTGTTAATGAATACAGAATCTTATAGGTGTATCTTGTTGGTAAGGAGTGATTTTGATGTTTAAGACTTTTCAATATAAGGTCCTCATTTTATTAATCTTATTTTTATTGCCTTTCTTTCCAGAAAAATCTCTCGCACAGATTGCCTCTAAGAAATCGGTTAAACTTCTTGGTTTAACAGTAAAAGGCAATACAACGGCTGATGCAAACTTTATTAAATTAAATTCTGGATTGGTTGAGAATGAAAATATTACCGGTGAAGACATCCAGAAAGCTATCAAGCAGCTTTGGAGTCTAAACATGTTTTCTGATATTCAAGTATTATTGGATAAAGAAGTCGGAAATACTGTACATATTACCATTAAAGTCAAAGAATATCCACGTCTTGAAAAAGTTGAATTAGAGGGGAATAAGAAAATCAAAAAGAAAGATTTAGAGAAAGAACTTGATTTTTACAGAGGACAGGTAATTGGACCTATTGATATTAAAAGAGCCCAAAAGAAGATAAAGAAATTATATGCAGAAAAAGGATATCTCTTAGCCGAAGTTGAACCAAAGATAAGGAAAGGAGAGCAAGAAAGAAAAGTCACACTCCGTCTAAAAATCAAAGAAGGCAATAAGGTTCAAATCGAAAGGATTACCTTTCATGGCAATGAAGCCTTTTCGGACAAAAAACTTAGAAAACAATTAAAAAAGACAAAAGAAAATGGCTTTTTAAAGGGGGGAGATTTTGATCCAGAGAAATATCAGGAAGATTTAAAAAAATTGACTGATTTTTACCGCAAGGAAGGTTTTAGAGACTTTGAAGTGATAGAGGATTCCATTTCTTACGGACCGAACAAAAAAGATATGTATTTAGACATTTGGGTGCGAGAAGGAATCAAATACTATTTTGGCGAAATTATTTGGCAAGGAAATAAACTTTACACAGTGGAGCAACTAAATTCCATCTTAGATTTTCAAACAGGCGATGTCTATAATAAAGAAAAAATTGAAAAGGCTGTTTTTGAACGGATTGGAAATCTATATTATGATGCCGGCTACATTTATGCTACCGTTACACCTCAAGAAAAACCTGTGAGTAAAGACACGGTCGATATTCATTTTCGAGTAATTGAAGGAAATGCTGTTAAAATAAATAAAATTCACATAACCGGAAACACCAAAACAAAAGAAAAAGTTATTCGTCGAGAACTTAAAATTCGACCCGGAGACACTTTTAGTAGAGAGGCGCTTATTCGAAGCCAAAGAGATGTTTTTATTCTAAATTACTTTGCAGACGTTAAACCGGATGTTCAGCCCATAAACGATGAATTGGTTGATATTGTATTAGAAGTAGAAGAGAAGTCCACCGACACAGCTAACATGTCTGCTGGCTTTAGTGAACGGGATAGGTTCATCGGAAGCATCGGCGTGACCATGAACAATTTTTTTGGCAATGGCCAGATTCTCAGCTTTGACTGGAATTTTGGCAGAGCATTTAGGTCTTTTCAAATAAGTTTTACCGAACCCTGGTTTCTTGATACGCCTACATTGGTTGGGATCAGCCTATACGACACCAAACGCGATAGCCGCTTCATCGGATATGATCAACGCAGCCAAGGAGCGAACGTCCGATTGGGCCGTAGACTCCGTTGGCCTGATAACTTTTTCCGGGCCGATTGGATTTACAGGATAGACAAAACCAACCTTTCCAATTTTTCTGATACGATTATACAATTTAATCCTAACGGAATTGTATCTCAAGATTGGCCCCTGGTAACCAGTGGTTTCACCCAAATAATTTCTAGAAACAGTTTAGATCGTCCTGAGTTCCCAACTTCAGGTTCAAGATTTTCTATCTCTACCGAACTGGCCGGCGGGCCTTTGGGTGGCACGGTGAATTTCCATAAACACATCATTCAAAACGATTGGTTTTCACCTATTTTTCTTAATTTTGTGCTGTTTAATAGTTTTCAAGCTGGCTTTATTGAAGGATTTGGCAAAGATGTAGACAATATTCCATTTCTTGAATTCTTCTTCATGGGTGGAGAAGGGCTATCCCGATCAATCCCTTTGCGTGGTTATGATGATCCATTGTCTGGGCGTGTTACTCAGGAAGGTGGCAAGGTGATGTTTAAATATGCCACAGAGCTACGCTTTCCAATTGCTCCAAACCCCACGATATTTGGTTTGGCTTTTGCCGAGGCCGGTAACACCTGGAAAAGTCTTGGTGAAACCGACCTTTTTGATTTACGACGATCAGTAGGCGTTGGGGTACGAATTTTTATGCCCATGCTTGGAATTATTGGTTTTGACTACGCCTATGGTTTTGACAACATTGACCCAACAACCGGTAAAAAGGGCCAGTGGAAACCCCACTTTGTATTTGGTCGAAGTTTCTAAATTTATACATTTAATTACATTTTATGGAGGTAAGCGTGAAAAGCTTTAAATTTTATTTGTTTATAGCGGTTGTTTTAACAGTCACATTGGCTTTTGGAAATCGCCCCGCTTCTGCTCAGTTAAAAATAGGTTATATCAATTCTAACAAAATTTTAGAAACTTACAAAGAAGCTGTCGATGTGAGGAAACAACTTCAGGAAATTAATGCGCAATGGGAAAATGAAGCAAAAGATATGCAGAAAGAAATACAAGAACTACTAGATCAATTGGAGTCTCAAAGTTTACTTCTAAGTGATGAAAGGAAACAGGCAAAACAGCAAGAAATTCAAAATCTCAACCTCAAGTATCAGCGATTTTTACAGGAAAAGTGGGGCCCCCAGGGAGAATTAGCGAAAAAGGAAGCTGAATTATTAAAACCAGTCTTCGATAAAATTAATGAAGCCATTCGTAAAATTGGAAATTCCGAAGGGTTTAGCTATATATTTGATGTAATAAACTCAAATATTCTTTTTGCTTCCGAAGATCAACCGGATCTCACAGACCGACTTTTCGATGAATTAAATAAAGGCCTTCCGGCTCAGTCAAATCCGAAAGGGAAATAAATA
>JBHIAC010000062.1:0-17383 GCA_046758365.1 bacterium
CGGAGGATGGTAAAAATAATATGGATCCATCAACAAAAATCGTATTAGGAATGATATTTGGATCTATTGGAATGGGCTATATAGTTTATGGAAAAAAACAACAAGGAGGTATTGCTTTTCTTTCAGGCTTTGCTCTTGTAGCTTATCCATATTTTGTTCCAAATGTGGTTTTAGGAATTCTGATCGGGCTAGTTTTTATGGCACTGCCTTTCGTAATAAAATATTGATTAAGGAGAAATAGATATGGGAGATAAAGGGAAAAAAGATAAGGGTAAGAAAGAAAAACAAAAAAAGGCTAAACTTACCCTTAAGGAAAAACGCAAACAGAAAAAAGAGAAAAATAATTAAGAATAAAAAGCATAACTAATCAATGCACCGGACCTCCTTTCGCAGCGGGTCACCTGTAAGGCGGTGTCGGGCTAAACGCTCAAGTAGGCCGGTGATCTCTTAGCTGCTAATAATGTCTCATATCATATATTGATAATAGCAATATGCCTAAGGTTCAATTTATAAAATGGATTTAAAATATAAATCTTATTTAGAAAAATATAAATAATCGTTAAATGTATTAAAAAGGTAAATATTATGGAAAAGATAATTTGGAATAATAGTTTTAGTGTTGGAGTTCGGAAATTAGATGAACAACATAAAAAGATAATTAAAATATTAAACAAATTGATTGAAACCAAAGACTCCACAGTCGATTCAGAAATTATTTCTGATACTTTAACTGAAATGACAAAATATGCTTCAGAACATTTTGAATCTGAAGAAAAATTAATGAGTGAATATAATTATCCAGATTATTCATTGCATAAAGAACAACATAAGCAATTTAAGGAAAAGACAGTTACATTTTGTATGGATGCAATGTCTTATAAAGCAACTATCCCAATTGAAATTTTAACATTTTTAAAGGAATGGTGGATAAATCATATTCTTGAATCAGATATGAAATATAGGACGTTCTTTTCTCAACTGGGACTAAGCTGAATTTGTAAATCATATATTTATATTTCATAAAAGTATTATAAGTTACTTTAAAATAAGCAGCTAACAAATGGCTCAAGCTGACCACAGGGGCTGTGCTTTAAATTGAGTTTTGGTGCACCGCATAAAATCATTTTAATTCTGAACGTTCTGTGTCCCGCAAGCCTGTGGCGGCTTAGCCAAATCGTTAACTTTAAGCATATTCAATGCACCGATTAAGCAACAATAATCGAAGATACAGAATAGTCGTTTCAGTAATCGTAGTACCCAAAGATAATATTTTTGCTTGATTTCCACAAAGATAGTACATATTTTATAAGTCAAAGATGTGTAACGCTGAGAGAAAAAGGATATCATTTGATTTTGGTCATGCTTGATTTTTTAGATTGAAAATAAAATAGAAAACAAAGTTAGAAGAGGTCTTCAATATGAGTGAAGTTACAATACAATTACCGCCAGAAGTGCAAAAAGATGAGGCCAAATTATTACTAATGATAAAACTATTTGAGACAGGAAAACTTTCCCTTGGTCAAGCCGCAAAGTTTTCAGGATATTCAAAACGTGCCTTTATGGAATTACTTGGCAAATATGGAGTGCCTGTAATCAACTATCCTGCTGAAGACTTAGAGCAGGAGATGAATTTATGAACGAAAATGCGATGAGTAATAGTTCTTGTCTCATAGCATTGGAAAAAATAGGACATTTAGATTTACTGTCCAAAAGTTTTGACACCGTAAATATTCCGCCTGCTGTACAAAGTGAATTGGGTCAAAAAGTAAGTTGGCTTCTCGTTAAATCAGTTCAGAATAAAGCTGTAGTAAATTCATTAAAGACACAAATTGATGATGGTGAATCCGAAGCGATTGCACTGGCGATGGAATTAGGGAATGTCTTCCTAGTGCTCGATGATAAAAAAGCTCGGCGCATCGCAAAGCAACTTGGGCTTAAAATTATCGGAACAGTTGGTATGCTATTACGCACTAAAAAGAAAGGCATAGTTACTGAAATCAGGCCGATATTAGATGCTCTTCAAGAAGTAGATTTTAGAATTAGTGATACGCTTTATCAAGAAGCATTACAATTAGCGAAAGAAGCATAAGCGCAAATTTTTTGGTACCGTCGTCACACCCTTGGGCCAAATCACTACCTGTCAGGATTTAATGTGGTCATTAGCATCAAGTGAGCCGTTCGGAAACCTTAACAAATAAAATTCTTATCTATATGCAATAATTATAGTATTTTTTAGGATGTAAATTAACAGCTCAGAATTAGTAAAAAAACCGCCATTCAGTAGGTAAAGCAAGAAAAAGTCAGGGTGCTCGAATAAACACAACCAAAGTAATCACTTCTTAAACATCTTGAAAACGAATTAGATGATTTTAAAAAAGAGGTTCAGTTAGAATTAGATCTAATGAAAACTACAAGCAGAAACTTTCTGGCTGCATGTGGATTTATTGATTTATCTTTATGTCAAAGTTCTTAAGAATAGAATTTGAAGGAAAGTAAATGAATTGCTAGACCCTCCGCGTTCTCTGCGATCTCGGTGGTAAATAACTAAGTGGCACATTGGGGCAAAATAATTACAATGATTCTTTTGTTAATAAATTTCGCTTAATTTGATAATAAAAATCTGCTTCCACCTTCTTTTCACGCTTTCTAAATCCTTGTTCTAATATTCGACACTTTTCGATAAGTTTTTTTACGACCAATTTCCTTTGTTTGATGGTTAACGCGTCCTTTTCTAACAATTTCAGCAAAGCTTGCACTCGATACCGGTCACTTCCCCATTGTGCAGAAAGTTGGTCTGGATAGCCTCCTCGTTTAATAATCAGTTTCTGTGGGATAAAATGAAATGGAAAATGCAGAGACGCCCTGAGCCAGAGATCATAATCTTCGCATTGTGGGAGACTTTCATCAAAAAATCCGACTTTGTCAAAAAATTCTTTTCTCATAAGCACCGACGATGGACTTATGATGCAAAGCGGTAAACAGCGTTCAAAGATCCAGCCAGAATATTTTTGGTGCTTCTTGCGCTGATTTACCCGAACGCCTCGGCGAATCCATATCTCATCAGTGTAGCAGACCATAGCATCGGGATGCGATTTCATAAATTCGATTTCCACTTTCAGCTTGTCTTTATGCCACAAATCATCCGAATCCAGAAATGTAATAAACTCTCCCTTGGCTTCACGAATTCCCCGATTTCTTGCAGAGCTTGGACCACCGTTCTTTTTATATATATATTTTACTTGCTTTCCCAGCTCTAAGGCATAGTCGCTCGTTCCATCCGTAGAGCCATCATCCACCAGAATTAATTCAAAATTTTGATAGGTCTGATTTAAAACAGATTCAACCGCCTCCATTAAAAACTGGAGTCGATTGTAAGTGGGAATGATTACGCTTGTCTCAATCATATTGTCTAATATATTCAAATTAGAAAATTATGTCAAGAAATGCTGTTGTGGCTATTGGTATTTTGAATTTGACATTTGTTTGTAATTTGGCGACTTGGATTTAAACTTCAGTACCAAAAAAGAGGATATTTACCCCACAGAATTTAATATAGAATATGATTTTTAGTTCTTGGCTCTTGGATCTAAAAATTCTTACGAATAATATTTTTTTCTCGACAAATTTAATTTATAGTTATATATTTGATATGGGGATCAGTAGCATTCCGTACAATAAGGGATTTAGCAATTCTCCCATTGCTTGCAGAAAAAGCCAAGAAGCGAGTGGCAACTTTTACACTTCAAACGGAGGTCTGGTTCGCAACTGAATCTGATTTTATTGCTAAATATCATGATGAAAAATTCAAAGGAGGAAGCCTTTTAAATTCATTATTATCAATGATAACAAATGAGGAAAGAATCAATAAAATATTTTTTAAGCATTGTGTTCTGCCTTCAATCGCATTGTTACAGCATTCTCTATGCATTTAATGAGAGCAAGATATTAGAAGAAGAGAATAAGCTGCCATATGTGCAAGCGTTAATATTAAGTGAAGAGCAGGTAGAAGAGATGCAAATCGACGGTTGGCTAACTGAACAAGTCTGGCAGAGCGCTGAGGTAGCGAACGGCTTTCGTCAGCGTGAACCACATGAAGGTGCTCCAGCTACCGAGGAAACCGTGGTAAGGGTACTTTATGACCAAAGCACGCTTTACATTGGCGTTATGGCCCGAGACCGCCATTCCGATAAAATCATAGCCCGCATCCTTCAACGCGATAAGATAATGCAAGCGAATTTTGACAGAAAGCCGATATTTTCTGGGGACGATGCCGTTGCCATCCTATTGGACCCATTTCACGACCATCGTAATGCCGTAGTCTTTGCGACCAATCCAAACGGTGCAGAGTTTGATGCCTTAATTAGTGACGAGGGTCGTGAGTTCAACATAGATTGGCGTGCCGTGTGGTGGGTAGCGGCGAGGCGTATTCCCGAGGGCTGGTCCGCTGAGATCGCCATTCCATTTCGCTCTTTGCGTTATCCCTCGAATCCAGACAACCAGCCTTGGGGATTCAACATCTATCGCATAATACGCCGCAAAAATGAGGAGGTGCTCTGGAGTGCCTGGTCACGAGACAACGAGGGCTTTGCTCGCGTGAGCCGGGCCGGTCACCTCTATGGCATGATAGACCTTCCACGCCAAAGCTTTAATTTAGAAATTAAACCATTTGCGCTATCTGGGATTACCAGGGAAGTGGAGGAAACTGCCAGCCTCGATACCAACCCGCGGCTGGATGCGGGCCTCGATGTAAAATGGGAAGTACGACCGGGTCTATTGCTAGACCTCACATTAAACACCGACTTTGCGCAGGTCGAGGTTGATGATGAGCAGGTGAACCTTACTCGGTTCGATCTCTTCTTTCCAGAGAAACGCGACTTCTTCCTCGAGAACGCAGGCATATTCGAGTTCGGCGTCCGCGGTTTCTTTGAGCCTCCCCCCTTTCTTCTTTTCTTCTCGCGTCAAATTGGGATTTCCGAAGACGGTGTGGTGCCGGTGGTCGGAGGGGCAAGGCTCACAGGACGGATAGGTAAGCAGACAGTTGGACTGCTAAATGTGGTGACCGACCGTGCTTTCGAAGAACCGCGCACCAACTTTGCGGTCGCGCGCATAAAACGCGATGTAGGCAGCAATAACTATGTAGGTGCCATGCTAACTGACAGGCGTTCCAAAGACGCATGGAACCATGCCATGGGTCTCGATTGGTCTATCTGGCCAATTAAACCACTAAACATCCAAGGGTTTGTGGCCAGGACTTTCACCTCAGGAGCTGGCGGCAATGATAATGCTTACCGTGTGAGTGTTGACTACCAGACCAACCAATTGGGATTTACCGGTCAGCACCTCGTGATTGGACCAGAAACCAATGCCGAAATGGGATTTATCACGCGCAACGATATCCGTCGTACTGTCGGCTTCATACGGGTGACTCCGCGTCCTCGGGTGCTCGGCTTGCGACTCATCAATTTCTATTGGAGTGGAGAGTACATTACTCGAGTGAATGGGGAGATTCAAGACTGGAGCACAGGTACAGTTGTTATGTTTGAGTGGAATTCTGGTGAAAACTTTGGAGTCTTTTTTTCAGATGGATTTACCCGTTTAAATGAAGGGTTTGAGTTAACCGACCACATTGAAGTGCCAATTGGAGATTATGACCTCTGGCAACTGGGTTGGTTTGGCAGCACAAGCCGCAATCGTACAATTGTGTTAGGTACACAAGGATCGCTGCAGGGCTTTTTTGATGGGCAGCTTTTCAGTCTTGGGAGCACGCTTAGCCTGGCATTCGGCTCGAACCTTTCCCTCAGCCTCGGCTACACACACAACGCTGTGGACATACCCGCTGGAACGTTCAATGCTGACCTCGGATCGCTGCGCTTATCTTATGAGTTTTCGACACGGCTGGTGGCGAATGCATTACTGCAGTACAACAGCCTGGACAAAACTCTTTCGGCCAATGTGCGGTTGAATTTTGTGCATCGACCAGGGAGTGACCTGTTCATTGTATTTAATGAACAACGCGGCTCTGAAACATCTATTTGGGACCTTGAAAGTCGTGGCCTGGTAGTCAAACTCACATATCTAAAGCGGCTCTAAAGAAGCTTCAAGCGTCCTTTGAATGAATTAAAATTTTTTCTTGACAAACTTGTAATTATTTAACATATTTTAATTAAAGATCATCTATAAATTTTAGTACTGCTAAAATCTCGCAAAAAAAATAATAACTAAAGGGAAAAAGGACCGTTTCATTCACCTGTCCGATGGTATCTTAGAAGCGTTTAGACCCTACTAATTTTCCTACAAACCCAAGGAATGGTAATCTCCGACCATGATAGCAAAAGGCACTAATTTTCGGGGCATCGGAAGCATCTTACGAAAAGGCAGTAATTTGTAATAAGTTTTAATTCCCAGCGCGGTGAAGCCGCAAATTTGAGCACTGTTGAGGGCTTTGAACATTAAATCATTTACCGTTAAAGGGTATAAGGGAATAAGGTATAAGGTTTAGCAGTCATGTAAGATAAGTAATCCTTATATCCCTATATCCTTATTTCCTTGTTGCCGTGCAGCCCCTTTTGGACAAAATTTTTTTGCACAAAAAACAAAGATTTGACTGATAATACTATAACACAGTCCCTTTTTAATTTATGGAAGCATTTTGAGGAGGCTTGAGCTAACCAGAATGTGATTTCTCGTTATGACTTCATAAACTGGAGGTTATGTCATGAAGACAATATTAAAAATAGTAAGCATCATAATGCTTATATTCATAGTATGCATCAATGCGACTGCTCAGAACAAGATTAAAGCTACCAAAGGCAAAAAGATCCGGCTTGGGGCATTGTACAAAATTGATGTCAAGGGTAGGCATAACAAAGGCATTCAAAGAGCGGTGGACGATCTCGGGATGGAGAGCTTTGTGGAATTTGTGTCCTTTGAATATCTGGATGAGGAAGACGGTTTGAAAAAGCTAATCGAAATAATACAAGGAGGAAAGGTCGATATTGTGCTAGGGCCTACGGACAGTGGTGTATTCCTCAAAGCCCTGGAACAATTTGAGAATTTGAATAGCTATCAAATCCCAGTAATCTCATCTCTTGTCACCGCTCCCATTGAAAATAAAGAGGACGGCTGGTTCTTCCGTACAAATGTAGATGTCCAACGAAGAGTTGAAACGATCTACGACTTCCTGAACAAATACTGGATACGCTCGATTACTGTCCTGTACGCTGATACCGAATTCGGTCGTTTGGCCGAGAGTACATTCAGAAAAGAATTGCGAGGAAACCAAAAGAAGAACTACCAGGCCTTAAAATACAAAGCTTCGATTGAAGCTCGACCCGCACTAAAACAAATCTTAGACAGCCGTCCTGAAGCAATAGGGATATTCGGCTCTAACGAGGAAATCATAGGTTTTTGCAACTCTCTTCGCTCTATGAACCCTCACATCAATCCCTACAAACCGATTCTCTTCACCATAATCGATGCCCGCGAAACGGCCGAAGAGAAACTCTACTTTGTTTCATTAGCCGAGCCCGACATACCTGATTCAAACAGTGATAATGGCCAAGTAGTAAAATTAGATGAGGTAGAGGCTCTTGCCTATGATACTGCCATATTGGTGCTTAATGTATTACAAGAGATGTCTAACGATCGGTTTAGCCCGCAAAGATTTAGACAGTTATTTGCGTCATTTTTGAATGGACCCTTCAAGATACCCGACTCAAACACTGGAATGCAATTTAATAAGTACAAAAATATCGCTAAACCAAGAGTATTTCAAATTCAAAGTAATCAAGTTAAAAAGATCGCTATTGGCCAGGCCATAGGCTGGAATGAAAAGCTGAATAATAAATGGGAACTTATCCGAGGACGTTATGGTTTATGGCCCATCTTGGGTAACATCGTGTTGTTGATTCTTGTGGTCGTAGTATTAAGCATACTAGATCTCAAGCGCTGGTACGAGGGAAAATTCAAAAAGTTAATTAGTCATTTTCATTTTTATTTGCTTATTATAATCAATGTTGCCCTTGCATTTGGCCTCTACGTCTTTTTAGCCGAAACAGGCAAGATACGTTACGACAGCATAATTACCGTTTTGATTATTGCTATCACACCTTCAGCTGTTCTCAAGACAACATTTTTTGAAACCCAAACCGGTAAGTCCATTGGGCTGGCAAATCTATACGACCGATTCCTTGCCTGGATCAACGACAAACTCATGATGGCTAAATATCGGTCCCAGAACAGCAACGTTAATGTCATCGCATACAACAACTCCCTCACCGATATGAAAAGTGAGCTTAATCAGATTTACCAGAATGCGAGGAATGTCTCCCAATACGTCCGCTTGCAAAGTGAACTAGAGGAGGAGTTACAGAAAGCGGATTCCCACCTTGAGCGCTGCAGGATCTGTGCTCGCCGTCTGCTTAGTAGGCTGGATTGGGAGGAACTTATGGGAAAGAGATTAGTGCCAGAAGCGTTTAGCGATAAAAATCCCATAGATCCAAGAATAATAGTTCGCGAAAGTGTTCATTATTGTTTGAAAGATTTGAAGAGAATGGCTCGGGTGGAAAACCTGATTAAAGACCGTCTCAATGAGGTAAAAAAGAGTTACCTCGAATCACATCTGGAAATGGAAAAAGAATTGAACCAGGATATGCAAGATACACAATCGGCGAGAGGAAAACTGTTCGTCCAAATCAGATTTTTATTAGTCCAGGTTGGATTTAATCAAACGTGGATGAAAGAGAAAGATTTATTGCCAGAAGAGTATGAAATATCTTTGACTGATACCAGATCCTTTTGGCGTAGGAAGTGGGACACCCTCCGAACTTGGCTCAGGTCTAAAAAGACTGAGATGATTCCAAAGAGAGCAAAAATGTAGATTTAAATAAATCATATCAGCAGGCCCGCAAGGACAGTCACCAAGAAGTAAAGACTTCATTCAAGATCAATTTTATCTGATTTTTTATAAGGGTATTTTAACGAAATATTTCGGAGGCATAATAGGCGTAATAATTACAGGAGATTAAAAATAGATCCCTGCAGCAAATTATCGAGTGTCGACTTCAACAATGACGAACATCTGAAAATGATTCTATTTAGAGATAAGCATACAAGAATTGAGGGGTTGTGTACAGAGAATCTGTTCCTCAATGAATTGATTAAAAATACTTTTAATGATTTTTCAATAGGTTGGTGGTTTAGATTAAAAAATAATTCATATAAAATAATCAAATTTTTATCAAGTATAGCTGAAATCAAAGATGTTGACATTTTTATATTAGATTATTTCAAAGGTAAAGGCGTTAATACTTTTATTGTAAGTTTCGATGATTCAGAAAAAGATTTCTTTTATTTAAACTATTCGCAAATTCAAAGTAATAGATTTCTAAATGACTGGGATAAGTTTAAAATAAGATTTCCAAAGAGTAAAAATTTCCCACCAATTCCCAAAGAGGCTGAAAGGAATAAATATAGGTTAGAACAAGCTATTGACCTATATACAAAAAATGAATACCGAAATCAACTAAACTGGATTGGAATAAAATTCACCTCTGAAATACTTTCAAATAGCCCTTCCTTGGCCCCTTTAAAAACGAGCATATTTGGCTCGAATTACTTAAGATATTATCATATAAGCCCCAAATTTTTTCATTTTATTAAGAAATTAGGAAATGAAAAAAATGATAATTTAATAAATTTTATAAATGGCAATACAAAACCTTTAAATAGTTTAACTGATTTGAAAATTATATGAGGTGCAATTATCATGACTATTTATAAATTGAATAAAACTGACGGCATGGAAGTAAGATATGAATAATAAATAACCAACAGAGCAGTAAACCTTTGGAAATCAACAAAAACGATGATAAAATTATTAAATTTGGCGATAAATACGATGAAATTCAGTGTTTAATTTTTCTTTTCTAGGCAAGTAGTAAGCGTGTCATGCCTACTGAAGAAACTTCTGCAACTCATGGGAAAATCCGATGAATATTTTGTTTCAGGTTCTTTATCTTTTCTGCCTCTTCTGGGAAACTATCGACCGCCATTGCACGACGTGGACGCTGCCATCGCTCGCGATCTATTTCAGGCGCGAAGGCACATGTTCAACCTCTCCGATATTGAAAGTAATGCTAAAATCTTTGATAAGTCAGTCTGGTAATTTTGAAAGTTAAGATTTTTAAAATTCGATCTAATAATTCAAATTTAATGAAACAAATCTTGCTTTTTATAGTATATTGTGGTATCTTTTGACTCATTAGTCATAAGATGACCAATCAGTCACTTTTAAGGACAAATTAAATATGGAAACGCAAATAATTTTACCAAGGAAAGAACGTGAACGGCTGACGCGGCGGGAAGAAATATTAACCGCTGCTAGAAAAGTGTTTTCTGAACGGGGATTTGAAAAAGCTACCTTGGATGAAATTGCCGAGGTTGCAGAATTTGGCAAGGGCACTATTTATAACTACTTTAAAAGTAAAGAAGAACTTTTTACCTGCATCATTGAAAGAGGTATTAACCGCTTTCAACAGTTCGTTGCCGAAGCTATTCAAAATAAAACCACACCAAGAAAAAAAGTTGAAACTTATATTGATTCAGCCTTTGAGTTTTTTGAAAAGCACCGGCAAATATTCAGTATTTTAGAACTGGAGCGAAACGATCTCGCACGAAACTTGAATGACGAAATGTTTTGCAAGTGTTGCGAACAGCAAGCGGCGCTATTACAATTTTTAGCTCAACTATTCAATGAAGGCATTAAAAAAGGGGAGTTCAAAAAATTAGATTCCTTAAAATTAGCTCAGGCATTGTTTGGATTAATTCATGTAGCCTACTTCCATGCCATAAGAGAACCTGAAACCAGTAATTTGAAAAAAGACGCCAAATTAATTAAACAAATATTTTTTGAGGGCGTCGCAAAGGTTTCACTTAATAATTTAAATAGGTAGTGAATATGAATTTTAATAAGCTCTTAATTTTAATGTTTGTAACTAATATTTTAACTGTTTCTGGATTTTCCCAAAACCAATCTCCAGTAGTGCTCAATCTAGGGAAATCTATCGAATTAGCTCTTGTTAATAATGAATATATACTTATTGCAAACAATGAAGTTCATACGGCTAACGCCCAAATTCGGGAAGCTTGGGCAGATGCTTTGCCACAAATTACGTTCAATGGAATATATACCCGAAACATTAAACAGTCAGTTATTTTCTTACCCGAAATATTTATTTTCCCAGAAGGGGATCCCAATAAACAGGTGCCGATTCGTTTTGGTTCAACAAATTCATACGGTATGACTCTTTCTTTCGAGCAAACTATTTACCAGTCTGGAAAAGTTGGCAGTGGTATTAAAGCAGCCAAATTATTTAAAAAATTTTCCAGAGAAGGATTTCAAACAGTAAAATCGGATGTAATCTTAGCGGTCAAAAAGGCTTATTTTACTGTCCAGTTAGACCAGCAGTTGCTGGCTATCAACCAGCAATCTCTCGAGCAACAGTTAGCTCATTTAATAAACACACGCAAGCTCTTTCTACAAGGTCAGGTGTCAGAACTGGACACGTTGCGAGCCTGGGTGGATTACACAAACTTGCAACCTCAAGTCATTCGCACCGAAAACAATTTAAGAATAGCCGAGAATCAACTTAAAGAGTTAATCGGCTTAGACCTGGAACAGGAAATTATTTTAGATGGCGAGTTAGACTTTGAGAAGACCAATGGAATTTCGCTCACCGAAGTTCAGGCAGAAGCCTTAAAAAAAAGGCCGGAACTGAGACAGTTAGAATTTCAAGCTAGTATTTTAAAACATAACATTAGCATTACTCGCGCCGATATAATGCCAAAACTTTTTTTTAGTGGTACGTACCAGAGCGTTGCACAATCGAACGCTTTCGATTTTGGGGAAGGCTTCCAAAATAGTATTAGCGCAGCCATAAGATTGGAAGTACCCATTTTTAACGGAATGAGAACCTTTGCCAAAGTACAGCAAGCCAAGTTAGAATATAAAAATGCTCAGCATCAATTAGAATTGTTCAAAGACAATATGAATATTGAAGTCAAATCAATTTTGTTAAATATTAAAGAAGCCGAAAAAAGAGTTCAAGTTCAGCAGCATGCCATAAAGCAGGCAGAACGGGCTCTTTATATCGCAGAACGCCGATATAACGAAGGTGTCGGCACTCAATTAGAAATTGGGGACGCGCTCTTGGCATTAAACGTTACAAAAACTAATTACGTTCAAGCCATTTACGATCATAAAATAGCTCTGGCAGAATTGAACAAATCAATTGGGAGAGATTAAGAAAATGAACTTTTATAAAATTACAACCCTAGTAACTTACCTGATATTATCCTTAATAAGCGTAAAGTGCGGAGATGATGTGGATGGGGAAAAGGGCTCGACCAATGGTATATCAAAAAAGGTAACTGATGTAAAAGTCATGACCCTAGAGCCACAAAGTTTTGTTGATTTTATAGATGTAACAGGAACTGTAAATGCCGACATTGCAACCACAGTGAGCGCCGAAGAAAGCGGTGTCATTGAGGATTTCCTCAAAGAAAAAGGAGATTGGGTCAACAAAGGCGACGTGGTGATAAAGTTAAAAAGTAATGTTTTACAAGCAAGTTTTGATGAAGCCAAGGCCTCCTTTCTTTTAAGCGAAGCGACTTTTAAAAGACAGGCCAATCTTTACAAAGATCATGTGATTTCTGAACAAAAATATTTAGAGTATAAATACACCTTAGATAGAGACAAAGCCCGTTATGAAAATTTAAAAGCGCGCCTTGAAAAAACAAAAATAAAAAGCCCAATTCTCGGAATCATAGATGAAAAGCTGGCTGAAATAGGCGAATTTGTTCAACCAGGCACCCCTCTTTTCAAAGTAGTAAAAACAGATATAATCAAAATTGCCGCCGGGGTGCCAGAGAGATTTATTCCAGATGTCAAATTAGGCTCTATGGCAAGCATGACTATTGACATATACCCTAACGAAGATTTTAAGGGTAAAGTGACCTTTGTAGGTCCAAGCATAAATAAAAACAGCCGGACCTTTCCAATTGAAATTGCAATGGCTAATAAAGAAGGAAGGCTCAAACCAGAAATGTTCGCCAATATAAAAATTAAAAAAGTGCAACTCGAAAATGTGGTGGTGATTTCAAGAGATGCAATCATAGAAACAGAATCAGGAAAATTTGTTTTTATAGCTAATGGGGGATTAGCTTCAAAACGTGAAGTAAAAATTGGTGGTTCATATAATAATCAAATCTGGATCCAGGAAGGAATCAATCCCGGTGACCAGCTTATTGTGGTGGGTCATCGAGATTTGGTAGATGGGGAAAGAATTGCGATTCATTAGATGGTAAATGGAAGATGGAAAATGGTAAATGGAAGAGAGTTGAGATTAAGATTGGAATCCTATTGTTTACCTTATATACTTATCTCCCTAGGCCTTATACCATTTATGAGTGATTTAATGAACAATGAAAACTTGATTTTCAAAAATTAATTAATAAACAGGTACAAAATGAAACTAATCAATTTTTCTTTAGCACACAAGCCATCCATTTTTGTTTTAATTTTCATTTTTATTATCATGGGTTTAATCGCCTATGTTACATTACCGAGGGAATCGGCACCATCAATAACCATCCCCATAATCTTGGTTTCAACACCGTATTTTGGTGTGGCACCTGGAGACATTGAAACATTAGTAACCCAACCCATAGAAAGAAAAATTAAAGAGATAACAGACGTTAAGGAAATCCGCTCTACTTCGAGTGAAGGTATTTCTACTATCGAGGTTGAATTTAATCCAGATGTAAATATAGATGAAGCGCTTCAAAAAGTACGCGATAAAGTTGATTTGGCTAAAACTGAAATACCCGAAGATGCGGAAGAACCTATCATCAACGAGATTAATTTCTCTGAATTTCCCATCATGTTGGTGAATATTTCGGGCCATTACGATTTGATTAAATTAAAAGAAATCGGTGAAGACTTTGAGGATAAATTTGAAACGATTCCGGGTGTCCTGGAGGTAACCATCAGCGGTGGCCTTGAACGAGAAGTAAAAGTTAATGTCGATTTGGAAAAACTGAAACACTACAACCTTGCTTTTAAGGATGTTATCGAAACCATACAAGATGAAAACAAAACCATACCCGGGGGCTCTATTGAAGTAGGGAATTTAAAATATTTGGTTCGAATTCCTGGTGAGTTCGATCGAGTCGATATCATTCCTGATTTAGTAGTAAAGACTGAAAATGGATCACCGGTTTACATTAAAGATTTTGCCCAGGTTGAATACAGCTATAAAGAACGTACAAGCTTAGCCCGGGAAGGCGGCCGAAATTGTGTGACCCTGAGTGTAAAAAAACGATCCGGAGAAAATCTTATTCAAATAGCTGATGAAATTAAAAAAATAATAGAGGAGGAGAAAGCTAAACTACCCACCGGCACCGTCGTTACCATTACAGCCGACCGCTCCAAAGATATTCGTAACATGGTAGCCGAACTGGAAAACAATATCATTGCCGGTTTATTCTTGGTAATTGTCGTACTATTTGCTTCTCTTGGTTTCCGAAATTCTTTGTTTGTGGCGGTGGCTATTCCACTGTCCATGTTGATTTCTTTCATCATCATTCAGGCTCTAGGCTACACCTTAAATATGATAATTTTATTTAGTTTAATCCTTGCCTTAGGTATGTTGGTGGACAACGCCATTGTCCTGGTTGAAAATATTTACCGCCATCGAGAAGAGGGATACAACGCATTTGAAGCGGCTAAACAAGGAGCCTCTGAAATTAGTAGGGCCATTACTGCTTCAACAGTTACTACGCTGTGCGCTTTTGCGCCCATGATTTTTTGGCCAGGCATTATGGGTGAATTTATGAAATATTTACCCATCGCCCTTATCATTACATTAAGTAGTTCTCTCTTTGTGGCCTTGACCATCAATCCCGTACTCTGCGAAGTATTTATGAGAGAGACCAAGAAAAAAAGTAAGGAGAGATTTTTACCCAAAATTTTAAAATACTATGAAAATATCCTTAGATTTGCTTTAAATCATAGAGCCATTACTCTATCAGCGGCTTTTTTAACCCTTGTGCTCATTTTTGTATTATATGCTTTCTTCGGTAAAGGTGTTGAATTTTTCCCGGAGGTCGAACCGTCCCAAATAGTCATTGAGGTTACCGCACCTACTGGAACAAAACTGGAAGAATCCAATCGTATTGTCAAGGAAATTGAAGAGGATATCCCAAAGTTTGAACAAGATATCACAAGTTATGTATCTAATGTTGGCACTGTAGGTGGAGGATTTAGTTTTGGAGGAGGAGAGGGCACACCCCACAAGAGTAGGGTAACCATAGAGTTTGTGGATCATCAATACCGACACCAATCATCAGAAATTACGATGCGGCAAATCCGTCACCAGGTAGAGCATATTCCTGGTGCCAGAATCGAAGTTCAACAGCCTCATATGGGCCCACCAACAGGTCCCCCAATTAACGTGGAAATCTCAGGGGATGATTTTAAAATATTAGGCGATTTAGCCGCCAAAGTTAGAAAAGAGATCAAACAGATCCCTGGCTTGGTAGATCTCAAAGATGATTTTGATCAGGGCAGACCCGAATTAAAAGTCCGTATAGATAGAAGAAAAGCAGCTATTTATGGCTTAAATACATCAAAGATAGCCTCAACCATTCGCACGGCTATTTACGGCACTGAGGCCTCTGAATATCGCGTGGCCGACGACGAATACGACATAACCGTGCGCCTCAAAGAGCAAACACGGAACAGGCTCGATGTCTTAGAAAACATCACTATAAATGATGAAGGAACTCAAATCCCTCTCATATCCTTGGCTACATTTGAAGTAGAAGGAGGCTTTACTGCCATTAAACGGAAAGATTTGAAACGCGTGGTTACTATATCGGGTAATGTAGAAGGTCGTCTTGCCAACGATGTTTTAAAAAATGTACAAACAAAAATTGCCGGTTTCCAATTTCCTTTAGGATATTCGGTGGAATATACCGGGGAAAACGAAGAACAGGAAGAAAGTAAAGCTTTTCTAACCAGAGCCTTTATGATGGCCATATTTCTTATCTTTCTTGTGCTTGTTTATGAATTTAACTCCGCCGCACTGCCATTTGTTATTATGGTTTCAGTTATATTATCCTTAATAGGTGTACTTATAGGATTGTTGGTTACCCGAATGCCTTTCGGTATTCTCATGACAGGAATCGGAGTGATAAGTTTAGCCGGGGTGGTGGTTAATAATGCCATTGTTCTGATTGATTATATTCAACAATTGCGACAGCGTGGAATGGAAAAATTAGAAGCGATCATCAAAGGTGGTAAAACCAGATTACGTCCAGTTATTTTGACAGCTATTACCACAATCATGGGTCTCATTCCGCTAACCACAGGATTTAATTTTGATTTTCGCAACTTTAGATTTGACATCGGCGGTGAAAGCTCTCAATGGTGGGGTCCCATGGGCGTAGCGGTGATTTTTGGATTAGCCGTGGCAACTTTTTTAACTTTGGTAATCGTGCCCGTGGTTTATTACATTTTAGATGGCTGGAGTAAGAAAGCCCGCCATAAGTTTTCATTCATGTTTAATGGTGAACTTGAAAAGCCTGTCGTCGAAGAAACCAAATTAAGCGAAGCGTAAAATTTATTGTCAATAAAGTCATTAGGTTATTTGCCTTCGACCTAATTACAGCCTAGAAATTTGCAACCACTAATTGACAATTAATGACAGCAAAGCGAAATGACTTAATGACGAATGACTTAGCAGTATTTGAAACTCTTTATCTTTATTCATCGTAACCCAAGATGAATATTTAATTCACTTTTCTGGAGGGTCACATGGAACTCGCCGTCATTTTGTTAATGCTTGCCGCTTTTCTAATTTTCTTTAAACTTTTGGCGGTTGTTTTTAAGACAGGCTTTTTTATTTTAAGTATTCCATTTCAAATATTTGGCGCTATTTTAGCAGTGGTCTTGGTTGTTTTACTGGTGCCTTTTGTCATGATGGCTGGATTTCTAACCGTGATTTTTGCGCCAATTTTTGTGCTGGGTCCGTTTCTGCCATTGCTTTTAGTTATCCTTGGTCTCTATTTAGTTATACGGAAGTAAACAGGACTACTTCATAATATGTGGACGACTCGATTTACCGAGGGATTTTCCTTAATGAATTCAGGCTTCTTACAAAGAACATTCATATTTAAAATCGAAGATAAATCCATTTTAATTTAAATCCATCTCCAACTCTATAAAGACATTCCTTGAGCAAAAACTACCAAATTCTGAGACGACTTTTCATCAAATTCATTTCTCTCCAAGTCAGAAAAAAACTGAATCTGTTTGAATCCA
>JBHIAC010000063.1:0-17336 GCA_046758365.1 bacterium
TTTGGAATTGGCCCGCAGCTCGTCAGCGGCACTCCAGAGTTGTTTTTCAATTTCGTTGTAATTGGCAGGCATTATTTAGACCTTTTAATTCTTATTAATAAGTTACATGGACTCATCAAAGGACCAGACAACAAAAATGGAAAGAAAGTCAGTTTTTATCTGCTGCGACTACTCCGTCTTAAGAGTATTAAAATATATACATGTAAATAATTTATTGCAAGAAAATTTTCAATGACAAGAAACCTGGAGGTCAACCGAAATCTCGAGCAGGGTGACCGCAATTTTTACAATTCTCCTCTGCACCAATCGCTCGCTGGGGATTTAAGCCCACATGCTGAGCCTGCCAAAGAATCCCCAGCAGAATTAATTCACCCTGTGAGATAGGACAATTGATTATATCTTCAAAGATCCTAAATCAGAAATTATCTCACGGGGTAAATTTGGGTAGGTTAAATTTTCCTTTTCCAATAAAAATAAGCCGGCAGGCCCAACAAAATAATCCCGGCACCAATGGCTGAACCTCTGGGATCGTGGATTATAGTGTTAACCACCAGCCAAACCGAAAAGAGAATAAACACCCATGGGGCAAAAGGATAGCCCCAGGTTTTGTAGGGTCGATTCATATCAGCAGCATTTTTGCGCAAAATTAATACAGCACCACAAGACATGGCATAAAAGTTGATTAAAATATAAATAACAATCATGATGAGCGTGGAAAGGAATAAAGATAGAGGAATATTCCTTTGCGGATATTTGACCTCTCCCGCGACATACGTGATTTCAATCCAGCCATCATAGGACCAAAGGACTGCCACCATAGCCAAACCCAAAGGCCCCGCCAGCTTCGAAAAAGATTCGGTAGGGAAAACAGGAGAAAAGTTAGACCATGAGCCTCCCCTAAGGACAAAACTTAATATAATGAGGGTCAAAAGGGCGCCTATTTTTAATAAGGTAAAGCCATTTTGGGTCCACGCTCCAAATTTAATTCCAAAGCAGTTGATGGCGGTGAGAAAAAGTATGGAAACAATGGCAATTTGGGTATTTTCCTGTTTTGTATTATGCGGTGTAGAGGACATTTAGAAGATAACTTAGTGTTTCAGATGTCTTTTTTAGTGGGCTTCTCTCGTTTTATAGTCAGATTCAGGTTGAACATCTTATTATTGTTTTGCAATTTCCATCACAGCCTATTAAGAACGCATCTGTTTTTACTCCAGTAGTCCGTCACGTTCTGTCTCTTTGAGAAGACATTGGAAATGATTATAACAGAGATTTAAGTAAACTGAAATCAATATTTCCGCCGGTCAACACAACCACGATTTTTCTATCTTTTAAATCTTTTATCTTTTTAGTAAGTACCCCGGCTAATGCTGTTGCACCCGCTGGTTCGACCACTAACTTTGCTCTTTCAATTAACAAGTAGATCGCCTGTTTGATCTCATCGTCAGAAATCAGAATTATCTCATCAACGAATTGCTTTATGAATTCTAAGGCTTGCTCGTTGGCTTTTTTCACAGCTAAGCCATCTGCGATTGTTTCAACTTTTTCCAGTTCCACTATTTCCCCTTTTTGCAGGGATTGGTATACAGCATTGGCACCGTTTGGCTGTACACCATAAATTTTCACATCGGACTTTAAATTTTTAGTCCCAATTGCTATACCGGATATCAATGCTCCACCGCCAATGGGGACAACTATTGCTTCTGTATCGGGTTTTTCTTCGATTATTTCAACACCAATAGTGGCTGACCCCGTTATCATATTGATGTTGCTAAATGGATTGATATAAACATAACCTTCTTTCTTGTGCATTTCATAAGCTTTTTCTAAAAGTTCCTGGGAATCTTTTCCGTGGATAATGACCTCTGCACCATATCCTTTTGTGGCTTCTACTTTTATTCTATTGGCCCATTCAGGTAAGATTACCACGGCTTTGATGTTTAACATCGAGGCACCATAGGCAACCCCCTGGGCCCAGTTGCCTGCTGAAAATGTAATGACGCCTCTTTTCTTCTCTTCATCAGACATTCTGCTCAACATCGTATAAGCGCCTCTGATCTTGAAGGAGCCGTTCTTTTGCAAGCATTCGGGCTTCAGGTAGATTCTATTGCCGGTCATTTCCGAAAATGTCTGTGAAAACTGAAGCGGTGTTTTATTGATAATTTTTAATAAATTTTCTTTTGCATCGAGAATGCTTTGTAGAGGAATCATAATCTTTATCTCCTAAAATTGTTATTTAGTGGCTGTTAATAGAAATCAGGTGCACTTTTAGATCTTTAAAGCTTCATGTTCTGACTGTAACGGTTGATAAAATACACCATTAAAAACATAAATGCAAGTATGATTAACGCAATACTGACGATTAACCATGATATAATATATTATTCTTTACAATTTCAATTTTGTTAAAAATTACTTGTTTTTTTAGAGTAAAAAAGTTAATTTTTCAACATTTCACACAAAAAAACCACGTAACCCATCCATGGCTTTAACTCGGTGAATATCAGGAAGGCAAATTTTTATTATATATGAATACGCTTCGACCATCCCGCGAACAAACAATTTCTGCAGCTCACGTCATAGCGAAACATCTACAACCAACCTCCTTAAAATTAGAGACCACTCTAAGGGATTACATAGGTGCTGAAATTTATGTGAAATATGAATTTCAAAATCCTGTGCGATCCTTTAAAATTCGAGGGGCGTTGAATTTAGTTCATGAGCTTGTTTCTAGCGGAAATGTTTCAAGAGTTATTACGGCTTCCACAGGTAACCATGGGGCCGGAATGGCGTATGCCTGCCAACAATTTAAAATGCCGCTAACCGTTGGCGTCCCGGTTGGTTCAAATTACTGTAAAGTAAACTTGATACGACAATTTGATGCTAAGTTAGAATTTATCGGTCGGGATCTAGATGAAACCAAGGAGCTTCTTCTTAAACGTCCTTTAACCCCTGGTGATATTTTTATTGAAGATGGTTCCTCTCCCCAAATCGTTGCTGGCACTTCTACTATTGGCTGTGAAATCGTACAGGCTTTACCTGATTTGGAAATGATCTTTGTCCCGGTTGGCAACGGGGCCTTAATTGGTGGGATCGGGACTGTACTCAAAGAATTTAACCCTGCCATTAAAGTCATAGGAGTACAATCTGATCAAGCCTCTTGTATGGCTCTATCTTTTAAAGCTAAACGCCCGGTGAATACAACAAGCTGCAATACTTTTGCTTCAGGGATAGCTGTGCGGGTTGCGATTCCAGAAGCTGTGAATTTAATGCTTGAAGTTGTGGATGATTTCTTATTGGTAACAGAGACAGCTTTGAAGCAGGCCATGGGTTTATTTTATCGCTTGACTGGACACTTGCTTGAGGGGGCCGGCGCGGCAGCTTTGGCCGGAGCCTTGCAGGTGCGCCACATCATTCAAAATAAAAACGTTTGTATAATTGCCTCTGGTGCTAATGTCGATGAAGCATTAAAAAAAGAAATTATGGAAAAGTTTGTATGAGAGTTGGTTGCTCAATAATATTAAGTTGTAAATATTGATGTTAGTTTGGTTAATGTTGAGATAACCCTGTTTTTGCACCAACGTCATTTAATTACAACCGATTCTCCCTTCTAAATACTAATTCTAAATTCTTCCCTCTCAATATAATTCCAAAATTCATATTAAGCACATTTTTTGATTTAATTGGCTAAACACTAAACTTTTTCCTATAAGCCTCCGATAGCAATTGAAATGTTAAGAAGAATTGGTATAGACAAATATAATTCAAAATGATTGGTCTTATTTCTGGTCTTATTGTGTTTATTATAGGAATGGTTAATTGTAGTGAAGTTTATTCTCAAGAAATAACAAAATCAGTTGAAATGGAAAGAGGTTCAATCGTACAATCAACTGAAATTAAAGAACAAATAAGTGGTAAAAAATTAAAAAGAAAAGATTGGTTTTACACTGGTCTGGAAATTAATTATGTAATGCTAAATGCATTGGACTTAATATCTACATTTTATGTGTTAGAGAAGGGAGCAAAAGAAGCTAATCCAATCGCAAGATTATATATTAAAAATAAGCCTTTAGCGGTATTAATAAAAGGCAGCGTTACAGCAGGAGTATTATATGGATTAACTCATGTCAAGTGTGAAGACAATAAAGTAGCTTATATAACACTTGGACTTTTAAATATTTTTTATGGATTCGTTGTTCAGAATAATATTGGAGTTTATTTGCAGTTTAGAAAATAATAAGTGATTCATAATTATTAAGTAATGTATAAATTTTTATATTTTTAAAAGTTCTTCCATTTGCTTCACCCCAATTTTTTGTTACTCCTCAGAACCATTTCTTATCCTTTTCTTGATTGTCCAGTTTATTTTTTGTAAAATTGAAAAAATAATAATAATCACATATCGATTTAAATGAAAGATAATTGAAAATTAAGTGAAGTTTTGAGGGTAAATCAAACTCAGTGCACGGTATGCTAAACACCGTTTTGTTGACAGAGCTCTTGTTTTTTGGGATTGATTTTGTGCTATTTCTTAGCTATTTTTAAATTTGAAGATTACGTACTCCCAAACCCTGCCGCAAGTGAAAACGATAGACGTTATTGGTCACGAAGTTTAAAAATATGATCGACAAAGTTGGATTTTTTGTTTACGGCAGCATTTGAATATATCTTTTTTTCATAGAATAGCCCAGTGCTCTAAATTGTCTAATTTCATTTACACGATATTTAGGAGACAATCCATCTAAAAATCGTGTATATTTTTCCCCTAACCAGTTAGTCTCAAAATAGCGGTTAGCTAAATTGAGATTGTGATAGGAAAAGTCGCTGCGTTCAAAAAGGTGATGGCGTAACCAAAGCCGATCAAATTTTTCCAACTGCTTGGATTGATTAAAATAGGCGACAAAGAATTTTAGAATTTGATAGGAATCTATTTTGGCCAGGAGTTCTAAGTCCCGGATAAATTCCTCATTTTGAATGTCTTTTTCCCCTGATAGAAATTTTAAGGCCGCATGGATGGCATGGTTCAATTCTTCTATAAAAACCACAAAGGGATAAATATTTTTATCACTTAAACCTTTGCGCGGGTCATTTTTCTCCAAAATTGAAATCATCGCATCAGAATAATAGATAGCCATATATAGCCTTCCTTCTACCACTCGAAAAAAAATTCTTGCTAATTGGGAAAGTTCTCTGATCTCTTCAGAACATATTTGGGCAAGATCCAAAAACCGCCGCTTTCCAATAATGAATTGTTCCAGATTTATACCGCTAAACTTCTTATAAGTGTGTTCTGTGATTTGTTGGATTTCTCTTAATAGAGACATAGTTCGTCAGGCATTGAAATTTCTATTATCTATTTTTCCAAAGAAAATTTGCCGAAGCATTTTATCCATATTTTCTGGTCGCTCGTCAATAACCATATATTTATCTGTTAAAGTGTTTAAAGCAATCCGAACGGGGCGGAAATGTTGAGCTAATTTTGCCATAATTTCAACCAAACTATATTTTAGGGCCAATTTATGTTTAGAAGCCCAACGATAACTTCTACTGCCCATTTTTTCATAATAGTCAAATCCTGGTGCTTTTCTACCGTAGGTGGATTTGCGATACACATAATCCGGGAAGATACCTGTTAGAAAGAGGGCGTAATTACCGATATGGCTTCGAATAAGGAAAGCTTCCCATGAGGACGTATCGACAAAATCCATCATCATATCAACAAGATAATGGTAGGTCTTGGTGTGAAAATTCGAAATGCTGTAAGTTCGCCTGACGCTGCAAAACTCTGCTAGCATAGATGCCACGTAATCGGCCATGCTCCGGTCCATGAGTTTATGTTCCAAAAACACCCGCCGGGTTAAAATGTAAAAATAGAGGTAAGGTGAAATTTTCGAAAAACCAGTTCTTTTAATGACTTTTTGAAATAGTAATTCAGTATCCAATATTTCATCCCGAGTTTGTTCATCGGTTAGTAAGTCTGTTAGAGCCAGCTTGTTTTTCTTGTCCTCTGCCAGCGAATCGACAATAAAAGTAAAATCCTCAACAGTAAATTTTTCCCGGCAATTAGCTCTTATCACTTAAATCACCACCTTTTCGTTCTATGTTTGGTAATTTTTTATTGCCATTTCTATTCTTTAAACAAAGGGTTAAAAGTAGATATTGCAAACCTTTTAGCCGTTCGTTCACTTGTAATTATCTTTATTTATATTATCGACAATTTTGAAATGAGCTTTCTACAAATTTAAACTCAAAAACTCTTGAATGGAGAAAATTATTTCTATAAAAGCTGAGCTTACCGCTTTAGTTCTAATAAAAATATAGAGATGGCGAACTTTTATTTCAAAAAATGCGCTTGACTTTTCTTATGCATATAGCTATATTAAAACGCTTGAAGAACTTATGATCTGCGGAATGAATCCGAAATCTAAAGCTATTACAAATATTATCAAACACATTTCTAATGCTCAATAGCCTCAAACGTCTCACCAAGCATTCTGCGATATACGGCATTGGACACATTTTGACGCGCTCAATAGGATTTTTACTCCTTCCTCTTCACACCAACCAACTTCCAACCGATCAATATGGAGTTGCAGGCGTGGTTTTTACATTTTTGGCCTTACTGGTCATTGTTTATACTTACGGAATTGATGCTGCTTTTCTTCGCTATTTTATTTTAAGCAATGATCCCAAAAAACGACGACAAATATTTAGTACTGCTTTTTGGGCTGTGTTTGTTTCTGCTTGCGTTTTTTCAATATTAATTTATTTATTTGCATTAAAAATTTCAAGGATAATTATTTCTGAAGGAGATTTTAGCCAAATTGTTCGTTTAACCAGCCTCATTCTTTTATTTGACTCGCTGGCTTTTTTACCGTTTTTATTTTTACGGGCCGAAGAAAAATCTATACCATTTGTAGCTTTAAAATTTATCAATATAATTATTAATGTAAGTTTAAATGTATTATTTATTGTTGTTTTGAAAAAAGGGGTTGAGGGAATATTTTTAGCTAATGTCTGGGCATCGGGGATTACATTTATTTTAATGGTGCCTATTCTTCTTAAGCAAATTTCATTAGATTTTTATTGGAGTGATTTTAAAGAGCTGCTCCAATTTGGTCTGCCTTATCTTCCGTCTACATTGGCGGTAGTGGCGCTGGATTTGATTGACCGATTTATTTTAGAAAAAATGGCTGGTCTGGAGGTGACAGGCATTTACAATGCTGGTTACAAGTTAGGAATATTTATGAATTTGTTTGTAAGTGCTTTTCGTTTTGCCTGGCATCCATTTTTTCTTTCGACCTCAAAACAGGAAAATGCTAAGGAAATATTTTCAAAAGTTTTGACCTATTTCACTACATTAGGAACTGGGATTTTTTTGATTATTTCATTTTTTATTGATGAAATTGTACGACTAAAAATTTTTGGATTCACCCTATTTGGTTCCGATTATTGGGCAGGCACACAAGTGGTGCCAATTATCCTCTTATCCTATCTTTTTTACGGGATGTATGTTAATTTCATAGTTGGGATTTATTTGGAAAAGAAAACCCATTACCTGCCATTTATTACAGGTACAGGTGCGTTCGTTAATATCGTAGCCAATATTTTACTAATCCCACGATTTGGTATGATGGGTTCTGCCTATGCCACTCTTTTGGGTTATGCAGTGATGGCGGTTTCTCTATACTTTTTCGCTCAAAGATATTATGCCATTCGATATGAATTTGGACGATTAATAAAATTGGTTGCGGTTTTGGCAGTAATTTTTTATTTTGGTAATTACTTTCAAGGGTCTTGGGAGGTTTTTATTAAATTTGCTCTTCTTTTAGGGTTTCCAATACTTCTTTTTTTAACTGGATTTTTTGAGAAAAAGGAAGTAGATACCTTGAAAGGGTTGCTACGAAGGACTATCTTTTAGGTTTATGAAGAGGCTTATTTAGATATATAAAAGTCGGTTCAAAGCGTTTTAATCTTAAAATGGATTTAAACAAATTATGGAAAGAAGGAAAAAGAGAAGATATAAGTAAACAAGAGGAGTTATTCTAATGGATGAGTGTCTGCGGGAGATAATCAAAAGAATCGTGGAGGAAGTAACTCCTGATAAAATCATTCTCTTTGGCTCAAGAGCCAAAGGTGAGACCACAAAATGGAGTGATTACGATCTTTGTATATTGAAAAAAGATGTCAAGAATGAAAGCGAGCTGACTAAGAAGATTTACCGCAAACTATTTGGTGTAGGGGCATCCGTAGATGTCATTGTAGAAACTCCTGATAAATTTGACCATTTGAAAGATAAGTGGTTTTTGATCTATCGTGAAATTGCAAAGTTCGGAAGGGTAGTGTATGAAAAATAAAAAGTTTGTCAAGGAAAGGGAACCCGTTAGTGAAAAAGAATATGTGGAGGCATTAAAAGTTGCAGAAGAAGTGTATGAGTGGGTAACGAAACTTATAAAGGGTTAGGAAAAATGGAGCCTTTTTCAACCGTAGCCTTACCCCACAGGGATATACTTGAGGACAGACTTGCCATGGATGTGTTTACCGCTGACCTGTGGGAAGCCTTTAAAGGAAGAGCACCCGAGGAATATCAAGACCATGTAATTAGAAGAAGACTTTTCAGTAGTATTGACGAAAAGAAGGCCGTTGTCATTTGATTTTCTTGATTGATAAAACGAGTTATCATCTTTAATTTAACGGGAGAACATCATGAAAGGTGTCATCATCGCAGGAGGTACTGGTAGTCGTTTATATCCATTAACCAAAATCATTAACAAAAATATTTTGGCGGTCTATGATAAGCCGCTCATTTATTATCCCATTTTGTCGCTTCGGGATGCGGGAATTAATGAAATACTTATCATTTCTGGAAGAGGGCATGCCGGCCAGTATTTAGACCTATTAGGGGCAGGAACGCAACTTGATGTAAAGTTATCTTACGAGATTCAAGAATTTCCAGGCGGAATTGCCCAAGCCATTGGATTGGCCCACCGCTTCGCCGAAGGAGAAAAGATTATGGTAATATTGGGAGATAATATCTATCAAGACCGTTTTGCTGAAGCGGTAGATTCCTTCCGTAAACTGGACAAAGGTGCGAAAGTTTTTATAAAAGAAGTTCAAGACCCGGAGCGATTTGGTGTCCCCAAAATTGATGAAGATAGAATAGTTGAGATTATTGAAAAACCCAAAATAGCCCCTACGAACTATGCCGTAACAGGATTATATATGTATGATGAGCGTGCCTTCGAAGTCATTAAAACATTAAAGCCTTCATCCCGTGGAGAAATTGAAGTTACAGATTTAAACAATTTCTATGCGAATGAGGGCACGCTCGGCTACCAAATCTTGTCTGGAGAATGGATTGATGCCGGCACCTTTGATTCTCTTCTACACGCTAACACTTTTGTGGCCAATAATAGGGAACATTTACCGCAGTTTAATTTTGCGGAGGAATATCCTAATACTAACAAAGTTTAATAATTCCGGAATCAGAAATTCAGCGCAAGACTCCAATAAAAATAGGCATCGTTGCAGTGCAAAAAGCTAACTTCTCAAAAAATTAGATTATTTCTGCCTACGAGGCAATTACTCAACTCTTTGTAAAATATTATATTTCATTCATTAAGAGGTTAAGCTTTTAACTAATCTGCTTTTTGTAGCAAAGCCATGAGTGAAAGTTCTAAAGTTCCCGTCAAAATATCACTCCTTTTGATTATTAGTGCAGCATTTGTTCTACGCTTTGTTGGAATTTGGTATGGATTACCCTCTCTTTATAATTCTGATGAGCCGCTACATGTGATTAATGCCCTTACCTATGGTGCAACAAAAAGCTTGAAGCCAGTGTATTTTGATTATCCAACTCTGTATTCCTATTTTCTTTTTGTAATTTATGGGCTTTATTTTTTAGTTGGAAAAATATTCGGAGTGTTTAATACCGCTCTTGACTTCGGAGCTTCTTACTTTCTTAATCCTACAGGTCTGTTTTTGGTTGGTCGATTTGTAAGTGTAATTTTAGGGATAACAGGAATTTGGATGGTCTATAAAATTGGCCAAAGATTTTTTTCAAAGAAAATTGGTCTTCTTTCGGCTTTAATTTTAGCGCTGAGTTTCAACCATGTGAACACCTCGCACTGGATTTTGATTGAGGCTGCTGTGGTATTCATGTCAGCTCTTGCCCTCTATCTTATTTTGTTATTTCATGAAAATCCAACCATTAAAATGAATGTATTAGCCAGCTTTGTCGCAGGTTTGGCCATTTCAACTAAATACAATGCTGGATTTATTTTTGTTCCATTGCTTCTCACTAGTTTATTGAATTATAAAAGAAATGTTGGAAATCTTTTCAAGAATTTAGGCATAAGTATAGCTACCTTGTTTATTGGGTTTTTGCTTGGTACCCCGTACTGGCTTTTTTCTTTTTCTTCATTTCTGCAATATTTCAAATGGGACTTCACCCAAGTTGGCTACGGTGTAGTAGGCCATATTAGGTCAGTACCATTGTTTTGGCCGTTGTGGAAACTTATTTTAAATGATTGGACCGTAGGGTTTTTGATCGTGGCTGGTTTCATTTACGTATTTTTTCAACGGGAGAAGAAGCAAATTCTATTTCTATCTTTTGCTCTACCGACTATATTATTTGTTGGAACCTGGAACAGAGCAGATATTCATTATGTTTTGCCAATCTATCCGTCCCTCGTAGTTTTAGCTGCTATTTTTTTTAATGATATTTTAGAGTATATACAAAATTTTACAGTTCGGGTCTCTTTGGCGGTCTTGCTCCTTTTTGTTCCCCTCATTAAAATTATTTACTATGACATCAGGTTAATACAAAAAGATACTCGGGCACTGGCTGAGGAGTGGATTGAGTCCAAAATTCCTGAGGACAGCGTTTTAGGGTATGAAAACTTCGTCTATGGCCCCAATCTTTTCGATCCATCCCGATTTCTCAAAAATCCATCCGAAAGCCAAATTTTACCGTTAGAATTAAAAGAGAGATTGTTACAGGAGAGACGAATGCGAGTTTCATACAATTTAGTTAATTTTAGAAAGGATTTCAGGCCGCAAAGGTTTACTAATAATAAAAAAGGGTACTACAGCAATCCATATTTTCGAAAGCTATTGGAGTTACGATTGCCAAAACTTGCGACATTACAAAAAGCCGGGGTTGAATATCTAATAATATCCAGCGACAACTATGACCGTTATTTTAGAAGCGTACCCCCTAAGAAGGGCACTCCAGTATGGTTTAGCTATCAGAATGGAAGAAATTTTTATCAGAGTATTTTTGATTCTAAAGCGGTGATTTTGCTAAATGAATTTCAACCAACTTATTGGAATTTAGGTCCAACAATAAAAATTTACCAATTTAAATCAAAATTAGATGACAACCGCAACGGCGAAAAAAGATAAAGTTGAGGGTAAACACCGTCATATATCTTTAATGTATCCTTTTAATTGGGACGGACTTGAGAATTTTTCTTACCCTGTGGATGAAAACGGTATTCCTCAAATAAATATGGGAAAGAAAATAGGCCTGCGATATAATCCCATAACCATAGCACAATATGGCCTTTTTAACCTTCAAAAATATTCTCGAAACAAAGAGGAAGATTTTTTGTGCATTGTCCAAAAATCAGCTCGCTGGCTGGATGATAATTTCCAAAATTGGAAAGGCAATATAGGTGCCTGGGTTTATGACTTTGATATGGATTTTTACGGTCCAAAGGCGCCTTGGATTTCAGGAATGGCGCAGGGTCAGGGGATTTCTCTTTTGCTTAGGGTGTTTCAAATTTTACCCGAAGAACGAATTCTCGAAATTACTCAACGGGCTTTTCAAGCTTTTTTGCACCCGATTTCTGAAGGAGGCGTGGTCTCCTGTTTTCCTGACGGTTCGCCAGTTTTTGAGGAGTTTCCAACAGCTCCCCCTTCTCAAGTGTTAAATGGACACATATTTGCTCTTTTAGGTATCTATGATTTTGGAGAGTTTTGGAATGATAAAACTGCCAAAGAACTATTTCAAGTAGCTGTGAAAGGCTTAAAAAAGAATTTTTTTAGATACGACACGGGCTATTGGAATCTTTATGACCTGCATCCAACCCACAGATTGGCTTCCCCTATGTATATGAAAGTTCATGTACAATTGCTCACCATATTAGCTGAACTAACAGGAGACGCTTTTTTTCAAAAAATTGCCATTAACTGTAAAAATTATTTAACCAACCCTATATGCCGCTTCCGCTGGTTGATGGGAAAATCTGTTGAAAAAATTCGGCTGTGGCTTTGAAAAAGATTTTAGGATCACCTGAAAAAGAGTTGTTAAAAATAGTTAATAACCGAATTCGATAGGAAAGATCTTACAAGAGAACTTGCGCAGATCATTGATAGCATACCTAGAATTCCTACCTTTAAGAAATCTTAAGAACCTCCCGAAGGTACATAAATTAACAATTTAATTTTTAAGGTAATATTTGTAAATAAGGCGAGTTTAGAAATATTTTTGAAAATTTCTTTTCAATTTTTAATTTGCTTTTTATCAAATTAGTTTTAACTTAAATGAGATTGATTTTTTAAAATTACAAAGAATCTAATCGAAATATACTTTGATGCAAAAATCAATATCTATATTCGAACAAGAGACTCTGAATTTTGCTCATCGAGGATTTACTGTCTCAGCACCAGAAAATAGCTTAGCTGCTTTTCAAGCTGCCCTGGAATTGGGGGTCGATGGCATAGAATTAGATGTAAGAACCTGCAAAACAGGTGAAGTTGTAGTTTTCCACGATCCAACACTGGCCCGTATGACCAATGGGCGAGGTTTTATTAAAGGAAAGACTTTAACAGAATTAAAAAGTCTAAGACTTAACAGCCAAAATCCTGAGCTGAGTCAACGAATACCTACTCTTGAGGAAGTTCTTGAGTTAGTGAATGGACGAATAATTTTGAATGTGGAAATAAAAACAAAGGGCTTACCAAAAGACCATATTGAAAACAAAGTGGTGGCCATCCTGCGACAATACGGAATTGAAAACAAAACTATTATATCATCTTTCAACCCAATTGTCATTCGGAGACTCAGAAAAATTAATGATCAGCTATTGACAGGATTTTTAATGGATAGAAGTTTCAGTGTTCGTTATTCTGAAATACCACTGACAAAACTTTCAGGTGCTAAAGCCATCCATTTAGAAAATAGCCTTGCCAAAGATTCAATTATTAGAAAAATACAAGAATTTGGTTTTTTCTGTGTGGTTTGGAGCGTAAATGATCCTAATGTGATGCAACATTTGATTGATTTGGGGGTCAACGCAATCATAACAGACAAACCTAATCTATTAAAAAGTCTTAAGAAAAGTGCCATCCATGTTTAAATTTTTACGCTATATTGCTTTAATTTTTTTATGTAAGGTTTTTGCTATTGTTATTGCACAGGATACCTGGGGGAGGGCTCCAGATTATCTCTGGCCAACAGACGCCAGCAAACACCTCACTTCAGCCTTTTGTGAGTATCGTGGTCGGCGCTTTCATGCGGGCATCGATATAAAAACATGGGGTAGAATAGGATACAGAGTATTTGCTATAAGACCGGGTTACATTTGGAGAATCTCTGTATCTCCTTTTGGTTATGGCAAAGCTATTTATTTAAAACTTGATACCGGTGAGATTGTGGTTTATGCCCATCTTTCCAAATTTTCTGATAAATTCCAAAACCTGGTTGAAGCGGAACAACAACGTTTAGGGAAATATCGTATAAATAAATATTTCAAACCTGGTACCTTACCGGTGGCCCAAGGGGAAATAATTGCTTTCACAGGACAGACAGGTATTGGGGCTCCCCATTTGCATTTTGAAATTAGGGACTCAGGCAATCACCCTATAAATCCATTATCCAAAGTGTATCAATTACCCGACAAAGTAACCCCATTCATTACTGGAATCAGCTTTACACCGTTGGATGCACACTCAGAAGTAAATGGCGATTTCAAGCCGGTTATCGTAACTCCCCAGTATATTCGACCTGGTCAATATTTATTAAATGAAACGATTTCTATTTGGGGAAACGTAGGATTGGCCATTTCTTGTTATGACAAAAGTTCGAATTCTATTAATCGGTATGGTATATACAGCCTCAAATTGTTTATTGATGAAAATCTCAGATTCCAATATAAATATGATAAATTTTCTTTTCAAAATAATCGTATGGTAGAATTGGAAAGAGATTATCGCTTAGCTAGAAGAGGGCTTGGCCGATATTACAAGTTATATAAAGATAAACATAACATTTTATCAAATTATATCCCGAATAAGCCTTGGGCGGGGGTGTTGAAAAGTGTCCCTTTAGTGGCTGTACCGAATCTAAAAACCAGGGCCCAGATTGAGAAATTCCATCAGGAGAGAAATTATGAAATTAATGGCCCTTTCAATTCATTGAATAAGGGAGATTTTCAAACGAGTTTCCTGTTTCCCGGAATCCATGATTTCAAGATAGAAGTGTCTGACTATTTTGGAAATATTAGTACTGTTCGAGGCAAGCTTCAAGTTGGTGCTGCATTTGACATTAATCCAATTATTACTGAAGATGAAAATGGTAAAATAAATCTTGAGAATATTATTACCTACGATTTAAAAAAGATTGTGGAAGTAGATGCATTTGTATTAAACGATAAACGCTGGCAGTTAATTCCTTTTGAGTGGAAAGAAAATTTAGAAGAAAAAGGTGGTGAAGGCGCCTTATTGGAATCTTTTGAACGGGCATCAATCATTTCGTTAACAGAGCTAAATGTAAATTCAGTTATTTTGAAATTTATAGCGCAAGACCAATGGGGTGGGGATTCATATCCTTATATATATGTTCCACCAGAACAATTCCAGAGCTTTGAGCCGCCGCAAGTAACTATTAATTATGACTTTTATGATGAGTATCTCAGGTTGGAACTCAACTCAAATATTTTTTTCCAAGAAATACCTCAGGTAATTGTAGATCCAGGACAACCTGATTCCAGTTTGATAATAATTCACCAGAAAGAATTAAATCAATTTATTGGAAGAATTGAATTAAATGCACTTAATGGCAGTGATCATTCTTTGAAAGTAACTGCTAAAAATTTAAAGGAGGAAAATTTTACATTTTGGGATCAATTTGTGAGCACAAAAATCACCCCCTCAAATGCAGAATCTCTTATTTCCGAAGACCGCAATTGTTGGGTAAATTTCTGGTCCAGTTCAATTTATAAACCCATTTTTGGACGTATAGCTATTGACACTCTTTCTGTTGGAAATGATAAAAATTTTGTGGGAAATGTCTACAATGTTGAACCAAAGGATGTTCCTTTAAACGCCGGGGCTATTGTTTATCTCCGATATCCTCAGGAAGAGCAGCAGCCAGAGAAATTGGGAGTTTATTATAAAAATCGAAAAGGGAAATGGGACTTTATAGATAATAAAATTGATAAAACAAGGAAAATAATATCGGCTAAAGTTTTTAGTCTTGAAGAATTTGCTTTAATACGTGATGATCAGCCGCCTGAAATTACCCGTATTAGACCCCGGCATAAAGCGCATATAACTACCCAGTACCCAAGAATTTTAGTACATGTTCGTGATAAATTGTCGGGGATTGGAAGCGAAAACGATATAGTAATTCTTCTTGATGGGAAAAATCTTATTGCAGAATATGATCCTGAACGGCATAGACTTTTTTACCAATTCAAAGAACCACTACCTAAAGGGCGTCATGAAATTACAGTTTGGGCCCAAGACAATTCAAAAAATGATATTCTAAAAAAGACTGAATTTTGGATTGAATAAAATTTTTTGTTGAAAAAAGCTAACCATTTTGTACAAATAGATGGCTATAACATCAATATATTATTCATTTAACAAGAAGGTTAGCTTTAAATCATTTAAATGGTTTTATGATTCCTTTAAAAGATGATAATCCCAGGTCAAGTGTGCCAATAATAACCATTGGTCTCATCGTTGTTAATGTTTTGGTGTTTCTGTATGAATTGAGTTTGGGACCGAGGATTGAATTTTTTATTCAAGAATATGCAGCTATTCCAGCTAAAATTGTTCGAGGCAGAGAGCTTGAGACCTTGGTAACTTCCATGTTTTTGCATGGGGGCTTTTTTCATGTAGGTAGTAATATGCTGTACTTCTGGATATTTGGTGATAATGTGGAGCACTACCTTGGACATTTTCGGTTCATATATTTCTACTTGATTTGTGGATTGTTTGCAGCAATTACACATATTTTCTTGGGTGGCATATCAGAAGTACCAATGATTGGAGCTAGCGGGGCTATTTCTGGCGTTCTTGGAGCTTATCTTGTTAAATATCCTAGAGCACAGGTACTGGTTTTGATCCCTATATTTTGGTTTATAACAATTCGAAAAATACCTGCTTTATTTGTCCTTGGGTTATGGTTTGCGATGCAGCTTTTAAGTGGTGTTTTTAGTGGTTTATCTTCAACTGGGTTAGAGAAAGGGGGTATAGCTTTTTGGGCTCATGTCGGTGGTTTTGTAGCGGGTATGATTTTAATTAATATTTTTAAAAGAAAACGAAGAGTCGAGTGGCATTTTTGAACTTTTATAAATTTAATTTTTAATTAGATGGGCAAGAAATAGTCCCAAAGTAAACCAGATAGGAATGGAAATAATCATTGCCCAATTAAGTCCTTTTAGTGTATTAATTGATTTGCCCATGGCCTTTTTTTCTAATCCCCGTTCTATTTTTAACTTAAGTTCAGCTAAATCAACGGGCTTTATCAAATAATCGAAGGCGCCAATTTTCATAGCGTCAATGGCTGAATTAACCTCTGGATACCCTGTGAATAAAATTACTTCAGTTTTACTATCCAAAGTTTTTATCTTATCTAACAAAGTGACGCCATCCATTTTAGGAAGTTTTAAGTCAGTGAGTACTAAATCTATTGGTAATTCTTCAAATTTATTCAAAGCCTCTTCTCCATCGCGTGCAATAATGGGGTTGTATCCCCAAAGCTTTAGCGTTTCAGACATTAATTGAACAATATCTTCTTCGTCATCAACAATCAATATATTTTCCATCTTGGAACCTCGCTAGAGCACATCCACAATTTTAAGAGTACCAAATAAAAACCAATAATTTGAATATTAAATATCAAAGGGAATTTAAGGATTACGATAAAATGTATCGGCGATTAATTATTTTACTTTAGAGTAACTTGGATTTAATGGTGAATTCTTAGAGATACGATAAAAGCATTGTGAAAAATCTTGACATTGAAGAAAAATTTGTTATATTATAAGTACACATCGCGGGGTGGAGCAGTCTGGTAGCTCGTTGGGCTCATAACCCAAAGGTCG
>JBHIAC010000064.1:0-17269 GCA_046758365.1 bacterium
AATATCAAGGAAAAACCTACTATTTCTGTGCGGAAGCTGATAAAATGGCCTTTGTTGAAAATCCAGAAAAATATATCTCTGAGAATTAATTTTTTAGTAGTATTTGATTGGGAAGGATTAAATAAGTTTTAATCCGTGAGAATCCTTAGTAAATTTCAACTTTTAGAAAAACTATGAAAGGAGTTGAATAAATGATTTATAAAAAATTCATGTTGTTATTTATTGCTCTTGTATATTTTATGGTGTTTGTTTCCTGTCAGACTGCGGATAAAAAAGAAGAAAGGGTTGAGCAAACAAAGCAAACCGTCCATTTATCACCTGAAGGGCAATTGGGAAAAATCAAACAGGAGCTAAAAGATGTCAAAACAGAATTAACCCAAGCCGGTGAGTACAATTGTTGTATTCATCCCACCTGTAATTGGTGTGCCCTGCAAGAGGGAAATTGCGATTGTTATGATGAGGTTAAAGCGGGCGAGGCCGTTTGTCCCGGATGCGGTTTAGGCTGGCACAATGATCAAGGAACGGTCGAGGGGATAACAGCTAGTCAGGTGAAGTGGGATATTTCACACGAACACGAAGAAGGAGAGCATGAACATTGATTATGAACTTGTTATAATCTCCAATCTAAATTAAAAACCTCCCGCAGGTTCCGAACCTGCGGGAGGTTATATAGACTGAATTCATTAAATTTAATTACAGTTTAATTTAGGGTAAAATTCAGATGAAATGCCAAAATTGTCATCATACGGTTACACGTAAAAGTAAATTTTGCACCAATTGTGGAACTCCAGTGGCCCCTCGATCATCACAAAAACGCACACAACCCAAAACAAGATTGCCTATCAGTTACGCTTTTGGTCTGATAGGATTAGGAATTTTAGTGGGAATCGCCATAATTAAATTTATCGAAAATTCAAGTAATAATTCTTTTCAGGCTGCATCAAACATTCAAAAATCACAGCAAATCCAAAGTGCTGCGGTATTGGATATTGCAAAGGAATTTATGTGTCCATGCGGCAGTTGTAGCGACCCTTTGGACGAGTGCACTTGCGATCATAAAAACGGTGCTTTAGAGGTAAAAACTTTTATCGCGCAAAAATTGCAGGAAGGTCACAAAAAGCCTCATATTGTTGAAATGGTTCAAGAAAAGTACGGGAGTCTGCAAAGTAGGACAAACCCGAACTTTAAATTTGAAATGCCATTTTGATATAAAGGCTTTGATAATTTCTATAATTTTTTCCTTTTACAGACTTGCAACAACACTTTCTCTCCCTTCATTGGCTTTTTTCAAATAATCAATCAATGGTCTGTAATACTCCAGCATAGCCCGTGCGCTTAAATCTTCACCAGTTTTTTCCTTCAGCACTTTCCGCCAATCTTTACTAGCGCCTGGCCGCATTATATTTTTTAGAAATTCTCCAACTTCTTTGTTGCCATAGTAATTGCAGTTGTGTGGATCTTGTTTCAATATTTTACGAGCGATATAATCATGGAGATGAAATTTTAGCACGCAGGAAAGAGCATAATCGTAATACTGCGCAGGATCGTTATTGATATGGGTCTTGCTGGCGGCATCACAATATTCTTCGCCTCTTTGTGAAGGCGGAACAATCCCCTGGTACTTCTCGACATATTCCCACCAGCGCTTATTAAATTGGTCTTTAGGTAAATCTTTTTCGTACAAATCATGTTCGAAGTGAGACATGGTACCGGCAGCAAAGGGGATAAACACCACTGAACTGCTGGAAAGCGCATCGTTCAAAAGCCATTGAATTTGATCGATTTCAACGTCTTCAGACAACAATCCAAGTTGTTCCAGATATGGTCTTTGGGAAGATGCGATTGCCATTAAGCTGCCAATACCTTCATGGTAACTTCGGTTGGCTCCACGGCGTAAAAGAATTGGTACGTCGGGATTTGAATACTCAATATAATAATAAATGTGTCCTAACTCATGATGAGCTGTCCTAAACCAGCGGTTGTTAGGCTCCACACTCATGAGGGAGCGGTAATCATCTTGCGAGTCCAAATGCCAAGCTGAAGCGTGGTTGTTCTTTTTACGTTTGGAACCCTCTTCTACGGGATAGAGATCAGACCTTTCCCAAAAATTTTTGTTTAAGGTATCAAAGCCAATACTCACATAAAAATCTTCCGCTTGTTTAACGATCCACTCTTTAGTTTTGTCTTTGAATAGATCATCCAAGTTGACCGCTTCAACAATACCGGGCCAATTTTGTCCCCAGCGGTTGGGCAGCCAGTGGGCGGGTATTTTATCTGGTACCGGCTGATTGTATCTCTTTGCCAGTTCGTAGCGAATATATGTATGTAATTCAGAATAAAATGGCCGTATTCCTTCAACCAATTGATCCATGAGTTCCATCATTTCTTGAACACTCAGGCCGTAATCTGCTACCTCCAAAGCAAAAAAGGAGCTGTAACCCATCTCGCGTGCTACCTGATTCCGTAGAGACTGTAGATTTGCCAGTCCATCTTTTAGCACCTTCCCAACTTCCTTACTTGCCTCCCAGGCCTCTAAACGCTTATCAAGGTCTTTGGATTCCACCAAAATGCGATCAATTTCGTTGGTGCTTACTATTTTAGCTTTGCCTCTTTTATCTCGCATCACAAAATCAAATCCGTAAAGCAAACTGTTCTGCTTAGTTTCAGCGTTTATGAGTTTCTCAACCACCTCAGGTATCGTTCCCGGACGATGGGCCGCAGTAAGCAAAACTTTGTTGAGCTGTAAAACTTGCATTCGGTCAAGCTTGTCTTTTTGCTCTAAGAGCGATTTTGTTTTCTCAATCACTTCTTTACTACCCACAAATTCCGACAGAGCCTTATCAGCGAGGACACTCAAACTGTCGTGTTCTTCGCTGATGTCTGTGTTGGCAAGCCAAGCTGCTTTGTTTGCTTCATAATCCAACTTTTGGAATTTTTCTGTATATTCTTTCAGGAAGGCATTTGCCTCTTTTTTTACAGGATTCTCCATACAGGCAAAATGCAGAGAAAGAACAAAAAATAAAATAAGATATAGGTTTTTGAAGTTCATTTGGGCCTCCTTTTTAGTTGCGTGAATTGTAAAAAAATAATTACGAATTAACATTGAAAGGTACTGATAGTATCAAAAATAAAATTTAGAAATTTTAAATTCAAGGGAAAATTTTAGACGAAATCCAATTTTCCTTAAGTTTATCAATATTAATGCTAAAGGGTACGAAAATATCAATTTACTATAATTCGTTGTTTTTACTTGTATTCTTTGTTTTAATTTTGTTTAATATTTAGTGTGGGTCAGTGTTGATATTCAGGTCCTAAGTGTGGCCGAAAACTCCAGTTTTTTGAAATTCACAAATTCTAAACTATTGTTTTTAATTCAATTTTTTTCTAAAGGACATAGGACGGATGTCCAACGTCCTAAATATCTACTTTTCAGCTACACCTTTAGAGTTTAATTTCAATATCCTGACTGCAAATTCCCACATGACATAAATTTCTACTGCAAAGGGCAAAAAGCCAAGATACCCAAATAGCGGCATTTCAAAAATTTTTGGAGAGGTTAAATATGGAAAGACATAAACCCATTTCGCCGTTGCCCAATAGTTCCAGAACTCCCAGAGAATTCCACAAATTAACCCTGCAAAGAAAAGGGAAAAAAGTTTATTTATTCGGCCATTTTCTAATTCTTTAAACAAAGAGTTTCCCCCAAGTAAGTAATTAATTGGGTCTAAGAAAAAGACAACCCCAATCCAGACTGGGCCAAATAAGAAAACGGCTATTTTAGTAGGAATTAAAATTGGTACAATTAAAAATATCAGACCAATAAACATGAAAGAATACAAAGAACTGCGGCGAAATTTATATTTTTTAATCTGAATTCTATCAAACATTCCTGATATGTCAATGAGTTCGCTGGTAAATAGAACCCCAGGGAAAATAGTAGCAAAGGACCAAACATAACCAAAAACTCTTGTCACCAAATCTTCAAGCAGGCCGATATATTTCCAATTCTGTAGATGTAGATTATAGGCCTCGAAAATAAGCCAGCATACAACTGAATATGGAAGCATAAATAGGAATTGTGAGAATCGGTCTGTGAGCATGGAGGTACCCCGCAGTTTATATATCAGGGCATCGGTAATCAAAATGTACCCACTCCACATGATAGGCGTAAACCAAGTTTTAATAAATAAATTATTTTTGAAAAGCAAAAGTTCTGAAATAAACAAAATTAAAATTCCAACCCAGCCATAACTTTTAAATGAAGTTGATTTTAAATTTGTTACGATTTCAGAATCTTTTACCATGTTTTCTCCTTTAAATTGTCTTGAAATTCGATCGAAAAATCCCAAAATGTTCAAGCCCCAATTCTCCTTATAATATTTTTAAAGGTATGTCGGGGTTCTTGCCTGCGCTCTAAGTTATTGTTATTATGTGGGGCTGGAACGCCCAACAGAGCAGGTTAATAGGTTTTCAGCTTGATTTCAAGGAAAATAAAAAATAGTTTTTAATTCATTTAGCTTTGCTGTCATCCAATGTCCATGGCCCATTTTTTGTTGTGAGTCGCCAATTTTCACTCTTAATTTAACATTGCCCTATCTATTTTACCTACGTCATTTATTCATTGTACGAGCATTCAATTATTTTCAATTGGACTTTAATCGATCTTTTATGATACGCTCAAATCTTGGTTTATAGATGAGATCGAAAGTCTCTTCTTTGTCTGGGAATAGACTAAGTACACTTTTCTTGGTTGCCTCCACCAATTCTAAAGCTTCCAAAGGAGTGAGATTTCCTTGATAGAGTACCACGGCCGTTAAATCGACGATCGTTCGCAGTTGTCGAATTTTTTTTTGCTCCTCAGCAATTTCTTCTGGGGCGGCCATAGAAATCTCCTATTTAAAATTTCTCATTTGTTTCAAAGTCCTATGGAAGGACTTCAATTTTTATCTTTAGTAAAAAACTATCTTTATGTTCTTTACGACTTTTTTACATACTATGATTCAAATATTCAAAACTTAAGATTTGTTCCAACTAAAATCAAGTATTTATTATTCTGGAACATAAATGTCTCTGATATTGTTTTAATTAAAAGATACTTACCCCCGAATTGAACGATTTTATATCGGAGAAGCGGACGGTCTTCAAGCTTCAGCTTGCATTGGGGGGAACATCACGCTAAAGCGTGAACACCCAATACGGATCTTGTTGAAACTCGTTTAGGAAACAATTCAAGGTAAAATCGCTCAATTTAGGTTACAATCAATTTAGACGTATGAACCTATGGATGATTTTTCAAGAAAAAGAAATCGATATTTCATTATAACTTTAATTTTAATATTAATTCAAATTCGTTTGGGATTAAACGCTGCAGCCCAATCTAAATCAAATGAAATAGATGAAGATGTAACAGGGCATGCAAAGGATATTTTAACTGGCAACACACCAGAAGCTAAACTTTTTGTATTGCGCAAATATTTTTTTATAGAAAATGCCATGTCCACACTTACTTCAATCAGCCGAGACACTAGCTTGGAATTTCGAATGCGTTCCAACCAAGGACTCTCATTATTTTTGACGTCCGAAGAATTACATGAAATTACGCCCCAAGGCATAGATCCTATAGGCCAAGATCTTCTTCGTAAAAATCGTGATGTTGCGCCGGTTATACTTATTTCTCCATTACTTTCTCAAGGAATCAAAAGCCTCATAAAAAAACTCAATCCACCCAATAAAAAATTGTTAGGTTCTGATTTTCCCATTCCAAAAGATATTGAAATAGATATTTTAAAAATACTATGGACCTACTCGGCTGCTACACCCAGTGATATTTATGCTCAAATGGACTCTTCATGGCCTGTCACTTCAGAAGATCTTCACAAAATACTGGGTGAGATGGTAGAACGAGGATTTGTGGCACGTAAAAAGATTTCACCCTCTAATGAATTTAATATCTTTGGAATTGCGAGAATTGAAATGAGCTCTAAAAATAGAAAGAATAAGGATTATGTTTACTGGCCTTTAATCCCAAAAGAAAAATTAATCACTTATTTAGAAGCCAGGAGATTTTTAGTATTAACCTATTCAGAAAGGCGCAGCACTAATGGAGAAAAAAGCAACCTTCAAAAGACTCTCGAACAAAAATTATACCGACTTATTCAATAAATGACGTAGGAGTAAAACACCACGACATCAATCGAAATTATTCAATCCATCCATTTTCTAAATACCATTGAGCCGTTTCATGAAGTCCTTTCTGCAGGCCAAAGCGAGGTCGAAATCCTAATTCTTTTTTTGCTTTAGAGTTGTCACAAATCCAATGGGTTGCTTTTAATTCTCGATATTTATCAAGACTAAAAAGTGTTGGCTGTTTTGTTAAATTAGCAATAAGTTCAAATCCGCAGGAAACTAAAAAGGCTAAAGGCAAAGGAATAACAAATCTACGAGGTCGTACATTCAAAACTTGGGCAACGGCACCCCCAAAATAATCCCACGAATAAGGCTTATCATCAGACAAAAAATAAACTTTCCCCAGAGCTTTCTCTTTTTCGACCACCAGAAGGATACCTTCAACCAAATCTTTTACATAAATAACACTGCTGAATCTGGGACCACCAGAAAGAACCGGAATCCATCCGTATTTTGCGTATTTAAATAATCCGAATATATCCCGATCACGCGGCCCATAAACCGCTGGGGGGCGGACTATGGAAATGGGAAGTTTATTAGCAAATTTCAGAGTAATTTCTTCTGCTTTTAGTTTGCTTTTTCCATAATTTGTAATAGGTCTGGGAGCGTCCAATTCCGTTAAGAGTTTTCCATGGGGACTTGGCCCAACCGCGGCCAGACTGGAAACAAGCACAAATCGCTTAAGGTTAGGATTATTATTCCAGGTTGCTTCCAGTAGATTTTTTGTACCGTTTGCGTTTATTTTAAAAAAATCTGATTTACTGTTGGACTTTGTCAATCCTGCCAGATGGAAAATATAATGCACACCTTTTACTGCTTGAGGTAGTGATTTTGGATCAGTAATATCTCCATTTGAATGTTCGAAATCTAAACCATTCAGCCATCCTTGATCTCTTCCCTTGTTTCGAAGCAGACAGCGAACCTGAATTCCTTTATGAAGCAACTTTTTGACTAAAAAACTACCGATAAATCCTCGACCGCCTGTTATTAATGCTTTCAAATAATTATCCCTTAATAAAAATTCTTAGATTCTGCAAAATGCAAAATAATTCAAAAACTAACCTTCTTATAAAAAGAAAGGCTATTTGATTTTTTATAAGTTTCACTTGTGCACTTTGAATAAAATAAACCTTAATATTTAAGAAAGTTAGCTTTTATACTATAATCATAACTATTTTTTTATAAATAATCAAGTGTTGAAGATTTAACCTTATTTTAACTTTTGACTTGCTTTCTTCTTTTTCATTTTTTATATTTAAGATGAAATATTCCCATACATTATCACATTAGAGGAGAACACATCTTGGCAGATTTATTTTACAAATGTTATAATTTCACACGTGCAAGAGAACTTAAAGAACAGGGTTGGTATCCTTATTTTAAAGCTATTCAGTCTGGTGCCGATACTGAGGTTTGCATTGATGGCCGAAAACTTATTATGATTGGGTCAAATAACTATCTAGGCCTCACACAAGATGAGCGGATCAAGGTGGCTGCTATTAAAGCAATTGAAGATTTTGGTTCGGGCTGTACCGGCTCGCGTTACCTCAATGGAACCTTATCACTTCACGAAGAATTAGAGGAAAAGTTAGCTGAATTTATGGGCAAGGAAGCAGCCCTGGTATTCTCGACAGGATTTCAAACCAATTTAGGTACCATTTCCACATTGGTTGGAAAAGATGATATGATCTTCGCAGACCGGAGCGACCATGCCAGTATTGTCGATGGTTGTCGTCTCGCATTTGGTAAAATGATGAAATTTAAACATAATGATATGCAAGATTTGGAACGATTGCTGTCTGCCAACCAGGTGCGCGGAAAAATAATTATAGTAGATGGGGTTTTCAGTATGGAAGGTGATTTAATCAATCTTCCAGAAGTAGTGAGGTTAGCAAAAAAATACGATGCTCGAGTTATGGTTGATGATGCCCATTCGATCGGCATTTTTGGTAAAAACGGACGTGGAACTGCAGAACATTTTGGCCTTGAAGATGATGTAGACATCGTTATGGGGACTTTTAGTAAGTCTTTTGCTACTTTGGGTGGTTTTATTGTTTCAAATGCTCGGGTCATAGATTATATTAAACACCATTCTCGGGCTCTCATATTTTCTGCCAGCATGACCCCTGCAGCCGTGGCCTCGGTCCTTGCAGCGTTAGAAATTATCAAGAATGAACCTGAAAGAAGAGAAAGACTATGGCAAATTGTCCGCAAAATGAAGACAGCTTTTGATGAATTGGGATTTAATACGTGCGAAAGCCAGAGTCCCGTTATTCCCATTTTTATCGGCACCATGATGGATACTTTTGTTTTTTGGAAGCGCTTGTTTGACAACGGTGTTTTTGCAAATCCAGCCATTCCACCAGCCGTAGCCCCAGGTCAATGCTTGATTCGAACAAGTTACATGGCTACTCACACTGACGAAGAATTAAACAAAGTTCTTGATGTTTTCGAAAAGTTAGGAAAAGAGTTTAGTCTTATTTAGTATTTATAGTATTACTAATCAAATCTTTGTTTTTTTGGGCAAGAAAAAATGATTAATAATATCCCAGAACCAAATCATCAAAATAGTCATTCAGTCATTGTGTCATTTGCCTTCGGCGTCATTGAACCCTGACTGCAAACCTAGCTAATGACTATAGATGACAGCGAAGCGTTATGACTTAATGACTCCATTATTTTTTATCTAAACGTACGAATAAGCAAATCCCTACAATTCTGAAATTTGCGGCTTCGCCGCGCTAAGTTGTTTAATTTTTTTGTGAGGTCGTAGTATTTTGCTACGGCCTTTTTTATAAATGCCATACCAGATAGGATAAGGATGCATGTAATGAACATCGAGATTGTACCTGTTAAAAGTAAAAAAGCTCTTAATGAATTTATCAAACTTCCTTGGAAAATTTATAAAGACAATCCCTTCTGGGTACCACCTCTCATTATGGATATGAAAAAAATGCTAAATAAGAAAAAAAACCCATTTTTCCAACATTCAGAAGCAGAACTGTTTTTAGCTAAAAGCAAGGGGGAAGTAGTCGGACGAGTTGCAGCCATCCTTAATAAAAATCATAACAAATTTCATAATGAGCAAACTGGATTTTTTGGATTTTTTGAAAGCATAAAAGAATCTAAAGTCTCCAACGAACTTTTAAACACCGCACAGTCATGGGTAAAAGCAAAAGGTATGAGGGTTCTTCGAGGCCCTATGAATTTTTCGACTAATGAAACTTGCGGCTTTCTCTCCGAGGGGTTTGATGCAAGTCCGGTGATTATGATGCCATATAATCCTAAATATTACCTGGAACTTATGGAAAAATTTGGATTAAAGCGAATCAAGGAACTATATGCTTACTATTTTGATCGGGACATGCCAATACCAGAACGCTTTGCAGCCATTGCCCAGAAAACTCAACAAGACAAAAGCATTCAGTTAAGAAAAATAAATTTAAAAGAGATTTGGAATGAAGTTGAGCGGATACAGACTATTTACAACGATGCCTGGAGCCGTAACTGGGGATTTGTACCCATGACCAACGCTGAAATTAAACACCTGGCCAAAGAACTCAAACCCATTGCAGATCCAGACGTTATTTATTTTGCAGAAGTGAATGGTGAAATAGCTGGTTTTTCATTGGCGCTTCCAGATTATAACCAAGTATTAAAGGACATAAATGGTCGGTTACTTCCATTTGGAATATTTAAGCTATTAATTAATAGAAAAAAAATCAATAAGATTCGGGTAATTACTTTAGGGGTCAGACAAAAATTTCAAAAGAAACGAGGCTTAGCGCCTACTTTTTATTATGAAACTTATACTAGAGGAAAAAAGAAAGGTTACTCTTTGGGGGAATTTTCATGGATATTAGAGGATAATGTTTTAATGAATCGCTCCCTTAAAGCTCTGGGTGCAAAGCTTTATAAAAAGTACACCATTTACGAAAAGTTAATTTAGGGGGTGAGAAGAAATAATTTGGAGTTTTGTTCTATTCTAACCTTCAGGGGGTGGGATAGAAAGATGGTATAAAAATATATTTAAGCATTTTGATTTATCCCACCCCCTAAATAAAAATAACAAGAGAATGATTCAAAAAATGGTAATTTATTTTTTCTCACCCCCTTAGTCAATCAATCCAGTAAAGAATTCTTCCACAACCTTCACAAGTAATGATTTCTTGATCGCTTCGTCCTCTTGTAGAGAGAGAGGTGGGAATTTTCATAAAACAGCCCAAACAAACGTTGTCCTTTACAGGTACAATAGAGCGCCGATAACGAGCTTTCAATTTTTCATAATTAGACAAAAGAGGTTTTCTGATTTTTTGAATCAACTCATCCCTCGCTTCTATTAGTTTCTCTTTACCAGCGATTTCAAATCCTAATTCCTTAACCTCCTCTATATCTCTTATCATTATATCTAAATCTTGCAAAGCCACCAAAAATTCTAATTGTTTATTTAACATTCAGTCCCCATAAGTATATTTATAAATTCGTCATAGGTCTGCACCTGCAGTAATTGCTTTCGATTATTATGATTGTTTAATATCTCGACTAATTTTCCTAAAATTGGCAGATAGCGATTGTTTTCTTCTTGGGGTGGGGCAATGACCATAAAGATCAAATGAACCAGCTTTTTATCGATAGCATGAAATTCTATCCCATTTAACGATTTACCAAATGCAATATTCACATCCATTGCAGCAGTTGTTCTGCCATGCGGAATTGCTACGCCTTTTCCTATTCCAGTGCTGCCTAATGATTCTCTTTTGTAAAGCATCTCTAAAAATAACCGCTTATTTCTGATAAGCTTTGACCTTATGAATAAATTCGCTAATTCGATTAATGATTCTTCCTTAGTTTTAGCACTAAGGCTTGGTAAAAATAGATCCTTGCTAAAGTATTTTGCTAATTCTTTATTCTCCATCCTTTCACCACCTTTGAGTTTATTTCTAGGCTTTTTATTACTCCAAATTACTTGCATTTTCCATGACCTCTCTCAAAGCAGGGACTATATACAAATTTTCTAAGTCCAGTTTAACTCTTAATTCTTTGGCTAAAACATTTATTTTTTGTCTAATGTTTAACTCTTTATTAATAATCATTTGTTCTTTTTCTCTATAACGACATAAGCCCCCCATAAAATCGCCCTTCTCATAGCGCACTTCAATAGATAGTTCGGCCACGAGTCTTTCAAGCTCTAACAAAATATCTTCATCAGTCATACTTTTTAATGTCCAATTTGCTTAGGTTGTGTGTTAAAGATACCGGTTAAGTTTTTTCCTTTTAGCAATTTCCACGATCTCTTTTACTTCTTGGGCCTGATGTCGATCACATATAAGAATAGCATCTTCAGTATCAATTAAGATTAGATTGTCTAATCCTAAAACGGCCACCAATTTATTGGGAGAATCGATAAAACATCTTTTTGCATTTTTCATGATATGATTGCCCACCAAAACATTGCCCTGATTGTCTTTCGGCATAAGTTTGTACACTTCATCCCAACTGCCTAAATCATTCCATCCAAAATTTCCTTTTAAAACCACCACATCTTTCGCATACTCCATGACGCCATAATCAATGGAAATACTTTTAATTTGGCAGTAAACTCGATTTATAGTTTCAGCTTCTTTTTCCGTTCCCAAATACTCTTTAATCTCTAAAAGACCATGGTAAAGATCAGGAAGATGTTCTTCTATTTCCCGAAGGATAGTTTTGATTTTCCAAACAAATATGCCACTATTCCACAAGAATTCCTCACTATTAAGAAATCTCTGAGCCGTGTCCAGATTCGGCTTTTCGGCGAAGGTCTTAACTTTAAGGACAGAGATTCCATTGATATTTTTTATTTCTTGATTGAATTGTATATACCCATAACCCGTTGCGGGATAGTTAGGCTCTATACCGATTGTAACTAAGCACTCTCGTTCGGCTGCAACTTTAGCTCCAACTTTCAAGGTTTTGATAAAGGTTTCATTATTCTCAATGAGGTGATCCGCTGGCAAAACTACCATAATATCATCAGGATCAATTTGTTCCATGAATAAAGCTGAAAGCCCAATGCAAGGGGCGGTATTCTTACCACGCGGTTCAATAATTAAATTTTCTTCATTGAGAAAAGGTAAATGCCTTTTTACTTCAACAACTTGCGTTTCCGTAGTCACAATAAATAAATGGCTATTAGGAACCATAGGTTTTAACCTATCTACTGTATTTTGAATCATGGATCTTTCGTTAAAAATTTTTAAAAGCTGTTTTGGATTTTTTACTCGACTTTTCGGCCAAAAGCGTTTACCAGAGCCACCAGCCATGATTAAGCCAAACATGTATAAGACCTCCTATTTTGATTAGATTTAATGGTGAATATTAACATAAAAAAAGCCATTGGTTTTAAGATTCTTTCAAAATACTTTAGTCAACCAATGGCCACAATGAGTGAGCAAATATATACGAATAAAATGTAATTCCCTTAAGATATCCAACTTTTTCTCTGTCTAAAGATGCAATAAAATTTATAAATTCTATTTGTTAAAATCAAGAACTTTTCAAACTAGATTTTAAAGTAGAAATAACACGCCCCTTTAGAAATTTTAGATTCGATTTAATTAAAGGCACTTAAGTATTTTAAGTGCCTTCTGATTCTTTAAAAGGCATGTTATAGTCTTGCTTCTAACTTTGATTTAATATGATTTTTGGGAACCGCGCCTACAATCTGATCTACTACTTCACCATTCTTAAAAATTAAAAGTGAAGGAATGCTTCTAATGCCATATTTGCTGGCCACGTTTTGATTGCTGTCAACATCTAATTTACCAATTTTTGCTTGACCTTCAAATTCATTAGCTAATTCTTCTACATAGGGGGCTATCATTTTACAAGGACCACACCAATCGGCCCAAAAGTCTACTAAAACAGGAACACCCGATGAAAGAACTTCTTTTTCAAAATTTTCATCAGTTATGGTAATGGGTTTGGCCATATTTACCTCTCCTTTTGATTATAAATGTCTTTAATTAAACCTATCGGTGTTAAAGATAAAAAGCTTTTTAGAAAATATCAAGGGATTTTTATTTGTGAAATGCAACGCGCACTCCACCACCAAGGATGCTGGCACGCGAGGTATTGCGTCCAGCAAGAACCTGTTCAAAAACAAAAGATAAATCAAACCAGAAATTAATGTGGTATATTAGCTGCACCTGGGCCTTTAAAAAATCTTCTACAGCGCCGGTTCCAATAAAATTTAGAACCATCCCATCCGTAACTCTAAAATCTTGTTGCCCCTGCTTTTCAGTAATACTACGAATGCCATATACCTGACCAATAAGCAAATAATTTTTAGTCAAATTTACCCCGAACTCAAAAGCAAAAGGAATTTCATCCACAGGTTCGCTGGAGCGGGCGCGATAGCCAAAATCGAGATTGATATAGCCATGGTAATTAAGGATTGGGCGTCCAAGTAAGAAGTGAAAATCGAAGTCTGTTTGACCATCTCCCAATGGCGGAGCGGAATTTAATTGCTCTTCATTGGCCTGGTAGCCAGGAGCGATTTTTACGCCGCTTTGTACAGATACAATCCAGCTTTTCTGAGATAAGCGATAACGAAAACCTCCATAAATATCCCCCAATCCCGTTGATGTATGATCACAGCCTGAAGTTACACAGGAGAAATTTAGTTTTTTAAAAGAGAGACTTGTGATAAATGTTAGGTTGTCGTACAGGCCGTACTCCTGATAATAGTAAAAACCTAAGTCTAAGACCTTGCCATTGTCTGCCAGGCGTTCTCGATCGCCATTCAACAAGTATTGCGAAGAGGATTCAAATCTGAGTAAGCTGATTTTTGAATAGAAATGGCCTTTCTTTTGAGTCCAAGCGCCAGCCAAGGCCTGTTGGTGAGACGAAATCGCCAAACAAGTAATTGTAAGAATGATAAAGAGAAACTGAGGCATCATTTGCCTAAAATTTGGTTGCCGCCTTTAAGAGTAAAATTTTTAGTTAAGCGTTTGATATTAATGAAGATCCTCCTTCGTATTTATATAACCGCTGAAAATGATATTATCTTCCCAGAGTATTTTTGATTAAATCTTAGATTCTTCTTTTTATCTGCACAAGTGACATTAATGATAGGTATAAAAATCCAAACTGAAACAGTAGAAAGAATGGAATTGAAAAATAAACATGATTTTTCACCGCAAAATAAACACTAAAACTAAAATAAATTCCGAGAAAAAATTCCAAGAAAGGAAGAAAATTTTTCTCAGCAGAATAAATTTTGTTTTTCCAAAGATCCCGTTTGGACTCAATACGATATTTGGGTGTTCGCTTGAAGTCTGTTCGGTAGTTAAAGAAAGCTTCCAGAACCGCTTTGCTGTTATTAATTGAGAGCGCAATGCCAAAAGCCATCATGCCGGGAATGTAGCGCAATCTTTGTAGCCAATCAGGATACAGAGCTCGTTGACAGACTACATAAAAGAGAAAAACCGAAACCGTAGCTGAAAAGAAGAGAAATAAATAAACATAAATAAAACGAGTCCACTCATTATTAAATTGAATGATTGTCACCGGCAGAATAAATATGGAAGGGATCGCCATCAGAAGATAACTAAAATTGCTGATGAGATGTACAAATGCTTCCCATTTCACTTTTAAAGGTAAGGTGCTTTTAAAAATCTTTGGCAGTAACTTTTTGGCTGTTTGAATCGAACCTTTAGCCCAGCGGTACTGCTGCGATTTAAAAGCATTCATTACCACGGGAAGTTCTGCCGGGGCGACAACATCAGGTAAATATACAAATTTCCAGCCAGCGAGTTGTGCCCGATAGCTTAAATCCAAGTCTTCTGTTAAGGTGTCGTGCTGCCATCCGCCAGCGGATTCGATGGCTTGCTTTCGCCAAATACCCGCAGTCCCATTAAAATTAAAAAACCTCCCAGAACGATTACGGGCCGTATGCTCAATCACAAAATGCCCATCCAAAAAGACTGATTGAATTTGGGTAAGCAGTGAATAATTTTGATTGATGTGTCCCCAACGGACTTGAACCATACCCACCTTTTCATGCACAAAGTAAGGGAGCGTTTTTTTTAGATAATCAGGTTTTGGAACAAAATCAGCGTCAAAGATAGCTATAAATTCTCCTTTAGCCTTTTTTAATCCTTCTTCTAAAGCCCCGGCTTTAAAACCAGTACGCTTTTCTCGGTGGATGTACTGGATATCGAATCCTTGTTTTCGGAATGCTTCTGTCCAATTCTTTGTCACTTGTTGGGTTTCGTCCGTGGAATCGTCCAGCACTTGAATTTCTAATAAATCTTTTGGATATTCAAGATTACAGACCGCTTTGATGAGTCTTTCTACTACATATTTTTCATTATAAATGGGAAGCTGAACAGTCACTCTGGGAGGCGTTTCAAATTCTCCCGGTTCAATTGCTGGTCGATTTCTGTATTTCCAAAATAAGTATAAGAGATAATATTTGTGCAGTCCAAAAAGTGCAAGCATCAGAATGACTATTCCATATACCACGATTAATAAGATTTCAACGACAGACATTTTTTAGCTTCAATCCTCTCATTAGAAATTTTCCACCTACAAGTCAAGATGAATTAACAGAACGCATCTCTTTTCTATTCCAATATTTTTTATTTAGAATAAATTTATAAAAAACGACTCTTGAAGTCAAGGGATTTCAAAAGTCTTTTATAAGGAAAATCGAGGTTTGAAAATTTTGAGACTCTTGGGCCAGACCTTTAGAATTAAGTGGGGGGTTGGTCATAAAAAGTGCAGGAAATCTCTTCTATGATTGTGATTAATAGATATTAATCTACCTATTTGAAGGAGAAATCATCTCAATGATATTGCAAAGCTTTTCTTGAATTAAAAGTTTGTAGTTTTTTAAAAATTCAATATCAAAATAGGGGCCATGATTAGAATTCTCATTTGCAAATAAATGTAAACTGGGTAGATTGTTAAATATTAAACAATCCTGTGTAGTTTTTTTCCCCTGATTAATTTTCTTTTTGCCTCTCATTTAAATTAGCTGTCCTTTTTTTAAATTTATATTTGAAGCTTTCATTACGTAAACAACATCGTACGGGTTAAGTTTAAAATTTCTATTTGATCCTCTACCAGTGATATTTTTTTTAATGTTAATTTTGTACATTTTTACACCATCTATACCTTTATTCCTGAAAATAAGTACTTCGTATTCCATCGTTTTGTCTTTCAAGCCCCCGGCTAATAAAATTCCTTGCACCAGAGTAATATTCCCTTTAAATTTCATAACCCCCGGTTGTTTAACTTCACCGCCAATGTATATCGCGAAATTTTTTGTTTCATGTACTTTGACTTCAATTTTAGGCTCAACCAACATGTAGCTGTATTTTTCATATAAGAGTTCTTCCAGAGCTTTTGGCGACAAACCAGAAAAATTCATGGCTCCTAAAGCTTTTAAAGATGCCGTACCATCCGTATTGACAATGATGGTTTGGTTAAAATCTGGATAATTTTCAAACTTTAATTCAATAACATCACCCACACGTATTTTATAAGTTGATTCATTTGACTCTCCAGCCACAGGCAGCAATCTTGGTGATATTGTACAAGCAGTGAGAAAAAACACCGCTACTTCAAAATAAATCACCTGTCTAACAATCAATATTAACTTTTTCATTCTGAGAACCTCTGGTTTTTGTCGTTGATCTGGCTGCTTAGAAAGCAATGGATATGCCAACCTTTAGGCATAAGAGGATTTTTAGTTAACTTTCTTAAATTGAGTGTGTTTAATAAGTAGCCCTTAGCCACCAGATACTACAATATGTGGGCCGCAATTATATTTGACCTACACTATATTGTGATTGATTGGATAAGATTTGAAATCTTGAATAGTCTCAAATTCATACCTGAAATCATCAATAAATATTAATAATTTGACTGTCTCGAATTATAATATGTCGAATTGAGGGATTTTGTCTCATTGACTAACAGGACATTGTTGTTGGATGTTAAAGAGGATGAAGAACTAACTGGTGTTTAACCGAAAGCAATAGATTCTAGCCGTCATTGCGAGGCGTTTTTTGCCGAAGCAATCTCATATCTACCT
>JBHIAC010000065.1:0-17215 GCA_046758365.1 bacterium
TAATTATGGCAAGGTTATTTGGCCATGAGGACATTTTGAAATTAGCGAAATTTACGACGGTTCCAGTTGTAAATGGTCTCACGGATTTACTGCACCCCTGTCAGGTAATGGCAGATGTATTTACCATCCTTGAAAAAAGAGGCCATTTGAACGAACTTAAAGTTGCCTTTATTGGCGATGGCAACAACGTGGCAAATTCATGGCTCAATATGGCCTCGAAGATTCCCATGACGTTGCATTTTGCCATACCAGAGGGCTATGATCCTGAACCGCAACTGTTTGAAAAAGCTAAAAAGAATCAAATGAGTAACATTCAAATTTTTAGGGAGCCATCGGAAGGTGTTCAAGCAGCTGATGTAATTTACACAGATGTTTGGGCGAGCATGGGACAAGAATCAGAGGCAGAAAAAAGAAGAGTCGATTTTAAGAAATTTCAGGTAAATGAAGACTTAGTGAAAAAAGCTAATGCAGCCTGTATAATAATGCATTGCTTGCCGGCTCACCGAGGAGAAGAAATCACCCATGAAGTTATTGATGGGCCCCGTTCAATTGTTTTTGAGGAAGCTGAAAATAGGCTTCATGTGCAAAAAGCCATTATGGTCAAATTATTGACATGATCAAAAGAGAAATTGCGTTTAGGGACCTCAAGGAAGAGCAGAAATTAATCATTCATCACTTTACGCAAGAGCTTACAGCAGAATGGGATAAATTTGTGTGGGCTTCCAATAATGGAACTTTTTTTCATACACGGAAATTTTTAAATTACCATCCCCAAAATCGTTTTAATGACTGTTCTTTAATTTTCAAAAAAGAACATAAATGGCTGGCTGTGCTTCCGGCGGCTGTTATTCAGGACCATGGAAAGAAAATATTATCCTCACACGCTGGTGCTTCATTTGCTGGTCCTGTATTTAAATCCAGCCTTTCATTCAAAGATACTTTTCGGTTAGTCGAGTCTGTAATTGAATTTGCCAATGAAAGAGCATTTAAACAAATAAAAGTGACTTTACCACCACAAATTTATCACTGGCGTCCCAGCAATTATTTAGATTTTGCTCTTTTGGAATCAGGATTTACTTATCTCAAGCGAGAAGTTTCAAGTGTAATCCCTTTGGATTTTGCTGAAGAAGACACGTTGATGATTTTTAGTCCCGAATCACGAAGAGCGGTTCGCAAAGCTCAAAAATTAGGGATTCAAAGTATGGAGTCTGACGATTTTGAAAATTTTTATGCCATACTCAAAAACAATCTAAAATTAAGACATAATGTACAACCAGTTCATTCATTGGATGAATTGCTTCTTTTAAGGAAAATTTTTCCCGACCGAATTAAATTGTTCGCAGCTATCATTGAAAGTCAAATGATTGCAGGAATTGTAGTTTTTGTGTGCAATGAAAAAGTGGCTTTGGCATTCTACGTAAGCCATAACGAAGAGATGCAGAAATATCGTGGTATTAATTACCTATTTTGTCATGTGATTCGTTGGGCCATTCGATGCCGTCTTAGATTTCTTGATTTTGGAATTTTTACCGTGAACATGAAGCCCAATTGGGGACTGGCTAGATTTAAGGAAAGCTTTGGCGCCCAAGGGATTTTTCGCGATACGTTAGTAAAAAATCTTTAGCCATTAAATGAGTCTGAAAATATTACATATCGCACCATTCAACACGGCTGGTGTCCCCATTACATTTGTAAATGCTGAAAGAAGATTGGGACACTTCAGCCGATTGATCACTTTAGGTAAAGACCCACGAAATTACCAGGAAGATATATGTCTGAATTTACCATTTTTAAATTCTTGGAGTACCCGCTCTGCTAAAAGATTATTTTCGCATCCGAGTAAACTTGCCGTTCGCAATCAAAATACTATCCCAGCACTAATTCCTCCTACTTGGCTTCCTAATGGTTGGCCTGAAAAATTATTGATTAAATTTCGAGAATGGATTTGGGAAAATAAAATTAAAGACCTGATTGAAGACATTGATTTCTGGAACTTTGATGTATATCAATTGGACGGTGGATTAGAATTCTTTAGAGATGGAAGGACAGTACAACGCCTTAAAGCATTGGATAAAAAAATCATCTGCTGCTACACCGGGAGTGATTTACGGACTCGGGGCGTCATTCCAATTATCAATTCCCACAGCGATCTAAATATCACTTTAGAATTCGATCACTTAAAACTTCATCCAAAAATTCAACATGTCTTTTTTCCATTTGATTTAACTAATTATGAAATCACGCCAGAACCTGAGTCAAATACTATTAGAATAGGCCATGCGCCTACCAATCGGTACGCTAAGGGAAGTCATAGAATAATTTCTGCAATTAAAGAATTAGAAGCAGAATATCCTGTTGAATTAGTTTTGATTGAAAATCTTTCTCACCAAGAAGCAATAAGAAGAAAGTCCCAGTGCCATATTTTAGTCGATCAAGTCGGGGATTTGGGATATGGCATCAATTCCTTAGAAGCCTTAGCCATGGGGATTCCAACCTGCTCTTGTCTGGCACCTGGCTTTGAGGAAAAATATCCTAATCATCCCTTTGTCGTTATTAATGAAAAAAATATTAAACTTCGACTAATTGAATTAATTCAAAATAAGGAACTAAGGCAGAATAAGGGACTACACGGCAGAAAATGGGTAAAACAATACCACGATAGTGAGCAAATGGTGAAAACCATCCATGATATGGCAAACCTGTAGTTGAACACTTAATTGCCGCTCTGAAGGATGAAAACCTAAAAGTCCGGCAAAAGGCAGTAAAGGTACTGGGAGAGATGAAGGATGAACGTATCATTGAACCCTGGTTATGTCTCTTATCAGCAATATGGAGAAAGCTTGGATATATTTGAGAAAAATAGACAAATCTTTATCCCTTTAATTACTAGTCTGCTCTTTGCCGGTAGCTTTATTGCTGGGAAGTACACAACACGTGACCTTGGTCCGCTGACAACATCTCTTCTTAGATATCTTGTTGCTTTTATATTTTTAAGTATTTTGCTCTATCTAAACAACAGTTTTTCTCTAAAAGTAGAGCTAGTTGATATCTTAACTCTGATTATACTTGGACTCTTTGGAATTGTTGGATATCACTATTTCTTCTTCTCATCACTACGGTTTACAGAAGTTGCAAACACTGCAATCATTAACGCATTGAGTCCCATAGTAACAGGTGTGGTGGCTGCGATATTTATTAAAGAGAGACTAACCATAAGAAATTATATTGGAGTAAATATTGTGGTAATTGGAGTAATTCTACTTATAATAAAGGGTAAGATTAGCAATCTCATCGGACTAAATTTGAATTTGGGGGATAGCCTCATGCTTTGTGCAGTATTAAGTTGGGTAATCTACTCGCTTCTTATTAAGAAGTTGTCTAACAAATACTCAAGTTTTACACTTACTTTTTACGCCACATTGTTTGGTGTACTTTTGCTTTTAATTTTTGCTCTAACTGAGGATTGTTTCCGCCAGATAAAAGAAATTTCGATTGTATCTTTTTGTTCGGTGTTATACATGGGAATTGCCGCTTCAGGAATTGGTTATCTCTTTTATAATTTAAGCATTGCTAGAATCGGGCCTACGAAGACATCAGGCTTTATATCTAGTCTGGTTCCAATATTTGTCGCTTTATTAGCTTGGTTGTTCTTTAGCGAACCAATAACGTTAATAATGGTGTTAAGTATAGCATTTGTTCTTTATGGATTAAACATGATGTTCCGAAAACAAAACAGTGTATGAATCTTTTCTAACTAAATATAGTAAATTTATTAGGTGACAAGGAGGGGTAATAGAAGCCATGAGCTTAAGTTCAAAATTAGAACGAGGGCTAAGGCATGCTTGGTTAAGGCTTCTTGAAAGATTGATCAATAGAAAACCTTTGAATCCAGCCGATTTACCACACAATAAAATTCGCCGAATTCTTATAATTCCCGAGCAAGATCAATTAGGGGAATTGCTTTTAGCAACACCTGTATTCAGGGCGGTTAGACAACATTTTCCTAAGGCCTATATTGCTGTTTTGGCTCAGAGCTACCCAGCCCAAATTTTATATAATAATGTATATCTAGATGAAGTCATTTGTTTCTTCGATAAATTTAACAATTGGTCGCTCAATAAAGTTTTTCACTTTGTAAAACGCCTTCGTTCAAAATTTGATTTAGCTATTGTGTTAAATACGGTTTCTCATTCTTTAACCCGTGATTTATTGACCTATTTTAGTGGTGCTAAAATTATTTTAGGATCAGAGCATTTGATTTTTAAAGAGTGTAAAAGAAATTTTTTTTATAACCTATTAGCGCCTTACAGTGATTCTAATAAACATCAGACCGAAAAAAATTTGGATGTCGTACGATTTATTCATGTGGATATTGAGGATAAGTCTGAAGCAATAAGTTTAACCCAAGAAGAAAAAAAGTGCGCTATCAAATTTCTATATGAGCATGGCTTAAAACCGAATGATCTTATTTTGGCCATACATCTTAGTAATGGTAAAATTGGAAATCGATGGGATTTAGAAAACTTTGTAGAAGTGGCAAAATATTTTAGCTCTAAGTATAATGCTAAAATAATCGTTTCTTGGCAGCCAAATGAAAGCATACTCGGTCAAGACTTTATCAATAGTTTGCCATTTAGACCAGTTACGGCTATTGGTTTGAATTTGAGAGAATACGCAGCGATTATTTCATTTTGTAATTTAATTTTCTGTTATGATACAGCGATTATGCATTTAGCTGCAAGTGTGGGCACCCCATTAATAGCGATTTTTGGGTCGAGTGCCCCAGAACAATCGAAACCCATTGGCAAACAATTTGTGGCATTAAAAGGCATAAATGGGGAATGTAATTCTGTTAGTGTGAATCAGGCGATCGAGGCGGCTGAAAATCTTTTAAAAGCCATGTCTAAATCTATGAAAATAGAGGCTGAAGATTTTGATATTACTGAACAGGTCTTAGAGCAGTATCTGAATATTTTAAACACGTTTGAGAAAAAGTAGTTTTATTCGCTAAAAGGCGGGGTATCACCATGAAAATATTCGTATACTATTAGTTTTGCACTAAGATGGAAAACCTCCAGCCTCGGTTCTGAGCGTGATATACTACTGGAATGCACCGGACCAAGTGATTTGCTTAAAAAAAACTTGACAATCATAAAATATTTCCATAAACTATTTGCGATGAAAATTTAAATTCTTAAATCCCCAGTTTTGCTCCTATTGAGATAATATGCAAATTATTAAGGGGTGTATAGTATCTTATCTAACTGGAAGGAGTCCTTTTGAAGGCTTTTTCATTTAGGACAGACAAAGGAATAACGCAGATCGGAGTAGAGTTTAACGGAGAAGCTTACAATTTTTCCCAAGCTTGGGAACTTTACAAAAATCTTAAAAGTGACGGAAAAGGCCTTAGACTCAATTTTTTGCAGATCATGGTTGAAGCCGATTTCTTTAATTTAGAAACTTTACAAGAAATTTTTCATTCTATTAAAGAAGTCAGACCTATTCATGATTTAAAATTGAAAAAGCCTTTTGTCTTCCAGCCTCCAATTGGCCGACCTCAAAAAATTCTTTGTTTGGGACGTAATTATAGGGCACATGCTGAAGAGTTGGGAAATGTAGTACCAAAAGAACCTCTTTTCTTTTGCAAGTCACCATCTGCAATAATTGCACATGAAGATAAAATAAGACTTCCGAAGCATGTTGGACGGGTTGATTATGAGGGGGAATTGTGTGTGATTATAAGTAAACCAGTCTACCAAATTTCTGAAAAACATGTTATTGACTATATAGCTGGATACAGCATCCTAAACGATGTTACCGCTAGAGAATTACAAAGGACTGATATCAAAGCAGGGAAACCGTGGTTCCGTTCAAAAAGTTTTGACACCTTTTGTCCATTTGGGCCTTATTTGATCCCAAAAGATTTCATTAAAAATACCAACGAATTACAATTGGAAGTAAGAGTAAATGGCGTACGGAAACAATTTGCTTCAACCTCCCAAATGCTCTTTAAAATTCCGGAAATTATTGCATTTCTTTCCAAACATCTCACACTTCAACCGGGGGATATAATTGCTACCGGGACACCAGAAGGTGTAGGCCACCTCCAGGCAGGAGATGTTGTTGAATGTGAAATAAGCCAAATTGGTACTTTGAGAAATCCGGTTGAGTAGTTTATTGGGGAATTGTAACTTTGATAAATAAAAATATAATTAAATTATTTCAATAACTTAAATGTGGAAGGAGGAAATGATGCGTCTAAAATTAGCACTAATTGTATTAACGGTTGGAGTCTTTATTGCCTTATTTGTGCTAAATGCTTCTGAAAGTGAGAGCCAAAAAGAAGTGTTAATAAAGTTTAGACAACAAGCTCATATAAGTCAAATTGATTCTCTTACTATGGCTTTGGGACTCACCAAGGTTAAATCTTTTAAAGAGATAAATGTAGACGTATTCAAAATTTCATCAGAATATTCTGTAAATGAAGTAGTTAGTATCTGCACTAATTTACCTTTTATTGAATATGCAGAACCTACGGCGGCAGTTCGCGCATTTTCAATAGAAACTGAGACTTCAGAGACGAGCTCAGAAGTAATTGCGAAGGCACAAGCTCAAAAGCAAGCTAAAGTCGCCCAGTTTAAGCCCGCTGAAGTACTAATAAAATTTAAAGACACCGTAGCAACAGCATCAATTAATCAAATTTTATCCAACGTTGGACTCAGCATTCATAAAAGTTACGAAGAAATTGGTGTTATTAGATGCAGTATCAATATTGAAAAAACTGTGTTAAAAACAGTTGAACAGTGTAATGCTGATTCAAGGGTTGTATTCGCTGAACCAAATTACATTTACCATACGTTTGTTATTCCCGATGATCCTCGTTTTTCCAGTTTGTTCGGATTGGATAATATTGATGCTCCGGAAGCTTGGGATATTCAAACTGGGAGTAAATCCATTATTGTTGGCGTTATTGATACAGGTGCGGATCATGGACATGAAGACCTGCAAGCCAACATCTGGAAGAATCCCGGTGAAAGTGGAGACAGTAAAGAAAACAATAACGTCGATGACGATGGCAATGGATTAGTTGATGACTTTCAAGGGTGGGATTTCATAAACAATGATAACAACCCATTCGACGATAACGATCATGGTACACATGTTTCTGGGACTATTGGTGCCGTCGGAAACAACAGTAAGGGAGTCGTGGGAGTTAATTGGAATGTTTCTATTATGCCGTTAAAATTTTTAGGTGCAGATGGCAGTGGTACTTCAGCAGATGCCATTGAGGCGATTCTCTATGCTACTAACATGGGTGCAAAAGTGTTAAGCAATAGTTGGGGTGGTGGAGGATTTTCTCGTGCCTTGGAAGACGCTATAAAATTTGCCAATCAAAATGGAGTGATCTTTGTAGCTGCGGCTGGAAATGAAAGCAATAATAATGATTCATTCCCGACTTATCCAGCCAACTACGAAATAGAAAACGTGATTTCAGTAGCAGCCAGTACCAAAAAGGACAACCTGGCTGGGTTTTCGAATTGGGGCAAAAAAACGGTGGATTTAGCCGCTCCTGGTGCTGATATCTTGAGTACCTTTCCAAGAGATAGATATGGACAATTAAGTGGGACTTCCATGGCTACCCCTCATGTGAGCGGGGCGGCTGCATTAGTTTGGGCCCAATATCCAAGCCTATCTATGAATCAAGTTAAAATTCGCATTTTAGGTTCAGTAGATATTATTTCCAAGTTAGCTAATGATGTGGCCACCGGAGGCAGGTTGAATGTGAATCAAGCGCTTTCAACAATCCCTATTATTGCCAATACGACTCGCTTAGAAAATACTTTGGACCAGGTTGGACCATACGTGGTTGAGTCGGATATTATAGATGATATAAGCATTCAAACGGCCACGCTCACCTATCAGGTTGACACCCAACAAGCTGTTACTGTATCCATGATTTCCACAGGTAATGATCATTATCGCGGGGAAATTCTTGGCCAATCTTTAGGCAGCAAAATTGAATACTTTGTAACGGCAACTGATGGGGATGGGAATTCAACACAGGACAGAAAGTTATCATTTTCAATTGCTGAACCTACAAACGGTGGCTGTGGATGCGGTAAACCAGCCTTAGAGGTAAATATCAAAAATCCCCAATTGCGTACTACTGTTAATGCGGTCGCAAATATATCTTTCTTTGTACTTCCGTTACTGATATATAAAATCCATACTAATCGCAGAAAAAAGCGTAGTCAAAAAATAAAAAAATCCTGATGTAATAGTATAAGCCCTCGTGACGGTAATAACGAACGAGGGCTTTTTACTAAAATTTTATTGAATCAATTTTAAAATGAAAGTTAAACTCTTCTTGTTTTTATTTGCAACCATTGGATTTTTATACGCTGGTAGTAACTATCCGTTTAATAATACAACCCAAAATGATTTTGAGAAAATACTTTACACGGTAAGCATAGATGATAAAAACTATGAGTACTTTAGAGTAAAAATCGAAGTAAATAAATTAGACACAGAAGTATTGATATTTCGTATGCCACTTTGGGCTCCAGGCTCGTACCAGTTAAGAAAATATTACGAAAACGTTCACAATTTCCGGGCTTTTGACAAGTCCGGTAAAAATTTATATATTCAAAAAATTAGTGAAGATGGATGGCAGGTAAGGGCTTCTGGTAATTACGTTATTATTGAATATGAAGTAAAACCTGCATTTGAAATTTGGTCAGGGAAAGGCTTGGATTCTTCCTATGCTCTGGTTCAAGGGCCAAGCGTATTTATGTATATTGAGGGGAAAAAATCCAATCCTATTCTGGTTAAGTATATAATACCCGAAGGGTGGAAAATTGCTTCGCCATTAAAGCAAATGAATGGCAATAATATTTTTTATTCAGATAATTATGATTTCTTGATTGATGCGCCGACCCAATTGGGATATTTTAAAAAATATAGTTTTATTTTGCAGGAGGTGCCCTTTGATATAATTTTTTATGGTAATACCGATTTTTCAGTGGACAGCTTTCTTGTGATGGTGAAAAAGGTTTGTGATTATCAAATAGACTTATTCGGTGAAATACCCTTTGAAAAATTTATTTTTTTTTATAAATTACTGCCGTGGCGTAGAAATGGGGGTGGACTTGAACATTTAAATTCAACAACCATAGGTCTTTCAAGTGAATTGTTAAATCATGGTGTAACTAATGCAGCTCAAGTCACGGCTCATGAGTTTTTTCATGTGTGGAATGTTAAAAGAATACATCCTAAAGGATTGGGCCCTTTTGATTACTCAAAAGAAACTCGAACCAAAGCGTTATGGTTTTGTGAAGGTGTAACCAGTTATTATGAAGCATTGACTCTTGTTCGAACAAAGATTTGGAATAAGGAGAGGTTTATTGATGAGTTTGAAAAACAAATTGAATTGCTCCTGGAAACGGCTGAACGGCATAAAACAAGTGTGGAACGAGCCAGTTGGACTATTTGGGAACGCGGCTACGGCTATCCAGGTGTTTCTTTTTATAATAAAGGGCAGATTTTAGGGCTTCTTATTGATTTAAAAATTAGACAAGCCACAAATAATAGATTTAGCTTAGATGATGTTATGCGTTTTTTGAATTGGTGGTTTGCCAAGGAGAACGTAGGTTTTGAACCCGGAGATATTAAACGCGCCATAAGTGCTATAAGCCAAAAGAATTTCTCAGAATTTTTTGATAAATATATTTCTGGAACCGTGGAACTTCCTTATGAAAAAATATTAGCCTACGCAGGCTTTAATATAGCGATCAAGAAAAAGTGGATTCCTAACATTGGTAGGCTTTATTTTGTCGGCCCACGAAATCGAGTCGTAACAGTAGAGGCTAACAGCCCTTGTGAAGAGGCCGGTTTAAGAAGAAGGGATTACATTTTATCAATCGATGAAAAAGAAGTTTCTTCGATCCGCCAAGTACAGCAAATCGTGAAAGAAAAAGAAATTGGCTCTAAATTAATATTAAAAATTTTAAGAGATGGGGTTGAATTGAGTTTACCGGTTGAAGTTGGAAAGAAAGAGAAGGTTGACTGTGAAATCGAGCCTATAAAAAATCCCACTGAATTACAATTGAAAATTCAGGAAGGTTTGCTTAATGAATGGAATCGTTATACTGATAGCATTCCAAATTGATTAGAATAATTGCTGATGAATTGAAATTTTTATGTCAAACAGAGGAAAATAATATGTCTGATAACACCAACGTAAAACCGTATTTAATTCGAATTAAAAATTGGAAAATTAGAAATATTGTGATGTTGTATTTAGAAGCTAAGGAAAAGTTTAAAACCTATCGTCGAATGATACGAAGCGGTGTGTTTATTTCATTTGAAAGGATGAGAGAAATCTGTGATATTTTGTATGAAATAAAAGAGGAACATCACCTTATTTTTAAAAAGCTTATAAACCCTAAAAAAAAGAAATTTGAAAAAGCTCACAAAATTATGCCTGATGAAATTGAGACAAATTTTATGAACAATATTGGACTGCTTTTTCACAAAGTTATGTTAGCCCGAGAATTGATATATTTAATGGAACACTATGTCGAAGAAAGTGAAGCTTTCCAAAAAAGTAAAGAAGATTTACAATTTCATTTGCGAAAGATTGATTCTCTTTTTGATGAAGGTATTGAAATATTAAAAAACCTAGTCGGTCAATATAAGGATAACATTCTTTTGCTAACACTTTTATTAGAGAATCCAGATCAGACAAAAAAGAGTTTTGGAAAGAATGCCGTGGAAATCATTGAGCAATTTGCTGATGGCAAAGATTTGGATGAAGTCTATTATTCCGTCGGTAAATTTTACGCTGATTGTGGGTGGCAGGAAAAGGCCAAAAATATGTTAAAAGAAGCCTTGAAAAGAAATCCGAATCATCAAAATGCGCAACAATATTTAACAAATTTAAGGTAATAATTTAATAGAATCTTGAAAAAAATACTTGACATTTTCGATATTTAATTTAAATTGTGTGATGTGTTACAGAGATTCGAAAATTTCTGAAATAATCTAAGGAGGAAAATGGAGGGAGGATGTGAAGGCATGGCCAAGACGGCCATGCCTTTTTTGTTTTGATTTAATTGAGTCTTCTGCAAATCAGAAAATTGAAACCTTAATCTATATTACATTAATAAGCTCATGTCTGATTATCACAAAAAATGCACTGTAATCCATTATGGTGAAATCGCTCTCAAGGGAGGAAATCGTAGCTTTTTTGAGGCGCAGCTTAGAAAAAACATTAAAAAAGCCTTAAAGGGTTTTGAGATTGAGAGTATTGAGCGTCTTCAAGGTAGAATGCTGGTTTATTTGACCGACAATACCCATGAGAAGGCGGTAGCAGAGAAACTTACAAAAGTATTCGGCATCACCCATTTTAGTTTTGGGTTTGCAGTTTCAAAGGTTTTAGACGAAATTAAAGAAGCGGCTTGGTCTCTTTTAAAAAATAAAACCTTCAGCTCATTCAAAATTGACACCCGCAGGGCACAGAAAGAATTTCCAATGACCTCTGTGGAAATTAATAAGGCGATAGGGGCTTATGTTCAGGAGCGCAGTGGCAAAAAAGTTGATTTGACAAATCCTGAGGTCACCTGTTTTATTGAAATTGCCGGCCCTTATGCTTTAATATATATTTATAAAATCGCTGGTCTGCGTGGTTTACCCGTAGGCGTGAGTGAAAGAGCTGTGAGTTTGCTTTCGTCCGGTATCGATTCTCCTGTGGCTTCTTATACCATGCTAAAACGTGGGGTTGATTTAATTTATGCGCATTTTCACAGTCAACCCTTTACAAGTAAGGCCTCTCAGGAAAATAGTGAGAATTTAGTCAAAATACTAAACCAGTTTCAATTTCGTTCAAAAATCTATTTTGTGCCGTTTATTGAAATCCAAAAAGAAATCATGGCCAAGGCTCCGACAGAATTGCGGGTACTGTTGTACCGTCGCAACATGGTTCGACTGGCGGAACGCATCGCTGAAATCGAAAAAGCCAAAGCTTTAGTTACTGGTGAAAGCGTTGGCCAGGTAGCCTCTCAAACCTTAAGCAATTTAAGGGTGGTGAGTGAGGTGACATCGTTACCGATTCTTAGACCTCTCGCAGGATACGATAAAGAAGAGATCATCCAATTGGCAAAAGAAATAGGGACTTATGAAATCTCCATTGAACCTTACGAAGATTGCTGTTCGCTTTTCGTGCCAAAGCACCCAGAAACCAGTGCAGAACCCAAAACACTTGCAAATGCAGAAAAACTGTTGGAGGTCCGGGATTTGATGGATAGGGCCCTGAAAGAAGCGGAGGTTAAGGTCTTAAATTATGGAGATTAATTGTAGTATAGGGGTATAAGGAAATTAAAAAATGCCATCGGTAGGTATCATTGAAATAACCCGCTTCGGTCCACCAGAAGTTTTAAAAATACGCCAAGAACCGATTCCAGAAATCGGGGCTGAAGAGGTGCTGATTCAAGTCAAAGCTATTGGATTGAATTTTGCGGATATATTCGAGCGTTTGGGACTTTACCAAGCCGCTCCCAAAGCTCCTTTTGTACCCGGATTTGAGGCGACTGGCGTCATTGAGAAGGTTGGACAGCGCGTCCATAATTTTAAACCTGGTCAAAGAGTCATCGCGGTCACTCGATTTGGTGCTTATAAGACCTACTTGAAAGTAAAGCAAAATTTTATTCACCAACTTCCGTCAGATTTTTCTTTTGAAGAAGGGGCTGGATTCCCTACCACGTATTTGACAGCCTACCATGGTTTATTTAATTTAGGCCATTTGCAAAAAGGAGAAAAAGTCGTAATTCACGCCGCGGCAGGAGGGGTGGGCACCGCGGCTGTTCAACTGTTGCAGATTTATGACGCAGAAATTTTTGCCACCTGCGGTTCAGAAGCCAAGGTTGATTTTCTTAAAAACATGGGGGTCCAGCATATCATTAATTACAAAACTCAGGATTTTGAAAAAGAAATTCGTAAAATAAACCAGGGCGGAGGGGTAGATGTAATTATGGATTCGGTTGGCGGTTCAACCTTTAGAAAGGGCTACAATTTGTTGAATCCTATGGGACGCCTGGTGATTTTTGGCCTGGGGAGTATGATGCCAACAGGTAAGCGACCCAATTGGATTAAGCTGGCTTACCAGTATCTTACCTTACCTCGATTTAACCCATTTAAGATGATGCCGGATAACAAAACTATTGCGGCTTTTCACTTAGCGTATATGTTTGACTATGTGAAGGATTTTCGACTGGCGTTTGATTCGTTATTGAAATGGGCCAATGAAGGGAGGCTTCGACCGGTGATTGGCAAGACCTTTCCCTTTGAACAGGCAGCAGAGGCTCAAACTTATCTTCAAAGTCGCAAAAGTATTGGCAAGGTAATTTTGAAAGTTGAATAAAGTAGAATGAGGAATATAAATGGGAAGGAGTGAATAATATAATCCAATATGGTTTATTGCCATATCTGAATATATGATATCTTTATTCTCTAGAGACAATCCATATTTTTCTTACCGAGTCACAATTTTATTAACCTTGTTGGTAATAACACCCCTAGGCTTTGCCAGCAAATTTTACCGAGGTCCCGCCGCCTGGTGGTTTAACAATCATCTCGGTGGACTCTTGTATGAAATCTTTTGGATTTTGCTCATTAAAAGTAAGAAACAATAATTATTAAAAATTAAGGATAAATGCTTGCTTTTTTAAAAACAATATGGTATATTGATAGCCGTAATTAACAGTACATCGTTTTTACGCCTTTTCACGTGTTTAGCTGCTGAGGTTTTTTGTAAGACCGTGCACGCCGAACAAAAGATGATCGCGGTGAATGAGGCCCAAAAAGTGGGTATGCATTCAAAGCAATTTTTTGGGGGGAAAACAGGCTAAAATCTGGATGTACGGAACAAAAAATCTCAAAAAGAGGATTTTTTTAATGGAAACAGGTACTGTAAAATGGTTCAACAACTCTAAGGGTTATGGTTTCATCTCCAGAGAAGAGGGGGATGATGTATTTGTCCATTTCAAAGCTATTGTTGGGGATGGTTACAAATCCCTGGACGAAGGCGACCGAGTTCAGTTTGAAGTGGAACAAGGCCCTAAAGGGTTACAGGCAACAAACGTTTCAAAGGTAGAATCTTGATCTTGTTAGCCACACCCCAGTCAATTTTGGCTGGGGTTTTTTGTTTTAAAATGTTTCGCTCACCATTTACATTAGAACAACCAATAAAAGATTTGAATGAAGCGAGAGCAGCGTTCATCACCAGGGAGGGAATTTGTGAATAAACAAGATCTATTTTGGATTTGTCATTTAAAATTGAACTAGAGATTGTATTATAAAGCGTAATAAATTTAAAAATTTATAGAAAAACATAAATATCCCTTTTCAAAACAAGGAAAAAGTCCGCACTTTTTTTCTCAAACTTAAGAATCACCACTTCAATTTTTCTTAAAGTTGGGAGTGGATGATTATTCCCCATTATTACCAATAAAAAACAGACATTTAAAATTAATCACTTAAGCCATTTAATTTATTCTTTTTATTTAGAATAGGGTTGGTCTAGTGTTTGCTTTTTTTATAATTTATTTATATATTTTGTCTGTGTGATTCCGTGAGCTACGTGGAGAACTGTTATATTAATTCTTTGTTGCGATTTACATTCAATTTAGTTTAAATATGGAGAATGGCCCAATGAACTCCCAAATACAATTTGCGCCGCTGAAGCCCAAAAAGATGAATTTTGGACCTCGGCGTGCTGTTTATTTTAACATTTTAGATGTTATAAAAGATACAAAATTTAAACTTGACCAGAGTCAGCACTACACTCTGGAAGGAATCGATTTGGTTTACCGCACCCTATGTGCCATCCTGTACAATTTTGTACCCACCTCCGGACATCCAGGAGGCAGTATATCTTCAGGGCGCATTGTAGAGAGTTTAATCTACTCAACCATGGATTATGATTTTTCAAATCCTGATGCGATTGATGCGGATATGCTGGTTTATGCGGCTGGGCATAAAGCTATGGGACTTTATGCTATGTGGGCGTTAAGAAATGAATTAATTCGAATCGGTAAACCGAAATTATTGCCGGATGAAACCAAGCAACTGCGCTTAGAGGACCTCCTTGGCTTCAGGCGCAACCCCACCAATGACACCCCTCTTTTTAAAGAATATCATTCCAAGACCCTGGACGGCCACCCTACGCCCGCAACGCCATTTGTACGCATTGCTACCGGGGCCAGTGGCGTTGGCGTACCTGCTGCTCTCGGTTTGACTTTGGGGGCTTTAGAGGCCTACGGCAGTGGTGCCCTGAAAGTTCACATTTTGGAAGGTGAGGGGGGCATGACACCAGGTCGTGTCCACGAATCTTTGGCCGCTGCCGCTTCGGCCAGTCTATACAATGCTGTGCTGCACATCGATTGGAACCAAGCATCTATTGACTCAAACAGGGTCTGCCGGGAAGGAAAGGAACCCGGAGATTACACCCAATGGAACCCAGTTGAACTCTGTTATTGCCATGATTGGAATGTTATTTCGGTTCCGGATGGTAAGGACTTTGAACAAGTTTTGGCCGCTCAGAAATTGGCTTTAACCATAGATACCAGGCAGCCTACGGCCATTGTTTACCGAACTATCAAAGGTTGGAAATATGGCATTGAGGGCAGGACTTCTCACGGTGCCGGACACAAATTCTGTTCGGAAGGGTATTACCAGGCTTGTGAAGAATTTGAAAATTATTTTGGCGTTCGCGTACCCCGTTTTGAGGCCGATGCTAATCCTGAAAATATTGAAGAAACATTTTTTGAAACGCTTATGTTGGTAAGGAAAGCATTAGAAAGCAAAAAAGAATTTGCCTTGTTTGCCTCTAATCAAATCATCGAAGCACAGCAGAGACTAAAAGCTCGTAACCGCCAGATGCGGGCAGATGTCCCTAAGCTAACTAAATTATATGAACCCAACAACGGAATAGATGCGGAGTTGACCCCACCAGAATTGCTATTAAAACCCGGTAATTCTGTAACTCTAAGAGCTGTACTTGGAAACGTTTTGGACGTATTAAACAAGAAGACCCAGGGGGCTATTATTGGGTCTGCTGCGGATTTATTGGGTTCAACCAGCGTTATCAATTTGAACAAAGGGTTTGACGAGGGCTACTTTAATGCCGTTTCAAATCCTAAGTCAAGATTGATTGCGGTGGGAGGTATTTGTGAGGATGCCATGGGAGCCTTCATGGCTGGATTATCCAGTTTTGGTCAGCACATCGGCGTTACTTCTTCTTACGGCGCTTTTATTGGTGCACTTGAACACGTGGCCGCCCGTCTGCATGGAATTGGTCAGCAGGCGCGCGAGTCCATTACCGGTGAACCATACAGAACTTGGATTATGATCAATGCCCACGCTGGGGTAAAAACCGGCGAAGACGGCCCCACCCACGCTGATCCCCAGGTGCTGCAGATTCTACAGGAAAATTTCCCGAAAGGGGTACTCATTACCCTGACGCCCTGGGACCCGCAAGAAATCTGGCCGCTTTTTGTGGTGGGCCTAAAAGCACGTCCCGCAGTGCTTTGTCCATTTGTAACTCGTCCGCCTGACACCGTAATTGATAGAACTGAATATGGGCTTCCTCCTGCTTCTGAAGCTGTAAAAGGGATTTACGCCATGCGCAGGGCTGATGCCAGAGCTAAGCCGCAAAGCGGTACATTAGTATTGCAGGGAAATGGGGTGGCTACTATCTTTGTGCAGGAAGTTTTGCCGAAATTAGACGAAAAAGGATTGAATCTGAATGTGTTTTACATTTCCAGCGCAGAGCTTTTCGATAGGTTGCCATTAGACCAGCAGGAAGCACTATTCCCTGAAGTGCTGAGTTACGAATCTATGGGAATTACTGATTTCACCTTACCTACTATGTACCGATGGGTGCGGTCAAATGAGGGTATTCGCAGGACACTCCATTCTTTCCGAGGTCATCATTATTTAGGTAGTGGACAGGCTCACAAAGTTTTACAAGAGGCCGGCATCCATGCGGAAGGCCAATTGCAAGCTATATTGGATTATGCACGTTTCATGGAACAAAGAGCCAGAAGTGGTAATGGTTCAATTCGGCCTCGAAAATACCCATTTAAAAAGCGCGAACTTGAAACCCATGAAAAAGTTTGGCTGACATGTGTTGCTTGCGGTGCCAAGATCGATCCTAAAG
>JBHIAC010000066.1:0-17209 GCA_046758365.1 bacterium
TAACCTACATATAGCGGTATATAGTTACGAAAGGCTAATTATTGAACAGTCTCTAATAATGATCTGCATTTTCAGGAAAACCACATTCTTTAACTGCACGAGCCCATTCCACAGTTCCAGGAATTGGAGAAAATGCGGCTAAACGGATTTTTACTCCTTGAGTATGGACAAAAGCCATACTCTGGAGCACTTCTTCTATGGACTGCCCCGGAAGTCCCATCATCACATAAGCCTCTAATTCACCTATCTGGTAGCCAGCCTGGTAAAGATTTCTCACGGCCCTAACAAAGGATTCATTGTCCACCTTTGTGCTCATACCTTTCTGTCGTTGCGGATTACCAGATTCATAACTAAGGCGAAAGAGACATCATACCCGTAATATTTCAAGATCCCGCAAATATAAAGAATTCCTAAAGGTTTAAGCCAGAAATCATAAGCGGCGAAATCGGTTATCCAGGGATTAATGAGTAGAACTTTCATAAATGACATATGTTAAAAGCTGACCTTCTTTGTATATTTAATGTTAATCAAAAATAGACACGTTTTAAGTTCTCATTAAATTAACATTGTTCTTTTCAGCTTAAGAGAAGGTCAGCTTTTGATCCATCATGACTTCATCGCGGCAACAATTAAGTAGACATCATCTTTAATAGGTTGAGGAGAATAATCCTCTACCCCTTTTATTACACTTTTAATAATTTCGTCAGCAGACAAATAGGCAATAGACCTGAAGAAGTTGATGAATCCATTGATGCCCAATTGTTTTCCATGGGTATCTTCGACTTCAATGATTCCATCAGTATACATAATTATTTTATCTTCAGGTTCCACTAAAGTAATATCCTGTTTAAATCTATTCCTTGTCCTTTTGTCGTAGCCTATAATAACATTCTGTGATTCCAGTTTTTCAAATTTATTATTTTTACTTCTCCACAAAATGACTGCCGGGTGAGCACTCCCGGAATAGATGAAGGAGCCTTTTCTTAGATTAACCACGCCTGAAAACATGGTTAAGAACATTCCCATGCCTTCAAATGCATGAAAAATGAAATTATTTACGCTATATAAAATGGAGCGTGGCTCCCGGTGCTCCCTGACAAGTTTTCGTATCTCGCTACAAATGCGATTCACTAACAGAGCAGCCGTAATGCCGTGACCTGTGACATCCACTAAAGTTAAGTAAACATTCTCTTTGCCATCATAGTACAGATCTCCGAAATCTCCACCCAGTCCAATCATGGGCATATATTCTACTTTCGCTTCAAAATTAGGCAGCATAATAGATTGCGGTACTAAACTTTTCTGAACCTGCTCGGCTAATTTTAAATCCTTGGCAATCATTTCCTGATGCGATTCGATTTCTTGTTGTTGTTGGGCAATTTGAAGCTTAAGATTTCTTCTTTCCAGGGCTTTTTGTACTTTAAGGCGAAATTCTTCCAGGTCAATCGGTTTGGTTAGATATTCGAAAGCCCCTGACTTCATGGCTTCCACTGCTGTAGCAACAGTGCCATGCCCGGTTAAGATGAGTACTTCGGTGCTTTCGTTGAGAGCCTTAACCTCCTTTAATACCTCAAGCCCTCCCACTTGTTTCATATGCAAGTCAGTAATTACTAATTCATAATCTTTTTTCTTTAGCTCATCTTTTGCTGTTTTGCCGTCGTACATCGATTTAACTTCATGACCCTCTTTTTTCAAGACTTCCGACAACAAATACGTAATCGGTTTTTCATCATCAACAACTAAAATTGTAGCCATAGTAATTTAAGCAGATTATTTGGTTAATTCCTCTTTAGTTAGTTTTATGACCACCCCACTTAAAGCCAAAATAGCAATTAAGTTTGGGATAGCCATCATGCCATTTAAAATATCACCGATATTCCACACAAATTCTACTCGAGTAATACCCCCGATGAGAATCATCAAACAAAAGGCCCAGCGGTAAGGCATTTTAATTCTAATTCCAAAAAGATAGGAGAAACATTGTTCGCCGTAATAAGGCCAACTTATAAGAGATGAATACCCGAAGAACAGAGAAGACAGCAACACTATCCATCCTCCAATCCCAGGGAAAGCGGAGCTGAAGGCCTCAGATGTTAGCGCAGTGCTTGTTTGCCCGGATTGCCAAACATCCGTCACCAAAATCACCAATGCTGTCATCGTGCAAATCACCAAAGTATCGACAAAAACTCCCAGCATAGCAATAAGTCCCTGCGGCACGGGATTTTTAGTTTTCGCGGCTCCATGTGCCACAGGCGCACTCCCTGTGCCTGCTTCATTAGAATAGGCGCCCCGTGCAACACCATAACGCATGGCTGCTTGAATAGAAGCACCAGCAAATCCACCAGCCGCGGCCATAGGGCTAAAAGCATGAGCTAAGATTAAACCGATGGCATTAGGAATTTTGTCCATAAATATAATAAGTATCAGGAAACCACTTCCTACATAAATTGCAGACATGAAGGGTGTAAGCCCTTGAGCGATCTGACCAATTCGTGGAATGCCACCGACAATCACGATCCAGGTTATGGCCGCCAATCCTGTGGCAACGGCAAACATCGGAAGATCTGTATGTTTACTAATGACTAAGGAAATTGAATTTGACTGAACCATGGTGGTAGAAAATAAAGCTTTGATCCCCATAAAAAAGGCAAAAATTCCGGCTAACCAACGCCAACCTAATCCATCGCGAATATAGTACATGGGGCCGCTCGCCATAGAACCGTCCTTTAATTTGATGCGATATTTAATTCCTAAGACTGACTCAGCATACATGGTTGCCATGCCCAAAAGTGCCGACAACCACATCCAAAATATGGCACCTGGTCCACCCAAAGTCAAAGCAGTAGCAACTCCGGCTATATTGCCGTTTCCTATGGCGCCTGCCAAGGCTACCATTAAAGCTTGAAACGGGGAAATGTCTCCAGGATATCCACTAAGGTGCTTAGTTTTTTTCTTTGTTCCTAGGAATAAAAACTTAGAAGCTAATCCAAATTTTCGAAGTTGAATGAAACCAAGTCTTATGGTAAAAACCAGACCAGCTCCGAATAAAAGAATTAAGGTAGGGGTCCCCCAAACAATGTTGCTAACAACCCGAATTAAGTCATGGTACCATTCCAACTTCATCAATCCTTGAGATCATTACTCACAAAATGTGTATTAGTAAATACAAATAAATGCAATAACTTAAAGAGCTTTTACAAGCAATAGCGTAATATCGTCGGCTTGTGGCTGGTCGGCTGCGAATTCCTTGACTGAAAATAATATTTTCTGTAAAATGTTCTCCGCAGACGCATTGAAGCTGTCTGAAACACATTCTTCGATCCTCGCTTCTGTAAACTCTTCCTCATCAACATTCATGGCTTCCGATACCCCGTCCGTAAACATAATTAAACAGTCACCCGATTGGAGTTTCAGGGTATCTTTTTTATATGGAATATTTCGCATCATGCCAAGAATAAGGCCACCTTCTTCAAGGGTTTGGAAGGAGCCATCTTTATGAAAAAGATAAGGAGGATTATGCCCAGCATTCACAAAAGTAAAGGTTTTCTCCTTTATATTTAAAATACCAAAGAAAAAAGTAATAAATTTGTCAAAGCCCGTATTTTCATAAATTAAGTTGTTAATTTTTGAGGTCATTACTTCGATTTCTAAATCAGTATTTACCAAAGCATGTAGACCGGCTTGAAGATTCGACATTAATAGTGAGGCCGGTGCTCCTTTCCCAGACACATCTGCAATGCAAAATCCATACTGGTTTTCATTTATCTTGATGCAATCGTAATAGTCGCCACCTACATGTCTCGACGGAATGTTAATCGCTGCAACTTCAAAGTTTTCAATTTCAGGGCACTGTTTTGGCAAAAGTTGGTTCTGTATTTCTCTTGCAATTAATAACTCTTCTTCCAATCTTTGCTTTTCTAAGGTTTCTTCAAACAAACGGGCATTTTCAATCGAAATCATGGATAAATTGCCTAAAGTGGTCAAAAATTCAAGCTCATTTTTGTCAAATCTCGTTTTAGTTATTTTTTCTCCTAAAGCAATAACACCTTTAGTTTCATTCTGGATGCGCATAGGAATTACGGCGACAATAGCGATTTCAGCAAACCTGGAAATTAAATCTGGGTTATTGATATCACTAACAATACAGGGTTGATCTAATTCTCCCAATCTCCGAAGAAATTCTGCATCCTCAACAATTCTTGATTCATCGTTCTTTGAAATCCCTTTATTTACGTACAGAGACATTTGTCCATCATTTTTTAGAAACACTAAACAGCGATTGACCATCATTTCGCCCATGATGGAATAGGCTAATAGATTGGCAATCCTATCAGATTCTAAAGTAGAATTTAATTCCTTACCAATCTCAAATAAAGTGTTCAGCTCTTGAACCTTTTTATCTAACTGTCGATTTACATCTTCCAATTCGTGAAACATCAAGCCATTTTGTACAGCGGTTGCGGCTATATTCGAAAGAGAATGCAGATACTCTAATTCGGATTCTGAAAAGTCGTTCCCTATGATTTTTTTTCCAAATCCAATAATACCTAATTTTTTATCATCATGAATTATTGGCACGACTAATTTAATTTTATATTTTTGGAAAAAAGCTTGTGAAGGGGAGGGCTTTAAGTTATCTACATAAATTGGCACAGTTGGAAAATCGTCAATCTGTATTATTTTTTCAAATAAAGCTTTTGGTAGACCCTTAATTGTTTCTATACCAAAACCTTTCTCACCCCTGGAAATCAAGACCATACCTTTGCCAATTAACATTTTCCCCATTGGAGTTAACAAAATTGTATCGAGTATGGCCTTTAAATTCAAAGATGAATTTAGCGTCTTACTAAGATCAAAAAGTGCTTGTAACTCAAATAGTTTTTCGTCTAATTGATCTTTGTCACTTATACGATTTTTATTCATCTCATCCAAGGTAATTATTGAATATTTTAAAAAGGCTTTTAATTTAGATTCTAAGCTTGTTTCTTTTTATCTTTCAACTAGATACTTTATGAGTCTTACTTGAGTTTTTACCCCAGGATTGATTTCGAAATCCACTTTATCCATAAGGGTTTCCATTAAATAAATCCCTAAACCGCCTACCCGCATCTCTTCCAGATATTCTTTTAAATTTGGCGATTTTACGTGCTCAGGGTTGAAACCTTTTCCTCGGTCGGTGACTGTAACCATTAATTTTTGCTTATCTACTTGTATTATAACTTCTATGAATTTTTTCGAATTTTTATCATAAGCATGTTTAATGACATTTGTACAGGCTTCATCCACAGCTAATTCGATTTTACTGACCTCATCACTGTTGAAGCCAACCTTTGAGGCAACCTTAGCTACAACCTCTCTAATAATTTCTAAATTATCTGTTTGACTCGGTATCTTTAATTGGTATTTTTTAAGCACTTTTGTCATTGATTATAATTTATTAAATTTGTCAACGGCTGTGGCCTCGTCATCTACTATATCAAAAAGCGTGGGAAACCCTAATAGATCAAACACTCTGTAAATTTTGGGTTTCATGTTGGTCAATTTAATATCTCCGCCATTTTTCCGAATATCTTCGATGAACCCCATAAATACCCCTAATCCCGCACTACTTATATACATTAAGTCCTCAAAGTTTACTACGATCTTATATTTGTTGTCATCGATCAAGCCTTGAATAGCATTTTCTAATCCTTGGGCTGTATGAGCATCTAAATACCCTTTTATGTAAAGAATTGAAACGCCGCCACTTTCGCCTTTAGAGACTTCAAATCCTTCCATTTAATCCTCCTTTGCTAAAATAAAAGCACGCAGGCAATTCTCGCTTAATGTAAATTAAAATTCATTCTGTACGCTAACAGCTTGTGGATTACCCACTAATGCAAAAATAGATGATATATCGCCCTCTGCTGAGACCCGAACGATCCTATCATTTTGTGTATCTGCTACCAAACAGCTATTATCATACAAATTTATTGACAAATCTTCTGGAACAGTAAAGCCATCTATTTCAAATAATTTTTGACCTTGGGGCGTAAATTTGCTTACAGTCGATTTATTAAATTGAGACATCAAATTTAAAACCCAGATTTCACCTGTGTTTTCGTTAATTGCGATTTTAAAAGCATATTTAAATCTTTCAGCAAGCTCAAGCGCTAATTCACCTTTTTGGTCGAGTTTAATTGCGCGGCTACTGTCAGCCACCCAAACTGAGCCGTCAGAAGAATTTACTATTAGTGATTGGACGGCATTAAAATTAACATGCGAATTTTCGATTTGTGAGCCATCAAACTCGATTTTTGATATAAGTTCTAATTGGTTATCTGCAACCCAACAATCTCCGGTTCTTTGATCCACGGAAACAGAAACAGGATTTGAAAATGAATTTATTGAGAATAGCGCGTCTCCGGTTGAATCAAGCTTAACCACTAAATCATCATGCGTATCAGCCACCCAGATAGAACCCGACCTCATATCGAGAGCCATATCAAACGGCATTGTAAACGGAATGATTGGATTTTTCTTTTTACCATCAGGTGAAACTTTAATGACTTCGCCTGTAAATGAACTGATGAGATTTATCACCCAGACTTCATTGGTGATTGTATTGGACTCAATATCAAAAGGAGTAATAAATCCACTAACTCGGAAAATTTCATGCTGTGCATCATGGGTTAGCTTGATGATTTGTCGACCGAAATTATCCCCGACCCAGTTAAACGTTGGCCCCGGTCTAATAGTAATCTCGTCAGAACGTTCACTTTCAAAGGTAGGCCCAACCGCTGAGACTTGATATGAATATTCAACACCAAAATTTACGTTGGTGTCTTTAAACGTGTTGACCGTTGAAGGTACTAATGCAATCGGCATGAAATTTGTTTCCAAATTAGATTTCCGATAAATTCGATAGCCATTTATGTCCTTTAAATTAATTAAATCCCAACTTAAAAAAACTGTATCTTTAACTGAAAAAATTTTTACGCCTGGAAGCTTTCCATGTGTATCAGGATTTTGGGGATCAATTGGATTTATTCTATCCCTATCGACACAAGCCCCTAAAATGGATATAGAATACAATATTCCAATAATCAACAGATTATCTAATTTCCTAATAAACAAACTGATTTTTTTATATTTTACGGCCAGAATTAGTTAAGTTGCAATTAATTAATGAGCACCTGGATTGTTAACCTTAACAAAATATAAAGTAACAAATTGGTGAAATGAAGTCAAGGAAATTGTTTTCGCAAGAATTAAAGAAATTTGCGTTTTTAGGTTGAAGGTAATATATATGTCGTGAAGTGATTTACCTTATTTAAAAAAACGATCCACTAATCCTTTTAGAGTCGGAGTAGTATACTCGGTAGAATCTCCGTCGGTATTTATTCCATTTTTTTCTAATTCTTGTAATTTCTTTTTTGTTTGTACATACATAATACGATTATCAATTGCGATAGCCACATGATTTGCGATGATTTCTAAAATTCGAATTACATCATCCCCTGGTTTACTACCATCATCAGGGTCGTCAACCATCAGGAATCCTATGATTTTCCCTTCCCTAGATTTAAGCGGAACTAAAAGTAAACCCCAAATGGGCCAAGTCCCGTTTAAATTAGCTGACAATTTGGCTCCATAATATATTTGTTTAAATGTATGAAAAATCTCTTCTTGTTTATGAATAAAATATGATTTCCCACAACCATATTCATTCCTTAATAGTTCAGCAAATGGTTTGAGTGGGAAACTGACTTCAGAGAGTTGAAGTTGTTTTACTTTATCTTCACAGGCAACAGCCTTGATTTCCAGATGCTCACTTTTTTTACTTATCAACCCTAATGCTGCTAAATTAAAATCTAATGAGAATTTTATAGACCACACGATTTCTTTCAATAAATCATTCAAGCTCAAATATAATTTAAAAATGTTACTAGTTACTAAGATTTGCTTTAAACGCCTGGAGCGCTTTTCAATGGTGGAAAATAGATAGTAATTCTCTATCGCAAAAGATACTAACTCTCCAAAAATTTCTAAATTATAAAAAGTATCTCGCGTTGGTATAATATTATCACTCGGCTCATCCAAGGATATATAACCGAATGTACGTCCACTTCTGTTCATTAAATTAACAAGAATCAAGTCACTTTTGTGCCATTTATCCGGAGGCCTTCTTTTCTGGGTTCTTCGTTCAGGTAATATTGAATTCAAATAGTACGCAGTATCTCTTTGATTTTGATTATAGTAAATTACCTTAACTCGAAATCTATCTGCAAATATTCGGTCGATAACCTCATGGGGGACTTCAATGGTTCTGTTGTCTACCACAGGCAGAGACATGTACCCTATCATAGCCTGTTTTATAAAAGCATTCTTTCGATTATCTAACAAAGCAACGGTAGATCTTTTAAATCGGAAAACCTGGCAAACAATTTCAGCAATACGTTCTAACAATACATTAAGTGGTTCATGATAGCAAGAAGTTACAGCATGTGAGATTTGGTTAATCATATCCAATTGATTAATTTGACCATCATGTTTGTATTGTTGTGTAATTTTGTCAGTTATGATTTCTGCTTTCGCTTCATATCTCACTACTTCTTGATCAACATCTCGAATCACGACCATATCAATTTCAAGATTAATCTTATTTCCCGTTTTCTCAAAAATTTCGGTTCTGAAAGCCGGTGCTTTACCTTTTATTGAATTCACCAAATTAAGCCAATCAAAATATGATCGTTCTTTTTCTTTAGGTAATAAATCTATTAGTGAGAGTTCTAATAATTCATCTTCGGAATAACCAGTCACCGCTTCCATTTTGGGACTGACTGATATAAAATGACCTCTTCGATCTAAAATAAAATACCCATCTTTTCCGTTTGTTTCTTGAGTGGAGTCAACCCTTGTATATTTGAACGATGTATTTTTAATGATTTTCTTTCGTTCCAATATATTTCTTATGGTGAAAGGAAGCGCAGTCAGATACCCTCTAACTTTAAGAATGTAGTCGGAAGCACCTTTTTCTAGGCTTTGTAAAGCAATTTTCTCCTCGCCTTCATCAACCAGCATGACTATGGGAATAGAAATTCCTTTGGTTCTCAGGGCTTCCAGGACCTGGATACCATTCAGATCACCAAGGTTATAGTCAAACAAGATAAGATCGTATTTTCTATGAGTTCCTTTCTCAATGCACTCTTTACCTGAAGTTGCAAAGTCTACCTCACAATTTTCGTAATGGAATTTGAGCATTTTTTTTGAAATTTCAAGGTAGGAATTACTTTTACCTGCAATTAATATTCTAAGGCTACTCATGAATGAAAACCTAAATTAAGTTGTATTCAAATTTTTCATTTTCAGATCAGTCCTTGAACAAACTCCAACTCACTTCTTAGAAATCCTAAAAGAAAAACCACCAGTGAAATATACCGGTGGTCTTGGTAACTTCATTACAGAGTATGCAATTCGACGTTCATGGGCTTATTTACGACCAGCTAACATCAAAATTACTGTCAAATTTCTGGGTGACACAATTAGCCATTATACTGCCTTTGATTTTACCCTTTGCACTAAAGCTTGCTTAAGTAATCTTTTGCATCAAAAACATATTCACTATCTGGATATTCTCGAATCAATCGGTTAAATGATTCTTTCGCCCTTTCGCCAGAACCTGTTTTTAGATAAGTTTTACCAAGAAGGAATAAGGAGTCATCCTTCTTTGGAGAACGATTGTAACTTAGTACTTTAAAAAAGGCATCTATTGCTGAGTCATATTGCGCCATGGCAAAATTACTTTCCCCAATCCAATATTGACAACTACTGGCCAAGGAATGGTTTGGATATTGCTGGAGTAAAAAGCCAAAAAGAGAAATTGCTTCGTTATAATGTTTATTATAAAAATTAGTTAGCGCTTCTTCATAGGTATCAGCAAATCCGGCTCTGGAGGATTTAGTTGTAACAGGACGAGACGGTTGTCGCGCGACTGTTTTTGAAAGAGAACTCACTTTTTGTTTCTTTTCCTGCAATGAGCCTCTTAATTTGGATATCTGGTTTTCTTCTGAATCAATCCGATTAGAGAGTTTATCAAGCCGAGACTTTAATTTAACATACTCTTCCATGTCCTTAGTTTCTTGTGACCCATAATCTTGTTTCTTTTCTTCTCCATACTGAGATTCTTCTCCTAATTCATAAAAGGGAGCCTTTTCCATTGCAATAACTTGAGGAGTTTCTGCACCTTTTTTAGGTAAATAGTAACTCACACCTGCTCGAACGTTGAGATATCCATCATTCACTCCTTGCTTTGCTGCAAGCGTGGGGTCGTCAAGTTGGTCACCCGTAATAAACCTATAATCCCCACTTACCTGGACATCAAATAGACGGTGAACCTTAAATCTCAATCCTACCCCTCCAATGATCGCTCCATCAAAAAATCTACCGCGATTATTACTTGGATGCTTAAAACTTATTATCCCTAATCCAAAAGTTAGAAAAGGTCTTACCAGAGTATTTGAAACCAAATCGAAATTACCTTTTAAATCGGCATTAATCAAGTTAGTAAATCTTGAAAAACCAGTGGGAAAATATTTTAATTGACTATAACCTATAGATAGCGAAACATCAGCAAATTTAGCAACATTATATGAGGCGAATCCTTCAATACCAGCACTAATTCCACCCCTTTGATCTCCATATAACTTTTGACCACCAGCATTCAAACCGAAACCCCATTTACTTCGAAAATCTTGTGAATGGGAGGTAGAAATGCTGAAAATGAGGATAGCTGTGATCACCAAAGATGTTAAATGCCTACTCATCCCAATTCTCCTTTTCAATTAATTTTAATTATTTACATTATATTTATTCTATTTTGTCTTGATTAAAAAGAGGAAGGAGTTCTTTAGGTAAAACTTGTTCGAAAGAAACTTTCTTTTCGGAATATGTGTTATAAGCATCCACCAATTCTTCTAATTTATTTTTATAGTGATTGATTTTTTCATCTGGGTATGGTTCCTTAACCACTTTTCTTATCTCTAAAATGGTATCCCCGATCTGCTCAAAATAATAGTTTGACATCGATTGTTCTATCAAATTCCTGACTGAGCTCTGGAGATGTTTGTCCTTTTCATTCAAAAACTTAAGTGTGTTTTTAAGATGAAACAGGTTTAATTCTTTGACTAACTTTGCATTTATGCCAAGATATATAAGTAATGCCGGATATCTTTTGTAATAGTCGGTTTTAATAGCAAAATTGGTGAGGAGGTATTGTTCTATTATTACCCTTTCACCAAATGATATTTTTCTATGGGAAGAATACCGGAGAGAATTCGCTTCTTCACAGTATTCAACTCGAACCATTAGGTCAGAGAAGGAAAAATAGAGAAGTTCTTTCATAGAGTCAAAGAAATTATGATTGTAGTCAATAGAATTATTTTTTTTGAATTAGTTCTTACAAACACTATGCCAAGTAACTAAAAAAATGTGTATCTTACTAATTATTTGTTTTTTTGTGAAATAGCAACCCTAATTCTATCTAATAAAAAAGAAATATCTATAAAAACTGTATATTTTTGATTCAGTTTGAACTTTGTGAGACATATTAATTTTTCGTTCATTTAGGTACATTACAGATATCAGGGATTTTGATATACCTCTGTTTTCAAAATCCCTTTTTTGTTTAAACGATCCACCAAACAAAATCAATTTTATTGCACTTATCTAAGAAGGGAAAGGGAAATGAAAGGGATGCTTTGTGTGTTTTGTCTGCTGCTTTTTGGTGGCACCATTCATTCAGATGTTAGAGGCCAAAATATTTTTGATATTTTTTTTGGAGAGCCGCGAAAAGGAAGATTTAAAATATTAAAACATGACGAATTTGATATTTCTGATGCCACACACATTGCTGGAAGTGGAGTCGCTAGCGTGGGCTTCTACACACTTTTCTAGTCAATGGAAATAAAGCATCCAAAAATTTGGGCCGGGGTGCTAACTAAACACAAATGAATTAGATCTCCAACAGGACTTCGGCTTAGGATTTAAATTATTTTAAACATTCAGTTTGAGTAAACTTTATTTGCATTCATTTGATAAAGCCAGATTAATCACTTGTTCCATTTCACCTACAAAGTTGATTTCCAAATTCTTACGGATTTCTTCAGGGATTTCTTCTAAATCCTTTCGGTTTTTTTCAGGCAGTATTACTTTTTTAATACCAGCACGATGGGCAGCAAGGACTTTTTCTTTAATACCACCAACGGGTAAGACCATACCTCTCAATGTAATCTCACCGGTCATAGCCACATCACTACACACTAACCGGTCTGTAAGCAAGGATACCAGAGCGGTAAAAATCGTTACACCTGCTGAAGGTCCGTCTTTAGGAATGGAACCAGCAGGAACATGAATATGGATATCATTCTTACTAAAAACCTCAGAATTAATCTTCAGTTGAGGCGCCATGGATCGAATGTAACTCAAGGCAGCTCTCGCTGATTCTTTCATCACATCGCCCAGAGAGCCTGTTAAAATAAGCTCGCCTTTTCCACTCATTTTTGTTGCTTCGATGAATAAGATATCACCCCCGGCAGGGGTCCATGCGAGTCCGGTAGCGACACCAGGTTTTGATGTTCTTTCCGCCACTTCGGAAAAGTATTTTATCGGACCCAAATATTGGGATAACAAATCCTTATTCACAGTTTGTGACTGAGTCTTTCCTTCCACCACCTCACGAGCCACACCCCGGCAAATAGAAGCGATTTCTCGTTCTAAATTTCGAACACCAGATTCTCGGGTATATGAATTGATGATTTCTATAAGAGCATCATCTTCAAACTTGATTTGCTCGTCTGTCAAACCATGAGCATCAAGTTGTTTTGGAATTAAATACTTTTTGGCAATCTTAAGTTTTTCATTTTCAGTGTAGCCAGGTAATTCGAGAATTTCCATTCGATCTTTTAAAGCTGGTAAGATCGGATCAGCCAAATTGGCGGTGGCTATGAACATAACCTTTGACAAGTCAAATTGTACCTCAAGATAATGGTCAGAAAATGAATTATTTTGTTCCGGGTCTAAAACCTCAAGAAGGGCCGACGAAGGATCACCGCGAAAGTCCATACCCACTTTGTCAATCTCATCTAACATGAATACTGGATTATTCGATCCAGTCTTTTTAAGACCTTGAATGATACGCCCCGGTAACGCTCCAATATAGGTTCTTCTATGACCTCGTATTTCTGCTTCGTCTCGAACACCTCCCAGAGAAATTCTCACAAATTTTCTCCCAAGCGCTCTAGCAATTGATTTACCAAGAGAAGTTTTTCCAACTCCTGGAGGCCCCACAAAACATAGAATAGGTCCCTTCATGTCCTTTTTTAATTTTCTAACCGCTAAATATTCCAGGATTCTTTTTTTTACTTTTTCTAAATCATAATGATCTTCATCTAACACTTGTTGTGCTATGTTTACGTCTAAATTGTCATCAGTACTTTTACTCCAGGGCAGTTCAATTAACCAATCTAAATAAGTCCTTGAAACGGTATATTCTGCTGCCGCTGGTGGCATTTTTGACAATCGGTCCAATTCCTTTTCAGCGACTTTGGTTGCTTCTTCTGGCATTTTAGCTTCTTTAATCCGTTTTCGAAGTTCTGTAATTTCAACAGTACGTTCGTCTTGGTCTTCCCCCAGCTCTCTTTTAATTGCTTTTAACTGCTCTCTGAGATAGTATTCACGTTGCGTTTTGTTAATTTCTCCCTGAACCTCTGATTGAATTTTGCTACCCAACTCTAAAATCTGGAGTTCTTTAGTAAGAAGATAAGTGACCTTTTCCAATTTTGACTTGATATCTACCAGCTCCAAAACAGATTGCTTGTCCGAGGTCGAAATATTCAAGTTCCACGTTATTATATCTGCTAAATTCCCCGGGTCTTCAGTATTAACGACTAACATCGCATGTTCTGGGGTTAAATACTGGGCTAATCCCACAACTTTTTGGAACAGGCTTTTAAGATTGCCTATTAAAGCATCAATATCCACACCGCTAGCTCGTTTTTCAATTTGGGTTTGGATAAGAGCTTTTAAGTATGGTTCTGACTGGGTATAATCAATGATTCGAGCGCGACTCAATCCATTAACCATAACACTTTTTGTGCCATCGGGCATTTTAAAAACTTTCATGATAACTGCCACAGTACCCCAACGATATAAATCCTTTGGCTCTGGATGATCAATCTTACCATCCTGTTGGGCGACTAAGAGAATTAATTTAACGCTCTCCATAGCATCTTCTATTAATTTGATGGACTTCTCGCGTCCTACTGATAAAGGGAGGATTTGATTAGGGAACACCACGGTATTTCTAAGAGGCAAAACTGGTAACACCTGGGGTATTTTAATTTTTATTTGATCTGTATCTTCTGAAGGGTCCACTTCCACTTCGGTAATTTCTTCCGTGGTGGAGTCTTCAACATTTTTAGATTGAAATTCTTCTTTTTTCATAATAATATAAACCTCATTTTCTGCCAATTCGTCAGTTACTTTACACAATATAATTGTTTTTGCAACTTTAATGCCAATTATTATTTGATTTCTTCAACATAATAATTATTATCGAATTATAACAACTAAAAATTATAAAATAATGAAACATTTAAACTTATTTTTTTAATCATGTCAGTATGCATAGTTAAATATGCTAAAATGTCTTAAATTTTAAACATTGACCAATTTTTGGCTAAAAGAGAACAGATTTTTTCCAGTATCTCCTGATCGCATTCATGAAAAATATTCTCCAAATTACTATCTATATCTATTTCTCCAAAAATTTTTTCTTCAGTCATGATTGGTACAACGATTTCAGAACGTGTCTCTACACTACAAGCTAAATAGCGGGGCTCTAAATTAACATCAGGCACAATTATAGATTGCTTTTCTTGAATCGCGGCCCCACAAATACCTTTTACAATAGATATTCTGGTATGGGGGGACGGTTTCCCCATGAAATTGTGCAGCACTAATTCGTCTTCTTCCAGAAGATAAATCCCTACCCAAGTATATTTTGGATATCGCTGTTTTAAAAGCGTCACAGTATGTTTTAACACGATATCTTTATCTTTGTTTGTGGAAATGAGTTCCTTCAATTCATCGATTATCTTTGTTCCTACAAGATACTCTAAGGCCATTAAATACCCTTGCATCCCTTTTCCTACTATTTGTTTTACGCACATATCTTTAATAACAGAATGTTTGCGAAATTCTTCACGTTTATGAATGTCGGATAGATGCACTTCAACCGTTGGTAAATTTACAGAAGCAATAGCATCGCGTAAGGCATAACTGTAATGTGTCAAGGCTCCAGGATTAATAACAATGCCTTGGGCCCATTTTCTGTTTTCATGGATATAATCTAATATCTCACCTTCATGATTAGTTTGAAAGGTTTTAACTTCGAGATTCATTTGATGCGCAAACTGTGTAATTTGTAAATTGAGCCCTTTCAGGGTCATGGTTCCATAGACCTCTGGTTCCCGTTCCCCTAACAGGTTTAAATTCGGACCATGTACTATTATTACTTTATTCATCAACCCTCCTGGATCGCAATAAGTATTTGATCAGCAATATGCGATGGCTTCGTATACTTTTTACATTCCAATATTACATCTGCACGTTTATAAAAAGGCTCTCTCTGAACTAACATCTCTTCAATTTCAGTTCTTCCAGAATTATTCAGTGTATTGTTTACTAAAGGTCTTGTTTTGTCCGTTAAAATTCTTGGCAAAAGTAATTGAATATCCCATTTTAAATAAATGGTAATTCCCGAATTTTTTATTATCTCCCAATTCGCCTGACTTAATATAGCCCCTCCACCTAAGGCTATAACAGCTCCTGTGTTTTTGGCAACCTCTTTAACCACAGTTGACTCTATATTTCTAAAAAAGGATTCACCCTTTAGTAAAAATATTTGGGAAATAGAAGTACCTATTTTTTTCTCAATGATAAAGTCGGTATCAAAAAATTCACGGTTCAATTTCTTTGCCAAAATTTTTCCCACCGTGGATTTACCAGCTCCCATGAATCCGATAAGATAAATATTTTGATCAGGTGTCAGAGAATTTTTTCCAGTTTTCATAGCTCTTTTTTATCTCATCAATGGAATCACCGCCGAACTTTTCTAAGAATGCATCGGCTAAGACGATAGCTAAAATTGCCTCGCCTACAATTGAAGCAGCAGGGACAGCACAAACATCACTTCGCTCTACATGAGCTTTCGTCTTTTCTTTCGTAACCATATTCACAGAATCTAAAGGCCGCATCAAGGTCGATATCGGCTTCATGGCCACTCGCACTACTAGAGGCATCCCATTTGTAACGCCCCCCTCTAAGCCACCGGCATGATTGCTGCTTCTATAATATTTGCTGTCTTTATTAAAATGAATTGGATCATGAACTTGAGAGCCAAACAAGGTTGCCGACTCAAAACCTGATCCGATTTCCACACCTTTCATAGCTGGAATGCTCATCATAGCAAAAGCAATCCGAGCATCCAATTTTCGGTCCCAGTGGACATAACTCCCTAATCCCACAGGAATATTTAGAGCAGCCACTTCAAAAATGCCGCCAACTGTATCGCCTTTCTCTCTGGCTTTATTGATTATTGCCATCATTTTTTGCTCCACTTTGCTATCTAAACAGCGGATTAAAGATCTGTCGGCTCGTTTGCTGATTTCTTCCAATTCAAAATCTATTAAAGAATTAGATTCTGTTTTTCCACCAATGTTAGCTAAAGTGAAAGAATTTCTGGCGGAATGGATTTGTAGAACATGACTGACGATTTTAATGGTAAACTCTTCTAAAAACTTTTTTGCAATGCTCCCCAGAGCTACCCGCATGGCTGTTTCGCGAGCACTTGCCCTTTCTAAAACATTGCGGATATCTTGATGTCCGTATTTTACAGCACCTGCAAAATCAGCATGACCAGGCCGAGGGACAGTTACTTGCTTTATTGAATCCCCTTTGTCTTCGGCGGACATTGTATTTTGCCAATTTTCCCAGTCTTTGTTTTCCAGAAGAAGAGCTATGGGGCTGCCTAAGCTCTTTCCAAATCGAACACCCGAAAGGATCCGCGCACGGTCGCTCTCTATTTTCATCCGACCGCCTCGGCCATACCCCATTTGACGCCGCTGAAGTTGTTTAAAGATATCCTCTTCACTAATTATCAAACCGGCTG
>JBHIAC010000067.1:0-16980 GCA_046758365.1 bacterium
TGCCCAATGTACCCATTTAGGCTGCACGCCACGTTGGTTGGAAGCTGAAAACAAGTATAAATGTCCCTGCCACGGCAGCGGCTTCACTCGAGAAGGGGTGAATTTTGAAGGCCCTGCTCCAAGACCTCTGGAAAGAGTCAGAATTACTTTGGCAGAAGATGGTCAGCTTCTAATAGATAAAAGCATAAAATTCCGTGAAGAGAAAGAGGAGTGGGGACGACCGGATTCCTTTTTGCCCGCTTAAACAAAAGAAATTATTTTTCACCCAATATAAATCCTACCCAATGTGTGGTGGGATTTTTTATTTATAGCGGTCATAAAATGGCTTTCTGAGGTTTAAATCTATTTAAACATAACTCCTGGAGTCTCCCGAGATCCCGGAGGTTTATATCAATTTTACTTGCTTATCTGAATAAAAATTGGTATAATTATTTGATACCTGAAACTCACTATACTTATCGACTAACTTATAAAACTATGTGGTTCATTGCTAAAGGATTGCAAGCTATCGGGCTGATTGAAGTGTTGTTCGGTCTTTACCTTGGATTCTCACAAGATAATTTATCTGCTGAATTTAAATTTGCTATGCTAGGGGTGACTATATTCGGAGTAGGTTGGTTTATTGAAAAAAGAATCAAAAGCTAACCTTTTTGTTTGATAAACCTTTAAGAATGAATTTCATAGATATATAAATTCCCATCAAATGAAAATTATTAGGATATGTTAGAAGAAGATTCGTTTTTATTACCATATAATTCATGTAATCCGTTCTTATGAAAAACGTAATAGCCATGATTCTCGCCGGTGGGCGGGTCGATGAATTGAGTGTACTGACATTATCACGACCAAAATCTGCGGTACCGTTCGGTGGGATGTATCGAGTCATTGATTTCGCTTTAAGCAATCTCATGCACTCTGGAATTGAAAATATTGGTATTTTGAGTCAATACCGATCATTCTCTTTGATTAACCACATCGGGATTGGCTCATGGTGGGATTTTGTGGGCAGAAATCGGGGGGCTACCATGCTTCCACCTTTCACCGGACATAAAGCAAATGACTGGTACAAAGGCACCGCTGATGCGGTCTACCAGAATTTGGAGTTTATTCAAGAACACAATCCCAACACGGTGTTAATTCTTTCTGGCGATCACATTTACAAAATGAGCTATCAACCCATGCTTTCTTACCATCGAGAAAAGGATGCGGATTTAACCATTGCTTTTTTACCCATAAAACCCGAAGAGAGCCGTCGGTTCGGAGTAGCAGAGATTGATGGTGAGGATGGAAAATCCGGTGGTCGTGTTCTGGATTATAAGGAGAAGCCCTCAGATGTCCAATTTCATTGGGCCAGTTTAACTATTTATCTTTTTAGGCCGTCTGTAATGTACCAAGTCTTAGAAGATAATGCCCGAAATTCTCAGTCACATGAATTTGGTCGTGACATCATTCCAAAGATGTTGGGGAAATACAAAGTCTATGGATATAAATTTAATGACTATTGGGCTTATGCCCGCACCATTGATGAATACTGGCAGTCCAACATGGATTTGCTGGGTGAACATCCTAAGATAGATTTAGATGAATGGGAGGTACGAACAAATTTGGACCATGATTGTCTTCGGGATAGACCACCAGCCTGGATAGGCAGCAGTGCTGTCCTGGAAGATTCTTTGATTCACAATGGCTGCAGAATAAATGGTGAAGTTCACCAAAGCATATTATTTCCAGGGGTAAAAATTGAAAAGGGCGCAAAGGTTTCCGATTCAATTTTGTTTTTTGACACGGAGGTTAAAACCGGTTCAACGACGGAGAAAACTATCACAGATTGTGAGGTTCAAATCGGAGCTGATTGTTACATCGGAAAGGGAAATGCTATAACCCCTAACCGGGAATACCCTGAAATTCTGAAGTCTGGAGTTACTCTCATTGGTCACCATACTAAGATACCATCTGGTATTCAAATTGGCAGAAACAGCATAATTTATCCTTCATTAAAAGAAAAAGATTTTCAAAGACGTAAATATGAATCAGGAGTAGTCATCCAATGAATTCCACCTTGGTGATGTTGTTAGCTGGTGGTGTAGGTAGCCGATTGAATATTTTAGCCTATGATCGAGCGAAGCCAGCGGTTCCGTTTGGTGGCATCTATCGAATTATTGACTTTACTCTAAGTAATGTGATGAATTCTGGCCTGGATACAGTAGGAGTGCTCACACAATACAAGCCACTCTCTCTTATGGAACACATTGGTACAGGGGCGCCATGGGATTTTATTGGACGCATTCGTGGCGCTAAAATATTACCACCGAGAACAGGTCAAAAAGTTTCTGACTGGTACAAAGGTACGGCTGATGCTGTACGTCAAAATATTGATTTTATTGAAGGGCACAATCCTAAACGAATCTTAATTCTTTCCGGCGACCATATTTACCACATGGATTATGCTCAACTGCTCAAGTTTCATGAAGCCAAAGGAGCGGATTTAACCATTGGTATGATGGAGGTACCGTGGAAAGAGGCCGTGCATTTTGGAATTGCCAAAACGGATGATAATCATCAAATCATTGGTTGGGAAGAAAAGCCAGAGAAAGCGCGCAGCAATTTAGCTTCCATGGGCATATATGTATTCGACACCCTATATTTGCTGAACGCTCTACGCACCCATAAAGAACACGATTTTGGAAAAAACATCATTCCAACAGCCGTCAAAAATGATAGGGTTTTTGCCTTCCCTTTCAAAGGTTATTGGCGCGATGTAGGGACGATCAAAGCCTTTTGGGATGCAAACATGGATTTGCTGGACAGCACCTCCGGATTAGATTTGGAGAATTGGGGCATGCGAACTAACGTAGAGGAAGAAGGTCGGTTAGGGGATCGCCCTCCGACTTTTTTGTCTCCTAAAAGTTCAGTCAGAAATTCCGTAATTTCATCGGGTTGCATGATTGAGGGTCATGTTGATAATTCCATTCTTTCTCCGGGCGTATATGTGGGTCGAGGTGCAAAAGTAGTGGAATCCGTCGTCATGCATGATTCTCGGATTTTAGCCGAGGCGCAGGTGATTGAGAGTATTTTGGATAAAAAAGTAACCGTAGGTGAGAAAACGATTTTGGGGGTGGATTCCGCAGAAACTCCAAACAAAGAAAATCCCGATCATCTTTCCTGTGGAATCGTTGTAGTCGGTAAAGGAGCGGAAATCCCACCTAATTTTAAAATAGGAAAAAATAGTATTCTTTACCCTTATTTAAAAGCCGAAGATTATATGAGTCATGAAATTTTACCAGGGGAGACCATTCGGCCAAGAAATCCGGCCGAAAAATCCCAATAATGCTCCATAGCACGTCCTTGTTCGATGAAAAAGCAGGCCTCAATTTGTGCTGATTTGAACTTATCCTTTGTTTAAAATTAATGATATAAAAATAGTATAAATTTTTCAAAGTCTAAAAATCGGTTCAGGCGAGAACGCCTGTTCGAGCTTTTTAATTTTCTAGAAATATTAAGGGATCGAACTTGAAAGCTGTAATTCTGGCTGGTGGTTTAGGAACCCGGCTGCGCCCGCTCACTTGCAATGTACCCAAACCTATGGCACCGGTAGTCAATCGGCCAATTTTGGAACACACCCTTACGCTTCTTCAATACCATGAAATTAAAGATATTATCATGCTTCTATTTTACCTCCCTGAGTATATTAGAAACCATTTTGGAGACGGTTCAAAATATGGTGTGAAAATATCTTATATTACCCCTGACCAAGATTACGGAACCGCTGGAGCAGTTAAGCAAGCTGAATCATTAATTGAAGATACTTTTTTAGTGGTCTCTGGCGATGTTATCACTGATTTAGATATTTCACGTTTTGTTAAATTCCATAAAGAAAAAAAAGCTTTATTAACCATGGCGTTATCCCATGTTGACAATCCCTCTCCCTTTGGAATCACGTTTACAGATAAAAAAGGTAGGGTCTCCAGATTTTTAGAAAAGCCAGCCTGGGGGCAGATATTTAGCGATACGGTCAATATGGGTATATATGTCATGGAACCTAAGGCTCTGGAGTTAATCTCCAAAAATAAAAAATATTATTTTGCTCGAGACCTATTTCCAAAATTGCTGGAGGAAAGAAAACCGTTGTTCGGATATGTCAGTGATTGCTATTGGAGAGATATCGGCGATTTAAAAACTTATCAATTTGTACACTGGGATTGGTTTGATGGTAAAATTAAATTGGAAGTCAAAGAAACATTCCATGAAGGTGTCTGGCTGGGTAAGGACTGCCAAATTGGTAAAAGGGTGAAAATTGAAGGCAATGTAATGCTTGGGGATAACTGCACCATAGAAGATGGTGTACAGTTATCTAATTCGGTATTGGGTGACAATTGTCGGATCGGACAGAATTCTTTTATTTCTAAATCCATTCTTTGGAAGAATGTGAATATTGAAAATAATTCTGAATTAAATCAAAAGGTTGTTGGCGCCGGCACACAAATTGGGTAAGGCTCTGATTTTATGTTATTAAAGTTTATTAATAGATAAATTTAAAACAAAAGTTGTGAAGGGTTTGCTTCTTAATTGTTGCATTCTTTAAAATTTCACCAATCTGTCCTGCCTTTCCGCTTGACTTTTTATCAAATATTTGCTACTATTTTAAGTTTGTATTTAATAGCACACATACTTTAAAGTATAATATGACTACACGACTTTTGAACCTTTAATGTAAAAGAGGTTAGCGATGAGTAACAAATATTTAAACTACATTGGTGGAAAGTGGGTGGAAGCATTAAGTGGTGAAACCTTTGAAAATCGCAATCCAGCCAATTGGGAAGAAGTCGTTGGAGTGTTCCCCAAATCTGGGAAAGAGGATGTTGTCGTGGCCGTAAAATCGGCTCGCGAAGCCTTTGATGAATGGCGATTAACACCAGCACCTAAACGGGGTGAAATTATCAAAAAAGCAGGCGACCTATTGGCTAAACGCAAGGAAGAAATTGCAAGAAATATGACCCGCGAAATGGGTAAAGTATTAGAAGAAACCCGCGGCGATGTGCAGGAGGGAATTGACACGGCTTACTACGCGGCAAGCGAAGGACGGCGATTGTTTAGTCATACGGCGCCTTCAGAGCTACCCAACAAATTCAACATGTCCATTCGTTTACCCGTGGGGGTAGCTGGGATTATTACCCCGTGGAATTTTCCCATGGCTATTCCGACCTGGAAAATTTTCCCTGCGTTGGTGTGTGGAAATTGTGTTGTCTTTAAACCCGCTAGCGATACCCCATTAACTGGTACTACTTTGATAAAAATTCTTTTAGAAGCTGGCGTACCTCCTAAAGTTGTTAATTTAGTCCACGGCGGCGGTACCCAGGTTGGCATCCCATTAGTTAATCACTCAGATGTAAATTTGATTTCTTTCACAGGTTCCACAGCCGTTGGCAAAACCATTTCCAAAGCGGCTAGCGATACACTCAAACGTGTTTCTCTGGAGTTGGGTGGGAAAAATGCTCAAATTGTCCTGGATGATGCAGATTTAGTGTTGGCTTTAGAAGGAGTTTTGTGGGGGGCCTTTGGCACCACGGGGCAGCGCTGTACCGCTACCAGCCGACTCATTTTACAGGAAGGAATTTATGACACATTCTTGGATAGGCTGATTAGTAAAACGGAAAAATTAAAATTAGGCGATGGTCTAAAACCTGACACTGATGTCGGTCCCCTAATTAATAAAGGCCAACAACAGATTGTAGATGAATATGTAGGCGTGGGAAAAGCAGAAGGCGCCAAGCTGGTGACAGGTGGAGAAATTTACAACGAAGGAGAGTATAAGAATGGCTGGTTTTATAAACCAACAATTTTTACTGAGGTTACGCCAGATATGCGAATTGCCAAAGAAGAGATTTTTGGGCCAGTTCTTTCAGTTATCCGGGTAAAAACTTTTGAAGAAGCTGTAAGAGTTTTAAATAACACCAAATACGGTCTTTCTTCTTCCCTATACACCCAGGACGTTAATTTAGCTTTTAAAGCCATGCGAGATATTGAAGCAGGCATTACTTACATAAATGGCCCAACCATCGGTGCTGAAGCTCACATGCCTTTTGGCGGTGTAAAAGAGACCGGAAACGGACACCGGGAAGGCGGCTGGGAAGTCTATGAATTCTACACCGAAACAAAAACGGTTTTTGTGGACTATTCAGGAAAATTGCAGCGGGCACAAATTGATAATCGATAATTAATTTTGAATAAAAGTATTTATTTACATTCGAGTTATTAAATTGAGGATGCAAAGGTGGAAGAAAAGTACCTGAATATAATGCAGAAGATAGGGAGGTATTTGAGGGACCTTATCGAATTATTTAGCGCATGAAGCCGAAACAGATAGACATTTTAACTGTGAAACACGGTTCACGATTATTACCAAAAGATATATGAATAAATTAGGAGAAATATCAATGCTTAAGCTTACCCCGGATCAAGTATTTCCGATTTTGAAAAAACACATGCTGGTAGATGGATTTAATCAAATGGTTGTGGATTTGCAGAAAAGCCAGGGTAGTTATCTGTACGATTCTTTGAATAATCGACGCTACTTAGATTTATTTAGCTTCTTTGCTACAGCACCCATCGGGCATAATCATCCTGCAATGAGCAACCCAGAGTTTAAGGAAAAAATTCTCAGCGTAGCTATAATGAAGCCCTCCAATTCAGATTTTTACACTGTTGAGATGGCGGAGTTTGTATCAACTTTCTCTAAGTATGTTATGCCGGATTACTTGCCTTATTTATTTTTAATTGAAGGCGGTGCCCTCGGAGTGGAAAATGCTCTCAAAGCGGCCTTTGACTGGAAGATTCGAAAAAATTTTGAAAAAGGGTATAGAGAAGAAAAGGGAACACAAGTCATTCATTTTAAAGAAGCTTTTCACGGAAGAACTGGTTATACCCTCTCTTTAACCAATACGGCTGATATCCGAAAAGTTAAATATTTTCCTAAATTTAACTGGCCAAGAATAACCAATCCCAAAATTACTTTTCCTTTAAATGAGTCTAACTTAGAAAAGGTAGAGGCTGTTGAAAAAAAAGCCGTACAAGAAATTAAAGAAGCCATCAAAAATAATCCGGATGATATTGCGGCTATTATAATCGAGCCTATTCAAGGAGAAGGCGGCGACAATCATTTCCGCAAGGAATTTTTCCAGCAGCTACGGACAACGGCCGATGAAAACGAAATTATGTTAATTTTTGATGAAGTCCAGACCGGTATCGGTTTAACAGGCGAAATATGGGGTCATCAGCATTTTGGGGTTAAGCCAGACTTGATTGCCTTTGGTAAAAAAACTCAGGTTTGCGGTTTCCTTTGCAGTAAAAGAATTGACGAAGTTGAAAATAACGTATTCCATGAATCCACCCGCATAAATTCTACCTGGGGCGGAAATTTGGTGGATATGGTGCGATTTCGCAAGTACCTCGAAATCATTGTGAATGAGAGACTCGTTGAAAATGCAAAAAACGTAGGAGAATATTTTCTGAATGAACTAAAGAAAATTCAGAACGAGTTTGAAGGTTTCGTGACCAATGTGCGGGGCCGAGGTCTCATGATTGCCTTTGACCTGCCAACGGGAGAGATTAGAACCCACTATCTCCGAACCACATTTAAAAACGGGCTCATTGCATTAAGTTGCGGTAAACGCTCTGTGCGTTTTCGACCTTCGTTGAATTTAACCAAAGATTTGGTAGATGAAGCCATGGAAATTATCCGAAAAAGTTTAAAGGAAGTTTTAGAGAAAAACGGTGAAAAAATCACCATGGTTGAGGATGAGGCTCCATTTGAACTTTGATTATAATTTAAAGGGAAGTGAAAAGTGGAAAAAATAACTGAAAAAGTAATAATAAAAAATTTTGGTGATATTCTAAAAGCCTCTGAAGGTACGATTCAAGAGGATGCAATAAGAACAGTAAAAATAGAAGCAATAGTAGATACAGGTGCCGCATTTTTATGTTTGCCACAAGAGGTTATTACTAAACTGGGTTTGATGTATTCACATTCAAGAAATGTGATTACAGCTAATGGCGAAGCAAAAAGAAGAATTTTTGCAGGAGCAGTTATTAATATTCAAGGACGAGAAACTCAAATGTCAGTAATAGAAAATGATGAGATGACTCCAGCGCTAATTGGCTATTTAGTGTTAGAAGATTTAGATTTAGTCGTTTCTACAAAATCTCAGAAAGTAATACCAAATCCAGAACACGATGGCAAATGGATTGTAGAGTTGTATTAGATTATTTTCTAAGCAGGAGGTTTCGGTGTACCGGTAAAAGTTGCCAATGCTCCTTGAGTAAGATTTTTTAAGGTTAGCTTTTTAGGCCATGAATGAACCAGAAAATGAATTAAGAACAGGCACCTTATATGTTGTTAGTACACCTATTGGTAATTTAAAAGACATTACCATTCGAGCTATTGAAGTTCTTTCACAAGTTGATTTAATTGCTGCTGAAGACACGCGATACACACGGATACTCTTGGAGCATTATAACATTAAAACCCCGACCACCAGTTATCACGATTTTAATAAAGAGAAAAAGATACCGTATCTACTTAAGAGGTTTAAAAACGGTGAAAAGATTGCGGTTGTTTCGGACGCTGGTACGCCTGGGATTTCAGATCCAGCTTTCAGATTGATTCGTGAATGTATTAAAAACCATGTATCTATTGAAACAATTCCCGGAGCAACCGCCTTTGTACCGGCCCTAATTTTGTCGGGGCTTCCAACAGATAGATTTACATTTGAAGGATTTCTGCCGAATAAAAAGGGACGTAGAAAACGATTAGAAGGATTAAAAAACGAAACAAGAACGCTTATTTTTTACGAATCGCCACATCGTCTTTTAAGAACACTTGAAGACCTAGAATCATTTTTTGGAAATCGACAGGCAGCAATCATTCGGGAAATAACAAAAAAATTTGAAGAGGTACACCGGGGGACTCTTTGCAATTTAATATCGAAACTTTCGCAGATAAATTTAAAAGGGGAGTTTGTTTTAGTTATTGAAGGGAAAGTAAAGAGGAGATCATAATTTGGCTCCATTTAATATTTTTAAGTTAAAAATTAACGTTCTGCCGGATGGAATAAAAAATTGGTATCTAAGACTAATAAATCCTGTTATTGAATTCTTTATAAGTTTAGAACTCAATCCAAATTTTTTCACCACCATAGGGTTTATTCTAACTCTTGGTGCAGCCGTTTTGTTTGCTACTGGCTATTTACGGATTGCAGGAGCCATCATTTTATTGGCTGGGACTTTTGATATTATCGACGGTAAAGTCGCTCGGGCAACCAATCGGGTAACTAAATTTGGCGCCCTATATGACTCCACGTTAGATCGGTACGCTGAAGTTATCATGTTTTTCGGCCTGGCGTATTATTTTGTTAAAGAAGATTGGTTTATTACTTCCATAGCGGTTTCCATTGCCTTAGGCGGATCAATTATGGTGAGCTATATAAGAGCGCGGGCCGAAGCTTTGGGGTTTAAGTGTAAAGTTGGAATCATGCAACGCCCTGAACGTGTGGTTTATATCGGTTTTGGTGCAATTTTTCATATTTACACGCTCATTCTTGCAATTATGCTTATTGCAGTTTTTGCCAACGTTACTGCCATTCAAAGGGTTTATCATATTTGGGTGGCAGAAAACGGTAAAAAAAGAGAAAAACTAAGTCAAGCTGAGCTGGATATGATAGGAGATTAATAATAATAAAATTGCAAAATGAAAAATACAAAATGTAAATTGGTCAACAAAATGTCAAAAAAATGGTACACTAACTTTTTTCTAACTATGAAGAATATTTTAATTTTTACAAAAAATTAGGAGGGAAGTTGTGGAAAGTAAAGAGATTAAAATCGAGGAACCCAAGGGCAAGTTAGGTGTTTTGCTGCCTGGTTTAGGGGCTGTAAGTACTACATTTATTGCAGGTGTAGAAGCGGTTCGAAAGGGTATTGCACAGCCTATTGGTTCAGTGACTCAAATGGGGACTATTCGTTTAGGAAAAAGAACAGAAAACCGAGTTCCAAAGGTAAAAGATTTTGTACCTTTAGCAGATTTAAACGACTTAGTCTTTGGTGGTTGGGATATTTACCGAGAAAATTGTTATGAAGCTGCCCTGCATGCAGGAGTGTTGGAAAAATCTCTGTTGGATCAGGTCAAGCCTGAATTGGAAGCAATTTTACCTTGGAGAGCTGTTTTTGATCAAAAATATGTCAAAATGCTTACCGGTGAGAATGTAAAATCAGGAGAAACCAAATGGGATCTCGCAGAACATATTAGGGAGGATATCCAAAACTTTAAACGTTTACATAATTTGACTAGAATGGTAATGGTTTGGTGTGGTAGTACCGAGGTTTTTATGAATCAAGAGTCAGTACACAAAGATTTGGTAAGTTTTGAAAGAGCCATGAAAGAAAACCATCCGGCTATTGCCCCCAGCATGATTTATGCTTATGCTGCTATTGCAGAAGGGATTCCTTATGCAAATGGTGCGCCAAACCTTACAGTAGATATTCCAGCCATGATCGAATTTGCCAAAATGAAAGGGGTTCCTATTGGAGGTAAAGATTTCAAAACAGGCCAAACTTTAATAAAAACTATATTAGCGCCTGGACTAAAAGCGCGGTACTTAGGACTTTCAGGCTGGTTTTCTACTAACATTTTAGGTAACCGTGACGGCGAAGTTCTGGATGATCCTGAATCCTTCAAAACAAAAGAGAAGAGCAAACTTGGTGTGCTAGAATACATACTTCAACCAAATGTTTATCCTGAGCTTTATGGCGATATATATCATAAAGTAAGAATAAATTATTATCCACCGAGAGGAGACAATAAAGAAGGTTGGGACAATATTGATATTTTTGGATGGTTGGGATATCCTATGCAGATTAAAATAGATTTTCTCTGTCGAGATAGCATCTTGGCAGCTCCAATAGTATTAGATTTGGTTTTATTTTTGGATTTAGCCGCCCGAAGTGGTATGAAAGGCATCCAAGAATGGTTATCCTTTTATTTCAAAAGTCCCATGTCTGCAGAAGGATTATATCCTGAGCATGATCTTTTTATTCAATTGATGAAACTAAAAAATACGCTTAGATATTTGAAGGGCGAGGAACTCATCACCCACTTAGGTTTAGAATACTACGATTAATAAATTAAATTTAAGGCGGTGGTTTTCGATATAAAGTAAAAATATTTAAATACAGGATTATTTTATAGCAGGATAGAATAAGATTTGACGGATAACTCTCACCTTAAGAGTGTACTGAAAACCTCCTTACCGGCGGTGATAGATCTCTCATCGCAAACTTTTATGTGGACTATTGAAGCCATTCTCATAGGCAAAATAAGTGCAGCCGCATTTGGAGGTGTGGGAATGGCAGTGCAAGTTATTATAGTCGTTTTAACTGTTCTTTTGACATTTATCGTTGGAAGCTCTATCATTATTAACCGATATTTAGGCGCTAATAATCATTGGGAAGCGAACCACATCTTAGGCCAAGCCTTGATGCTGGGCATCATCATGGCTGTATTAATTGCCATTGTTTGGTATTTTGGCGCAACGAATATTTTTAAATTAATAAAAGAAGGTGGTTCAGAGGCACAAGAAGCAGGAATAGTATATCTAAGAACGGTGGCCCTTTTTGCGCCATTAGTTCTCACCAATTTTGTCGCTTTGGGTATTGTTCGAGGAGCAGGAGATACTCGCCAGGCGATGACCATTAATCTTTCAGTTAACTCGCTGAATTTGATTTTAGCTCCTATCTTTATATTCGGGTTGTTCGGTTTTCCCCGGTTGGAAGTCCGAGGAGCCGCTTTGGCAATGGGTACAGCTCATTCCTGTGGATTTTGTGCTACGCTTTATTTGTTACGAAGTCGTAAGTCTGTTCTTTTTCTTTCTTTCAGAGAACTAACAACGCCAAATTTTAAGACCTTTAAACGATTGTTTAATGCAGGCGTTCCAACAACCATTGAACAATTGGTCTGGGCTTTTGGTCAATTGGTAGTGACCAGCTATGCGGCTGTTATGGGGATAACCGTACTGGCTGCCCATCAGGTCTTTTTAAGAATTCAAGCAATTTTGTCCATGTTTTATATGGGATTCGCTTTAGGCGCTATGACTCTAATGGGTAAAAATTTGGGTGCAGAACAAAGACAAGTGGCTGAAAAAACTGCTCAAACGGCCAGTTGGGTAGTTTCTGTTTTTTCTTTTGTCGTTTTTCTATTGATGGTAATTTTGTCAAAACAGTTGATCACCCTCTTTACTTCTGATCCAGAAGTAGTGCGATTGGGAGCCGTGGTAATCATTGTCTTTGCTCTTGTTCAAATACCCAAAGCCATAGACGGAGTTTTGATGGGCAACTTACGGGGCGCTGGCGATTTAAAATGGCTCATGTGGCTCACTATCGCAAGTGTTTTATTTTTAGAAATTGGACTAAATTGGGTTTTGGTGTTTATTTTTAAATTTTCTCTTATGGCTTTGTGGTTAGTCCACTTAGGAGACGAAACAATAAGGTCTGTAATAAATTACCGGCGCTTTAAAGGTGGAAAATGGAAAATTATCGACCTTTAATTCCAAAATTATTTTTCATGAGACAGATGTGAAAGGCTATATAATTACTTTTGAAGGTATTGATTTTGCAGGAAAGACGGTTCAGGCCAATTTATTAAAAGAAAGATTAATGGCCGAAGGATTACCCATTCTTTTTCTTCGAGAACCTGGTGGAACGGAAATATCTGAGAAGGTACGAAAGGTTTTATTAGATACAAAACATAATAAAATGATTGCCGCAACTGAAGTTTTGCTATATGCCGCGGCACGGGCACAATTAGTAGCCGAAATGGTTATTCCACATCTAAAAAGCGGCGGTATTGTTATCTGTGATCGTTTTTATGATTCCACCACCGCTTATCAGGGATATGCAAGACAGCTCAATTTGGAATTCATACTTAGTTTAAATGAATTTGTAACTCAGGGGATTAAACCAAATTTGACTTTTCTGATAGATTTAGAACCTGAGAAGGCTTTAGAAAGAAAAAACTTAACCGGCACAATTATAGATCGTTTGGAACAAGAAGATTTGAAGTTTCATCAAAGAGTAAGAGAAGGTTATTTAAATATCGCGCGCCGGGAACCTAATAGATTTATTATCATAAGTGGAGATAGACCAATAAATTTAATACAAAAAGAAATTTATAAACTTACACAATCAAGATTAAAAATTTGATCCATGATATAGACATAACTGGAGTATTAATAATTTTATGGAGGTATTTTATGTCGACTAAAAAGCAAATCTCAGCCATTATCATTTTGATTATTGGGTTAGTCACCATCGGTGGCTGGGTCACTAGTTGGGTATCTGCGTATAGTCCCGACTACTATCACCAAATCCAGAAAAATATTGAAGTCTTTGGTCGTGTTTATCAAGAAATTTCAAAAAAATATGTAGAGGAAGTCGACCCTACAAAATTTATGCGAGCAGGCCTCGAAGGAATGCTCTCCACTTTAGACCCTTATACCGTATTAATTGAAAAGGATGATAATACTGAGCTTCAGATTATGTCTTCGGGTAAATATGGTGGATTGGGAATGCGCATTGGGATGCGAGGCGGTTGGCCAACTGTCGTAGAGCCTCCTTTTGATGGTACCCCGGCTCTTAGAGCAGGTATTCGTGAAGGTGATAAAATTATTGAAGTAGATGGCAAAAACAGCAAAGGAATGAGCATTACAGGTGTTGCCAATCTACTTCGAGGAGAAATTGGGAGCGAGGTTTTTCTAAAAATTGCTCGAGAAGGTGAGGATGAACCTATCGAATTTCGTTTGATTCGGGCTGAAATTATTATTACGGATGTCGCTTATGCAGGCTTCATAAAAGATGAAATCGGTTATATTCGATTGAGTCATTTTTCTCGACATGCAGGCAAAGACATCGGAAAAGCTATTCGTAAATTGAAAAAAGATAATCTTAAATCTCTCATTTTAGATCTCCGCTCTAATCCAGGAGGTCTGTTGGAAGCGGCTGTTAATGTATGTGAAAATTTTATACCGAAAGGAAAGTTAATTGTTTCTACGCAGGGTAGGTCGCAGGGTTCTTTGCAAGAGTATTTTTCAGAGAAAACTCCTATTTTGGAAGATATGCCGTTGGTAATATTGGTTAACAGATTAAGTGCGTCTGCCTCAGAGATTGTAGCTGGAGCCTTACAAGATTTGGATAGAGGAGTGATAATCGGGACCAATACTTTTGGAAAAGGATTAGTACAAACGGTAATACCCATTTCTGGAGATATTGCTTTGAAAATTACAACCGCTAGATATTTAGTACCTAGTGGACGCTCTATTCAAGATGCAAAACGATTTTTAAAAAATCCTGAAGATATTTTACTACTCTCAGGCGACCATGAGCAATTTGTTCACCCTGAAATAATTAATAAAGAACGTTCTGATAATTCATCAGCAGAAGTAGAGAAAAAAAAACAGCAAAAAAAGGTTTTTTATACAGCAAATGGAAGGAAAGTTTACGGCGGCAGCGGGATAACGCCAGATATTATTGTTCAAAATGAAAACCTGAATCGGTTTGAAATTGAATTACTCCGTAAAACCATGCCGTTTCAATTCGCAGTTATATATGCAGCTAAACATCCTGATTTACAACGTGGATTTGAAGTTTCCGAAAAGATGCTGAATGAATTTGATAATTTCTTAAAAGATAAAGGTTTTGAGTACACATCAGAGGCAGAAGTTGCTTTACAGAATTTAGAAGAGATTGCGGAACAGAGCGATTATCTTGCATCCATTTCTCCTAAAATCGATGAACTCCGTTCAATTATTATAGGCCAAAAAATTAAGAAAATTGAACGAAGTGAAGAATTTATTAAACAGGAACTGAAACAAGAAATTTCAGCAAAATTATGGGGAACACGCGCTGAAGTGGAAGCAAGCTTTGATGATGATGTGGTGATTAAAAGAGCTGTAGAAGTACTTTCTAATTTAGATGAATATTATTCTCTGTTAAAAGCTGAAGAGTCTAAAAAAAAGTAGTAGTCTGATTTAAATATGGAATAAAAACAATAGAACATTTATCAACACTATGTCGAAATGTGAAGGAGAGCTCTATGTCAAATAATAAGTACGTTTATTTTTTGGGTGATGGAAAAGCTGATGGTAGTGCAAATATGAAAAACCTATTAGGAGGCAAGGGGGCCAATTTAGCGGAAATGTCTAACTTAGGTCTTCCGGTCCCGCCAGGGTTTACAATTACTACAGAGGTTTGCACTTACTATTATCAAAATCAAAAAAAATATCCTGAAGAATTAAAAAATCAAGTAGAAGCAGGGATTCGTAAAGTTGAAAGTATCATGGGATCGAAATTTTCAGATCCTGAGAATCCACTGCTATTTTCAATACGGTCCGGGGCAAGACTGTCCATGCCAGGTATGATGGAAACCATATTGAATGTGGGACTGACTTCCAAAACCCTCCCTGGCATGATAAAAAAGACAAACAACGAAAGGTTTGTATACGACTCCTACCGAAGACTTATTTCCATGTACAGTGATGTGGTTATGGAAAAAGCCGCGGGTATTGAACCCGAAGAAGGCAAGGGTGTGAGGGCACAACTTGAACGTTTGCTCGAGGAAATGAAAGAAAAAAACGGCTATAAAAGTGATACCGATTTAAGCGCTGACGACCTCAAAGAACTCACCACAAGAATGAAAATTAAAGTCAAGGAAGTTTTGGGCAAAGAATTTCCTGACGATTCCTACGAGCAAATGTGGGGCGGTATTGCTGCTGTGTTTCAGTCTTGGAACGGAAAGCGAGCCGTTGCATATCGTAAAATAGAAAGTATCCCGAATGATTGGGGAACTGCAGTGAATGTTCAATCCATGGTATTTGGAAACACAGGTAATCGCTCAGCAACCGGGGTAGCATTTACGAGAGACCCAGCCACAGGTGAGAACTATTTTTATGGTGAATGGTTAATTAATGCCCAAGGCGAAGATGTGGTGGCAGGCACTAGAACGCCTTATGCTATAAACATTAGGTCTAAACGAGAAAATAACAAACAGTTCCCATCACTTGAAGAAATAATGCCCGAGGTTTATAAAGAACTGGAAGGATATCGCGATAAGTTGGAATCTCATTATCGTGATATGCAAGATTTGGAGTTTACCATTGAAAATGGCAAACTTTTAATGCTGCAAACCAGGATAGGTAAAAGGAACGGAATTGCCGCTACTCGAATGGCTGTCGAAATGCAGAGGGAAAGATTAATCTCTAAAGAGGAAGCTCTTAAACGCGTGAAACCCTCACAATTGGATGAACTTTTACATCCTATGGTTAATCCCGCAACTGAGAAAGAAAATACCCCTATTGCAAAAGGCTTACCCGCAGGCCCTGGAGGGGCAATTGGGAAAATTGTATTTACAGCCGATTTGGCTGAACAGCTTGGTACAAAAGGTGAAAAAGTCATTCTTGTCCGAGAGGAAACCAGTCCCGAAGATGTTCACGGAATGAAACCGGCTCAAGCCATTCTGACCTCCAAAGGAGGCATGACCAGCCACGCGGCCTTGGTCGCCAGAGGTTGGGGGAAATGCTGCATCGTTGGCTGTGGCGATTTAAACATTGACCTGGAAAATAAAACAGCTACATTTAGAGATAAAATGTTGAAGCAAGGAGACTGGGTTACCCTAAACGGCACCAAAGGTCTTGTTTATGAAGGGCAACTACCATTGGTTACTATTGACCCGGAGAGAAATGAATATTACCAACAATTATTGACTTGGGCCGATGAAATCCGAAGATTGCGGGTTCGAACTAATGCAGATACCCCGTCTGATTCGGCGATGGCGATCAAATTTGGTGCTGAGGGCATTGGCCTTTGCCGTACTGAGCACATGTTTTTTGGTGATCGCATTTGGGCCATGCGCGAGATGATTATGGCTGAAAATTTAGAGGG
>JBHIAC010000068.1:0-16829 GCA_046758365.1 bacterium
TCAGATAAAAAAACTTTGCTAAAAAAACAACGTGTTGCAGATTTGTAGTACAGAGCAACATGTAGGCCGTAGGGGAGACCATCCTCCTTGAAACTTGTGACAGCCCCGTTAGTGTACGCACTCTATTAAAATGATAAATTGATTATTGCTGTTAAAGCAAAAGAATCGTTATGGAGGATGGGAAAATATGCTGTAGAACTATTGATTCATGCTTTGAAGGATGATAACCCAGATGTCCGAATTTGGGTTTAATTTTTGCTTTCCACTAATGCCGCAATTTTTTGAGTTACCTCCCCTAAAGAAGGAAACGGTTTTTTGATGAATAAAGAGGCCCCATCTTTAATAATACCTTGTATCGATTCATCCGAAAACAGGTGACCTGAAATAGCAACGAAACGGGCCTTTGGATTGTACTTTTTGGTCGCGTTAAAGACCTCCACCCCAGATATGCCTTTAGGCATTTTGATATCGCAGATCACTACATCAATATTTTCCTTTTTTATAACTTCTATGCCTTGCAATCCGTCAAAAGCGGTAGACACTGAAAAACCCATTCTTGCAAACCTTCGTTTTAATATATCAATGATAACTTCTTCGTCATCAATAATCAATATATTCTTTGACTCACTCATGATTCCAACTCTACTCTATATTTTGGCTTGAATTGATTTTTTTCTGCGTTCTAGGGGAAAAGTTATGTTAAATTCAGTCCCCTGGCCTTCTTTGGACTTCACCTCTATATCTCCTCTATGCTCCTTAATATTACGGTGAACGATTGAGAGTCCCAGCCCAGTTCCATTGCCTATATCTTTAGTTGTAAAAAAAGGATTAAAAATTTTGCTCAAAATGGGTTCTGACATTCCGCATGCATTATCAGCAAATTTAACCACAATTTTATTATTCTCATTCAGAAACGTAGAGATTATGAGCTGTTTTTTCCGACCGTCATCGATAGAAATAAAGGCGTCTCTCGTATTTATAATTAAATTTTGAAACACTGATTCTAACTTGTTATGCTGTCCCCAAATTTTTGGTAGATTCTCAGTAAGACAAAGATTAACTTCAATTCCCGAATTATCCAATTGAGTTTTTAATAGAATAAGCGCATCTGTAATGGGGTCATTAATTGAAAGCTGTTTCCATCCAGAATTTTTATCATCCCTGATGTATTGACGAATGTGGTCAATAATGATCCTCATTTTTTCAGCATGATTTTTAATGTTCTTTGCAGAGATGACAGCTAATTCCTGATTATAGTAACCCACTTCAACGGCATCTAATATTTCATCTGCTTCAGCGCTAACCACGGTAAGCGGATTGTTTAATTCATGGGCTACGCCCGCACCTAAGGTACCTAACACTGCTAATTTACTCGCTTGCATCAATTGTTGTCGTACCTCAATCAATTCTGCTTCCTTATTTCGAACCATTTGTTTCAAATTTTCGTTTATTTCCATGAGTTGTTTGATGCGCTCTTCAACTTTCCTTTCCAAATGATTAGTGGAGTTTTTAAGCTGGTTTTGTAGTCTTTCTTTCTCTTTGGTTAATGCGTACCCTTCCAAACTCATATTAATGGTTGAGGGTAATGCCACGATATAGTTCGAGTCTTGACTCTTGACTACAAAGTCATAATCGCCGGATTTCATGATTTTAAAAGCATACTGTTTGTCTTCATTCCTATTGATAACGATCAGGGGCGATTCGATCCCCTTGCGACGAATCTCTTGACTCAGTTCAATGCCCTTCATGTCTGGCAGAGAGTAATTTAGAAGAATCGCATCATACTCTCTTTGATTTAATATTTCCAATGCAAATGAGCCATTATTCGCAATATCCACTTGAAATCCCGCTTCCTGAAGGCTTTTTTGAGTTAGAGTAGCAACACCGCGCTCATATTCAACTAAAAGGATTTGCTTTGTACGCTTTACTTTTCTGCTCATTTTAGTTTTTAAATCTATATTACTATTTCGTAAAATCTGTCCGCTTTTTTGTAGGGTTGGTGTATTAATGTAAGACTGAATATATAATTATTAAGCACATTTTCTGTGCCTTTTTATCGACCTAGAAACTTTTTTCTAAAGCAATAAAGGAGTTTTTTAAAATTTTACTGAAAGCTCACCTTAATTGAGAACCATAATAATATTTACGCGCTTGGCCGTTGAAAAACTAAGGAAAAATGATAGAAATTCCATTCTAGTAATAATTAAACTTGCTTTTTACCTTATCTTTTTGTAATATAAAAATTCAATATCTTTGAACATCAACCTTGTGCATAAAACTTCAACTATGTTTATTGAGAAGACTCACGAGAAAGTACTGATTTCAAAACTAAATAGAAATAAACTCCTACTACAAAAACATAACCTCAAAAACTCCCTACGTTTGGTTGATTATGCTACTTTCATTTATCTTGGACTCATAGCTGTTCTATTGATATTTTTCCATCACGGAGTCGCCCAATGGCCATTTTTAGTTATGGGCCATCTAATTGTAATTGGTTTTTTGATTTTCTTAATTAAAATTGTAGAAAAAAACTCTTCTAAGATTCTTACGGCTATTAGAGATTGGTACCCTTTATTTCTTTACCCATTTCTATTTGAAGAAGTTAGTATTATCATTAACGTAATTTTCCCGTTTTGGTTAGAGCCTTGGTTAATTAAATGGGATTATACACTTTTGGGTAGCCATCCTACGATATGGGTACAGAAATATTTTCGATCATGGCTCACGGAATTCATGGCTTTTTCATATTGGTCTTACTATTTTCTTGTTCCTATTGGAGGAATTGTTTTATATATTAAAAAAAATAAAACACTATTTTACTCTTTTGTTTTTAACCTTTCTATGAGTTTGTATATATGCTATTTTTCATATCTTTTTTTGACGGCTCGCGGGCCTCATGAAACCTTGGCATATTTGCACTCAGAACGAGCTGTAGCGGGATTCTTTGATCATCTTATTAGAGCTATACAAGAAAACGCCTCAATTTCTGGTGCTGCCTTCCCGAGTTCCCACGTAATAGCGGTTTGGATCGTTTTGATTTTTATGTTCCGGTATAAAAAATGGATTGGATGGGCTTTAACCCCGTTAATCCTTTCTTTGAGTGTTTCGGTTGTTTATATGCAGTATCATTACGCCGTAGATTCCATCGCTGGTATTATCTTGGTTTGTTTAACCTATCCATTAGGACGTTTTATAGAAAAAATATATAAAAAGAATCAAGTATATAATATCTAAGATAGTAAATGTTATTTAGAGATTTGAAACCCGAAGTGAGACTTATTGGAAGAATCGTCATAGATGGTTTTAGATAATACAAAATTTACATCATAAAATTAAGATTGTGTAAAATTTCTTGCAATTATTACCATTATACTTTAAATTTTATTTTATAATTAGATATAGAACTAATATAATCTTAATTTACCTAAAATTAATTAAAGAAAATGATGCAAAGAATATCCCGTATACTTGGTACTATAGCCATAATGATTGTTTTTACTTCACCATCAGTTGCTCAAACTACTCTTTATGGTGGCCGTGGAATGTTAAGAGTCTTTTCTGCTGAAACTGTGCAATCAGGTACCTTTTATCTAAACTCTTTCTTTATTTCATTTCTAAAGGGTGAAAGTGGCTCCGGCCTGGGAAAAGACCATACGTTAAATTTTGGTCTCACTTATGGGCTTTCCTCTTTTGTAGAATTGACAGCTCAAATTGTACCTTACCAAGATGATCAAAAACATATTTGGGGACCCCCTGGAGATACTCAAATTGGGTTCAAGTTTCGGCTTCCCCTTTCAACTTCTGGTATAAAGACTGGAATAAGGGGTTTTTTAAGCTTTCCAACGGCACAAAACCACAATGTACCTTTTGAACCATTTTCTTCCGAGCAGGTTGCGTGGGGTGTGATGGGACTCATTACCTTTGATATGACCAACACCTTCCCACTTTTTCCACTTAAATTCCATACTAATGTAGGCTATTTGGATCATAATATTAATACTATTTTTTCAAATGAAATAACCGATCAGTTAATGCTGGGATTTGGTTTTAAAATACCGGTTCAATCTTTTATTTTTTATACCGAATATACAAGTGAAATATTCTTTAATCATGAAGCCATCAATTTTAGAAATAATTCTATGCGGCTCACGCAAGGGTTTAAATTTGTTGGACCACTTAATATCATTATTGATTTAGGAGTTGATATTGGACTGAGTCAGGAGTTAAATAACGATCCTGCTGAAATTGTCCATAAATACGCTGATTGGAAAATTATTGGTGGCTTAACCTATCAATTTACGGCAGGAAAGATAAACAGCAAAAATACCAAAGTCTCTAAGAGAAATCGCAGAGAAGAGGAACGAAAACTTGAAGAAATTAAAAAAAAGCGGGAGAAAACTGATCAGGATTTAGAAAAGATGCGTAAAAATTTGGAGAAGGATTCTAAGAAAAAACCATATTGATTATATGTAATATGAAAATAATTAAAAAGATTGATTGCTTAGTGATATTAGGATGGGCCTTAGCTATTGATCTTGCTTTTACCCAAATTTCCTTCGGTTCAAAAAATGTACCTTTTATTAACCATGAATCGAAAAATAGTGAAGAAACATTTATCCAACAAGGGAAATCAAAGGCTGAGATCGAACGGGCGGCTAATCATTTATATAAACAAGCACTTAAAAAATATAAAGATGAACTATATTGGAAAAGTGCAATTGATTTAATTGTTGTTTTAGATTTTTATACGGAATTCTCAAAATTGGACAAAGTGATTTCCCTACTTGGGAGTTGTCTTTATGAAATGGGTATGTTTGATGGTGCAGACCGTATGTATAGATACCTTCTAAAAGCAATTCCAAAAACACCGCAGTTGCCAGACGCTCTTTTGGGTCTCCAAAAGATTAACTATCAAAAAAAGGATTATAAAAAAAGTTTAAAATTTTACAGAGCTCTTGAGACCCACTATTCCACTCATGATGGGATCAATGAATCACGTTATTACGCCGGTCAAACCCACTTTCATTTAAAAAACTTTGCGTTGGCTCCCCAAATTTTTAAACACATAGGTAAACGGAGCGAATTTTATCCTTTTGGTCTTTACACCAGTGGGCTTATATATTTAAAAAAAAAAATTTAAGGGAGGCCATAGATAGCTTTAAAAAAATTGTACGGCTCCCTGTGATTAGTGATGAACGTCGAGAAATTATTGATACAACCCGTTTAACCTTAGGGTATATTTATTTTGAATTAACCAGTTACAAAACAGCCATCAAATATCTTGAAGATATTTCCCCTTTATTTTATGACTATCCTGATGTACTTTTAACCATAGGTTGGGCAGCGTTAAAATTACAAAATTATCAGAAATCTATTATTGCATTAAATAAACTTGTAAAAGAATATCCAGATTATTATAATTTGGAAGAAGCCCATTTTGTTTTGGGCCAGTGCTATCTTAAGCTTGGATATTATAAATTTGCTATTAAGGAATACTACGAAATCATTAAAAAGGCACCAAAGTCCAACGATTTTGCTGTAATCCTAGATCAGGCTAAAAAGGCACTGGCTGTTGAAGAAAATCGAATTGAGAGCCTAAAAACAGAACTTCTGATTTTAGAATCGAATCTATTAGAGACAATACATATAAAAACAGGAAACGGTATACCTAAATATGTCATTGAAGAGTTCGAAAGAATGCGAAAAGAAAGGAAAATATTATTAGAGAATATAATTAAAGAACAAGAAATCTTCAAAAGCGTATCCTATACTTTATCCCAGCTTAGAAGACAAATCGAGAAAGCAGAGAGACAAAAAAATTGGCGAGCTTATGCTGAATATGCAAAAGCTAGAGTTCTTTATCTTAAAGGCATAGCAGAACAGTAGATGTTAATTAATTATTTGAGTTTGTAATGAGATTTAACATTTTTCTCACGAGATTTATTCAATCATTGAAATTTTATTTTAGATTAAGACTCGTTTTTGGAATTGCAGCGATTATTGCAGCTAATTCTCTTAGAGGTCAAGAAGCCCCAGGGCAAGATATTAAAAAAATAAGAAACTTAGCGAGAGCTATCTCTGATTCTGAGACCCTACTGTCTAAATATCCAAATAACGAATTTACGCCTAATCTAATGTTTCAGCTTTCCGAACTATATGTTAAACGCGCAGCTCTTAGGTTTCAACGAGAAATGATGATGTATGAAGAGTCATTGGAGAAATATGATCGCGGTCTTATTATAGATGAGCCAACTATACCACGAATAAATTTGAGTGATGCCATTGAGATGTGTTATAAAATTTTGGATAAATATCCAAATAGTTCCTTTCGGGATAAAGTTTTATACAGAATAGCCCTGTGTCATTTTGAAGAAGGAAATAAGGAAAAGGCAGCAGAGTATTTTCAAAAAGTTGTTTTAGAGACCGATGAAAAACAGTTCCTTGAAGAAGCTAATTTTCGTTTAGGAGAGTACTATTTTGACTTGAAGGTATATGAAAAAGCTATTGATTATTATAGCCATCTACTCAACAGTTGGGATAGCCCTTTTTTTGATATGGCATTATATAAATTGGGTTGGTCTCACTATAATTTAGATCATTATTCTCAAGCCATTAGTACCTTTATTTATTTAATTGAAGATATAAATCTACTCGAGCAGGTAGATTCAGAGTTTTTAGGCAAAACAAAGGCTGATTTACGCAGAGAATCTATTGAGTACATTGCTATTTGTTTTACCGAATTTGGGGGAGCCAAAAAAGCGAGAGATTTTTTAAAGGAGCGCAAGGATAAAGATTATACTATTCAAATTCTGATGGATTTAGTGGATAAATATCAAGCACGAAATTTTTATGCCGATGCCATAGAAACTATTAGAGTTCTTATCGATTTTTATCCAGATAATCCCCAGGCTCCTAAATTTCAACAAAAAATTGTAGAAAATTATGAATTAGCAGGGGACCAGAAAAAAGCCAACCAAGCTCGAGCGAGATTAATCGCCAAATACGGTCCTGATAGTCGCTGGTTAAAACAGATGCCTGAAGGAGAGCTTCGTCAAGAAATTTTAGATATCGTTGAAGAGTCTCTCTATACCCTTGGAACCGGAGCTCAAGCAAAAGCTCAAGAAACTAAATTGAAATTGGAATATCAATTAGCCATCAATCGTTACCGCACTTACTTAGAGAAGTTTCCAAATTCTGAAAGAAGAGAGAATATCCTTTTCTACTTAGCCGAATGTCTCTATGAAATCGATAAATTTAATGATGCGGCTGATTCTTATTATGAACTTTTAATGGAATATCCAAATTCTGAATTCAGAGAGTTAGCTGCGTATAATCGAATTTTAGCCTATAATCAGATCCTACAGCAGAACAGCATTTCTGATTCAACCATTTTGGAATTAAGCAACTTTTTAGGCAAAGGAAAAACAAAAGTTGACACGATAAATGTAATTAATCCCTATCAGGCCTATCTAATTCAAGCCTCTAACGATTTTTATTTATATTTTCCAAACAGTCAAAAGCTCCCCGAGGTATTAATGAAATTGGCTGAAATTTTTTTTGAACTTGGAGAATACTCCTTAGCCAAAACAACTTATCAGCAAGTCATTAATGGCTTATCCACCAACGGATACCTTCCTCAGGCTTATACCATGATTGCCCAGTGTGCATTTAATCAGGGATATTATGAAGAAGCAGAGCAATGGTTTAATAAACTTTCTCAGCTTTTCCCTGATTCTGCTCGATATGTAGAGAAAGCGAATAAAATGATTGCATCAACCAGATTTAAAGTGGCAGAACTCTTTATAGAAAAAGGAGACAGTTCAAGGGCAGCAGCAGAATTTGAAAAGGTTTCATTTATTGCCCCTGATTCTGCCGTTGCAGAGCGTGCCCTTTTCGAAGCGGCCTTACAATATGAAAATATTGGGAATAAAGAAAAAGCATTAACAATTTATGAATCCTTACCTTTTAGATTTCCAAAATCAAATTTCATAGACAAATCTCTTTTCAAAGCAGGTTTGCTGTGTGAAGAGTTAGAAGATTGGAATCGGGCCGCAACCAACTATTTGGCAATATACCAACACGATGCAGGATCTCAGTTTGCTTCTAAAGGATTATTCTTTGCAGCCAAATGTTATGAGAATTTTGGTGATTTCGATAAAGCAAAAACCTACTTTGATGAATATACCAAAATGTACTATCACGACCCAGACAGGTATCTTGAGGCTGCATTTCGAAATGGAGAAATTGCATATAATCAAAAACAATATCAAACAGCTTTGAAAGATTTTGAATTTGTAGTAAGCTCTTATCAAAATTTTATTGAACAAAATGCCAAAGTAGAGAATTACATACCAGCCAATGCCCAGTTTTTAATTGGTGAAATTTTATTTGACTCTTTTCAAAAGATAAAACTGATTCCACCATTTGAACGCAAATTAAAATATAAAAAAGCAGAGTTTGAAAAAGTGTTAAAATCATATACAGAAGCTGCAAAATATAAAGTTGCAGATTGGTCCACCGCTTCTTCCTACAAAATTGGTTGTACGTTTGAAGAATTTGCAAATGCTTTATTAGAGTCCCCACGTCCAAAAAACCTATCGGACAGTGCTTTGGAAGAATATAATGCAAAATTGTGGCAAACTGTTTTGCCTTTTAAGGAGAAGGCTTTGAAAGCCTATCAGACCAATGTAAAACAAGCGATCGAAAACAATATTGAAAATATTTGGGTAACTGAAAGTAAAAAACGTATGGAAGCATTAACCATTGAGTTAGGCCTTGATTCAAGCGATATTGGACACAGGTCAGGCTCTTAACGAGCAATAGAGAGGTGTATAGATTATGAAAAATGAATGCCCCCAAAAAATTATGAATGTTATGCTTATGACTGTATTAATTTTGTGTCTTTTTGTAAGTTTTACCTTACCGTGCTTAGCACAAGAAAAAAATCACCCTCCCCAAGTGAATACAGATCAAGATGATCAGGACTTTGAGAAAAAGAAAGAAAGTATAAAATTACTTTTAGATAAAATTGAAATTTTAGGTCATATAGAAAAACCTCAAACAATGTTTATTATTCCTGGAACTGATCCCACGGTGGATGACATACAAATTGATCGATCATTTTTTAAAGAAATTTTTCGATCCATTGAAAAGGACGATTTTCCTAGAAATATTGAAAAGTTAGGACGCCAACACATTCTCTGGTAGAAACGGAGGTTTAATTAAATTTTTTATGAATTATTTTAATTCTGTAAACGGAACCTCATTAGATCAAAAAAGTCAACGATTTCAATTGGGGTGCGAAATCTTTTTTAGTAATAAATGACGTTGGTGCAAAAACAGGATAATTTCAACTTTAAGCAATCGTAATTTCAATATTTAGGACGTGGGATTTTTATCCAACGTCCTTTACATCTTAAGATTTTTAGCTCCCGAATCTTTTTGCACCTACGTCATAAATTAAATAATAAAAATTGGAGGATTGTGCTTTGGATTATGTATATTTAGCGTTCAAGAATGGGGGGCCATTCATGTATGTCATTTTGGCTACTTTAATTTTTGGGCTCGCAATAATTGTAGAAAGATTTATTTTTATTACCGTTAAAAACCGCATTGATACGACTAGTTTTATTAATAAGATTATACATCTTATTCAAGATGGGAGCATTTCTAGCGCTGTTGAATTTTGTAGCATGTCAAGAGCTGCGTTACCGAAAATAACCAAAGCAGGCTTACAGGAATTTGGTAAAAGCCCAAAGGAAATTCAAAATGCTTTTGAATTGGCAGCTATGGCTGAAATTCCAAAGTTGGAAAAGCGAACCCACTATCTTGCCATGATAGCCAATGTAGCTACACTTCTTGGTCTTTTGGGAACGATTATTGGATTAATTCAGTCCTTCCAGGCCGTTGCAATTGCGGATTCTTCCCAAAAAGCCGCTCTTCTTTCCGCCGGGATATCGGTTGCTATGAATACGACAGCATTTGGCCTTACGGTTGCTATCCCTTGTATGGTGTTCCACTCCTACATACAATCCAAAACTAACGCCATTATCGATGAGATTAATGAAAATGTAGCCAGAATTTACCAGAGAATTGTAAAATAAGATGAATTTGAAAAAATCTCTTGGCCGAGAACGCCGCGACCTGCAAGAGGATGTGAATATTACACCCGTAATGAATATTTTTTTAATCCTCATTCCATTTTTACTATTAACTGCAGTATTCGTTAAAATTGCCGTGATAGAATTTTCCTTACCAAGCGTGGACAAAAAAGCTGGAGGATCAGAAACTAAGCAGAACAAAGCTGTGGTCACAATTTTAGCCATTAATGAAAAGGGTTTTGAACTAAAAACTCAAGGAGCAAAATATCCCATCATTTTTAAAAAACATGATAATTTTGACTTTCAAACCTTGGTGGCAAAACTAAAAGAAGTCAAACGATTGCATAAGGATGCCGAAGATATTATCATTGCACCCCAAGCATACATAAAATACGATACAATTATAAAAGTTATGGATAGATGTAGAGAAAACGGTTTTTCTAATATTTCTATTTCAGGTTAGACCATGTATTTTAATTTTGACAATGACGATAAGTTTGTAGTCTATCCACGTAAACGTAAATCATATAGTTCAATTACTATACGATTAACCTCTATGATTGATATGTTTACCATTCTTCTTGTCTTCCTCTTAAAAAGTTTTTCAGCAGAGGGGGAGATCATGACGGTAGCCAAGGATCTGAATTTGCCAGAATCAACAGCTAAAACGCCCCCAAAGGCTACTCCGTTATTAATGATTACCAATGAATGGATAATTCTCGATGGTAATCCTGTTGAAAAAATCTCCAATATCATAGTTGAAAAAAATCTCGTCATTACAAAGCTATTAAAACAATTACAAAAAATACGCTCTTTTTCCGAGAATTTAGGTCAATTAGATATTAACATGAGGTTTAAAGGGAATATTACTATTCAAGGGGACAAAGAAATTCCCTTCCAAGTACTGAAGAAAGTAATGTTCACATGTGGTCAGGTCGGATTTAACAACATGCTTTTGGCGGTGAATCAGGAGGAAAAGCTTTAGAAGTAATGGCCAAATCAAAAACACAACTTTCCTTGAAAATTGAACAGGCAGGTAAAGTCTCCTATCATAGGCTTACCAGAAACGATAGATTAACCATTGGTAAAAATCTAAATAACGATATCACTATTTTTGGAGACCATTTTCCTAAAAAACATATTTTATTTTCAAGGAATAATAACCAATTTGAGATTAGAATTCAAAATTATATGAAAGGTAAAGTCCGGGTTGGTCAATCTCAGTTGTCTTTTAAAGACATGATTGTTCATAACCTCTTGCCAGTTAAAGGAAACAGTTTTTCTTACTCGCTCACTCAAAATAAAGAAGGCTATATAATTATTGGCGATGCCAAAATATCATTTCGTTTTGTTGGCGGTGGGACTCAAGACTCACGCGAACTGAGCATTCCAAAATTTAAAGGATATTCCTGGCTTTATGCTACTCTAAAAGATATGTGCCGGGACATTCCTTTCAAGGCGATCGTACTTTTGTTTATAATATTTCATGCCTTGATGCTGAATTATATGAGTAAACATGCGAAGGATTTTAAGCCACAAGTAAATGTATCGAAAGTTCCGGAGCGTTTTGCAAAATTTATAATAAAAAGTCCGCCAACGACTAAAGAGATAAAAAAGTCAACTACGAGAGGTGTGGAGGAAGAAGAAAGCAGTCCCACAGAAAAAACCGAACGAAGTCGAGCAGAAGAAAGCAGGGGGAAAAAAGCCAAACCAGAAGCTCAAGGTATTCTTGGATTATTAACCGGTAAGGGTAGTACTGACCATTCGAGTTCCACGATTGATTTTCTATTGGATAAAAGACTAGTTAGAGAACTGGATCAGGTTATGTCTAATTCAAAACTACAGGTTGGCAAAGGTAATAACAGCGGGAACGATTTAGATAATTTGATTTCTCTGAGTGAATTAGGGAGTGGGATCGATGATATACTAGATGACATTAATCAGGTAGAGTCGGTTTCATTTAAACAAAAGGGTCAAATAGAAATTGAACAAATAGGTAAGATGAGAGGCAACCATGAAGCACTGGGTAAGCGAACCGAAGAATCAGTGCGCTCGTTAATGCTCTCTTACACAGGAAGACTTACCTATATATACAACAAGTATTTAAAACGTGATCCCGAATTAAGGGGCAAAATTGTTACAGAGGTGGTCATTGAAGCCAGTGGTAAAGTTTCAAATGTAAAAATTGTTTCTTCAACTGTAAACAATCGGGAATTTGAATTGGAAATATTGAACTTTATTCGAAGATGGCAATATGAGCCTATTGATAAAGGAACAGTAATTGTGACCTATCCTTTGGTGTTTAATAAAATCGGTGCCTGATCTATTAGAGCTGTATAGATATTCAAAAACTAACCTTCTTATAAAATCAAATTTTCTTGATTATTAATAACTTACGAAGATTATTCAAATGTAAATGAAATGTTAAGATACCAGATGGTTAGCTTTTTGCATTACAAATGGTTTTTATTTGATTCTACCTCTGATTTCTTCTAAAATGCCTTCCGACCACTCAGTATCTTGCTCCAAATCATAGTTAAAAAAACTATTGATTTTAAGAATAATTTCAACTTATATTAAAGTGCTTTTTATATCTGTTGCAAACTTTTTAATAACAAGTTTGTCTAAATAGACTGGAAAATGGAATAAGTATGAATCAAAATGAACAAGCCATAATTAAAGAAGCCCAAAGGGGAAATATTTTGGCGTTTGAAACGCTGGTTAAAAAGTATGACCGGCAGGTAATGCAGCTTGCCAACAACCTGGTAAACAACATCTGCGACGCTCAAGAAATATATCAAGAAGTGTTTGTAAGGGTGTACAATAATTTGCATCATTTTCACTTTAAGAGTGAATTTTCTACCTGGCTTTATCGGGTGGTCGTTAATTACTGCATAAATTTCAGGAAGAAGAACAGCCGAATAAAATTTTATTCTCTCGAAGGAGAGGCGATTGAAAACGAGGACAATTGGAAGAGAACCTTCAAAGGTCAAGAATTGAACCCAGAGGAATCTGTTCTTAATCAGGAACTCTCAGATCAAATAACCATAGCGTTAGATCAGCTATCAATCAAACAAAAAACAGTTTTTATTTTGAGACATTATCATGGTCATAAACTTAAAGAGATTGCAAAAATTATGGATTGTTCGGAAGGCACAATAAAAAATTATCTATTCCGTGCGACCCAAAAAATGAAAAGACTCTTAAAAGAATATGCTACAACTTAAAGGTGATGTTATGAAACCCAAAAAGCATTTAGAAAAATTAATTCCCTTATATCTTTATGGGGAATTAAAGGAAGACGAGAAAAAGGAGTTTGAAGTTCATATAGAATATTGTGAACAGTGCCGCAATCAATTGGAAGAGATGCGCGCTCTATACAATATTTTTGACAAGAAAATTATTTTTGAGCCTTCAGAAGAACTTTTGGCCCAATCAAGGTTGGAGTTGCGAAACCGCCTTTTAGAAAAAAGAAAAGCTTCGTTAAAAAATATTTGGTGGCAACAAATTTCGGAATTTTTATTTACAAGAACTGCAGCATTTCAATTAGTTGGCGCGGCTACTTTGTTGGTAATAGGCATTCTTTTGGGTCGATTTCTCTTCAACCCCAAAGAGACAAGCCAATCATTAAGCACAGAATTTCTAAGCAGCCAATACCCAAGCACGATTTCTCAGCCATTTATTACCAATGTAGATTTGGTTCAGTACAATCCTAAAACTGAAGAAGTCACCGTGCAGTACAAAAGTATAAACGAGGTTTCGCTGCAAGGGAAAATTGACGATGCATCTATTCGCAAAATCCTTGTTCACGCCATCCGAAGTGAAGAGCATCCTGGGCATCGAATCACAGCGGTTAAAGCTTTTAGAGGGCGTACTTTCTCAGACGATGAAATTGAAGATGCGCTTATTTATGCCCTGCAGCATGACGCAATTGATGGAGTTCGACTGCGGGCAGCTAAAGTTTTGAAAGAATTACCCATTAATAAAAAAATTAAAGAAGCCTTTATTCGCGTTCTTCTAAAAGATTCAAATCCTGCCATTCGAATTGAGGCTATAGATGCTTTGAGCAAAGAAATAGAAAAGAAAGACATGGTTCCCATTTTTCAGGATGTTGCAAAAGATGATGAAAATGAATTTATCCGGTTAAAAGCCTCTAAGGCATTGGAAAGGCAGGTAAACCCCGATGTTCGTTAAAACGATTTATGTAGTAGGCTATTATTAAAAATGAATTAAGGAGCGTAAAACCATGAAACCAAAATTAAAACGATTATCGATGTTATATGGCCTGTGGTTTGTTCCCATTGTATTCTTTTACTCGAGTACTCAGGCCCAAGAGCTTAGAAAAGAAGGGCGGTATTATGTTGCTGAGATAACTAAAAATTACACCGTGAAAAAAGGCGGCACTCTTAGGATCTATGAAGTTCGTGGTAATGTTCGAGTTGATACTTGGGACAAAAACGAGGTTCAGATTCATGAGATTAAAAAGATGGATGTGTTTACCGAAGAAGAGGCCAAGGTAGCCCTTGAAAGATCCAAATCCAGTTATCAGCAGAGAGGGGACATTATAGAAATTGGTGGAGAAAGCTACTACCGTGACTGGATCAAGAGTAACTTTAAGATAATGGTGCCAAAAGTTTTTAATGTTGACTTGCAGATCCGGGGTGGTGATCTAACGGTTAGCCGACTAACAGGAGAGGTATCACTGAAAACCTCAGGCGGTGAAATTACTTTAAATGCTATCGATGGGCCGGTGGAGGCTAAAACCTCAGGGGGTGATATTGAAGTAATAAATTCAAAAAAGAGAGTTACTTTAAAAACTTCAGGTGGCAGTATAGAGTTAGAAAATATTGGTGGACCTCTAATCGCTAAGACATCTGGTGGCGATATTACCCTAAGGAGTTCTAATGCTATGGTAGATATTCGCACCTCCGGGGGTGACATTGAATTATCTGATGTAGGCGGCGAAGTTAAAGCCCATACTTCTGGAGGGGATATAGATGTACAGAACACTAAAGGTGCTGTAAATGTACACACTTCTGGGGGAGACATTGATCTACGCAATATTGGGGGGACTCTTGATGCTTCTACCTCTGGTGGCGATATCGAAGGGCGAACTATTCAAGGTGGCGCAGAAGTGTCCACTTCTGGTGGTTCCATCGAGTTAAAGGATGTAAAGGGGGGAGTCCGAGGGAAAACCGCCGGTGGCGATATTTCAGTAGAAATAACCTTGAGGGATTTCAAAAAAGACCATCGGGTAGACCTGCGAACGGCAGGCGGTGAAATAGCGCTCTATATTCCTGAAAAACTTCCCGCTACCATTCGGGCGGAAATTGAAATTACCGACCGCTGGGAAGACTATAATATCTATTCAGATTTTCCCTTGACCAGTTCCGAAGATATGGGTCGCAAAGAAGAACGGCGTTATCGTCGTCGAAGATATATTCGAAGTGAAGGAGATATTAACGGTGGCGGTGACCTGATTGAACTTTACACTACAAATGGTGATATTCATATTAAAAAATTGAGAAGATAATAGAAGGGAGGTAATATGCGAAAAATTATAATATTATTAATTGTGTCTATTTTTGGATTTATAACAGCTATTTCGAGTTACGGTCTACCCTTAAATTACGAACGCCAAGTTGAAAAGCATTTCAAAGTTAAAAAGGGCGGTACGCTCTATTTAAAATCAGACCGCGGTTCTGTTGATATTCGAAGTCATAAATCTGAAGAGGTCGATGTAGTTGTACTCCTTGAAGCAGATACTAGAAATAAGGAGCGGGCCGAAGATTGGTTTGAGCGATTTGACCTTGCCTTTGATCAGCGTGGCGCAGATGTTGAAATACTCGGCAGATGGGAAAATGGCTGGTTCCATCGAAGAAACAGGCTAAAGGTGAAATTTGAAATCCGGGTGCCTAAAAATTATAATTTGGATATAGATACGGCCGGAGGGAGTATTTGGGTTGACGATTTAATTGGCGATGTTAAACTTAACACTTCAGGAGGCAGCATTAATTTGGGACAGATAGAAGGGCCGGTTAAAGCAGAAACCTCAGGAGGAAATATCTCTCTGGAGAGAGCCACAGGCCAAGCTTATTTACATACTTCTGGTGGAAGTATTTCGGTTGGGGAAGTGGACGGTGAATTGGACGCCAAGACCTCAGGCGGCAGCATTTCTGTTGACGGCGTAAATGGCGATTTAAGAGCCCGAACTTCAGGGGGAGGTCTTTTACTCCAAGGAATAAATGGCAATCTTGAAGCCAGCACCTCCGGCGGAAGCATAAGAGCGGAAATGCTGAAACAAATTGAAGCACGAGCAGAATTGAGGACCTCAGGGGGCAGCATCATTTTAACGATTAATCCAGAGCTTCAGGCAGACCTCGATGCCTCAACTTCGGGTGGCCGAATCGTTACTGACGTACCCCTGACCATTAAAGGAACTTTTAAAAAAACATCGATAAGAGGAAAACTGAACGGCGGTGGTGAGTTAATTACATTAAGGACCTCTGGTGGGAATATTGAGATACGGGAGAGGTAAATTATATTCAAAAAGCTGACCTTTTTGTAAATTTTGCGTGTTTAGCATTTTGGATGCTTAAATAGGAATCATCGAATTCTTTAGAGCAAACACTTTTAAAAAGGTTAGCTTTTTTAAGCAAAAAAAATCTTATAACCTCGATTTGACAGTTCGTTGAGACATTAGCTTGAAAATAAAGGAAATAGGGA
>JBHIAC010000069.1:0-16644 GCA_046758365.1 bacterium
GTTTTATATTCTGTAAGTCATTATTTTTTCTTTTTTCCAACAATGAATTTCTTGGTTTTTTTGTTTTCTTTAATTTGTTCTGCCCGATACAAGTTACTATCATGTTTAGGCTTAACAAATTTCTTCTGGCGGTTGTGAATTTCACGCATTTAATGATAATACTTTTCTAAAAATTTTTGAGTTATTTCTGGTAATTCTATGTTATTTAGTTCATTTTTTGTAAACCATTTCACGTTTAACACATCAGAGGAAGGCGTTATTTCCCCACCTTTGTAAACAGCTTCAAAATCAATCAAGATATAATGGAATTTAACTCTCGCCTCCGCATCATATTCAATAAAATCTATGACATCAATAATTTTAGCAGGTTCAATTTCTATACTGCATTCTTCTCGAATTTCACGTATTAAAGCTTGACGTACTTCTTCACCTAACTCTACCAGGCCACCAGGCAAGGTCCAATAATTAGCTTTCGGCTCAAAACGTCTTTTGACTAATAAAATCTTGCCATTTTTAATAATAACAGCCCCAACTCCTAACAGAGGTTGGCTAGGATACTTTCTTTTATTCAACTTTAGAAATTAATTCCAATCTTCATCATTCCAATCTTCGTCTTCCCAATCCTCGTCTTTCAGATCTTCCTCATCCCAGTCAGATTCGTCCTCCCAACCTTCCTCATCTTCCCAATCTTCTTCATTATCATCATAGTCGTAATCCATATCATCTTCGTCATTGTTTTGTAATCGCATTTTATTTAAGTAATAATAATTTAGTACCTCACCAATCATGTATTCCTCCACAAAACTATATCCAACAATTCAATTAATATTAAGCAACATAAGCTTTGCTTCTTTTCCCATCCATTGCTAATAGCTCATCTCTTAATTTATACACCTCAGACATAGTTTTTTGAGCTTGCTGTTGAAGCTTATTGCGATTTTTTAAATTGACTTCTACTTTTTCCAATTGAATAGGTTTGCCTACTTTCGCCCTAACTTTAACGAATCTTGGAAATTTAGTCCCTGGCGGCAGAGCCTCTCGGGTGCCAGTAATTGCAATAGGAACGACAGGGCAATTAGCTAATTGGGCTAAACGAATAAAACCAGAATGGGCTCGAGGTGGATTATCTGGATCATATTTTCTTGTTCCTTCCGGGGCCATAAAAAGAACATATCCCTCTTTTAGCAACCCTAATGCATACTCAAATGCTTCTCGGTCACCAGTCCCTCGCACAACTGGGAACATATGGACAGTTCTCAACCACCAACCCAATATTGGTACTTTAAACAACGAATGCTTAACCATTGAGGAGGCTTTTTGGCGAACCACTAACGCCATGGCTAAGATATCTAAAATACTATTGTGGTTAATGACTCCAATAAAAGGTCCCTTCTTTGGTAAATTCTGTCGATCATAGCATACGCCTCGGAAAAACACTTTGATTATAAACTTAAAAATATAATATGACAGCCAATAAACCATTTTTAACTCGCTCCGTGCCCCAAAAATAATGCATTATTTTTACAAAATCAAGTCTTTTTTGTTAAAGAGATTTACGTCCTCAACTTTGTAATTTTTTAACAAATATTTTACTATTTTTATTTAAATTAGCGGTATAAATTTTCAGAATAAATTAATTTTTCTACTGCCGAAGGCACTAAATATTTAATTGAGCGTCCCTTTTGAACTAAACTACGGATAGTCGTTGAAGAGATATCTATAATCGGCGCATTCTTTAAATAAATAACCTTGTTTTTATATTCTTCTGGGGTCTTATCGAAACTATCCTGAATTCTCGGAAATATTACCATTGTACATAACTCGATGATCTTTTTAGGATCTTTCCAATTTGGTAAGTCAACAAAGTTATCTGAGCCCATGATCCAAAAGAGCTTATCCTTAGGTAAATTCAGGGTTTTATTAATTAATTCGATAGTATCGACACTATAGGAAGTTTCTTTTTTTGTTATTTCAATTTCAGAACATTCAAATGCGGCATTATTTATAATGGCAAGATTTACCATTTTAAATCGAAGCTGTGGTTCAGAAAATACCTGTTTATGAGGTGGATAAGCAGCAGGAATGAAAACAACTTTATTGAGGTTTAATTCTTCTTTAATATATTGTGCAATTATTAAATGCGCACAGTGGATAGGATCAAATGTCCCACCAAACAAGCCTATCTTCAATTTTTTCTCAGTTGTTTTTTGTCTGATTACTTAAAGCGGCGTCCCCATCCGCTTCACGAACATTCATAATTTTTGACTGAATTTCCTTAAGACGGCTTATGGCTTTTGCTTTGTATTTAGTTTTTGGGTATTTTTCAATTAACTCTCTAAACGATTTAAGGGCCTCATTTCTGTGATCTAATTTATAAAGACACTCACTTTTCCAAAATAAAGCAGATTCAGCAAATTTGGTGTCGTAATAAGATTCCAATACGCTATCAAAATAGACATTTGCTGCATAGTAGTTATTTAATTTGCGATAAAGTTCTCCTGCCTTAAATTCCTTTTCAGCTAATTTGTTTCTACATATTTTCAGCAGTCTTTCAGCTTCTGGAACATATTCACTTTTAGGGAAATCCTCCAAAAATCTTTGGAAATTCATCACTGCTAGTATTGTGTATTTTTGATCCAAAGATGGTTTTGGGGAAAGTTTAAAATCACAAATGGCAATTTTATATTGGGCATCATCTAACCATTCACTTTTAGGGTAAAGACGAATTATCCTACTATATTCATCTGAAGCAATAATATACTCTTTTAAATTAAAATGGCATTCTGCCAAATAATACTGGGCTTCATCAATAAATTGAATTCCTGGGTTGCTCAGCGTTAAAATTTTAAATTGGGTTTTCGCCTCAAAAAAGTCTCGATTATTAAACATTTTTTTAGCTAGTTCAAACCGTTCTTGTGGTATTAAATTAGGTTTGATATTATAAGATTTACAGCTTGGTAAAATAATCAAAAAGGCAGTTATAATTCCAATCCAACACGTCGTAACTTTAATTTTCATTCAAATTCCTTGCTAATTTTTTGATTATTTATCGGCTTCGTAAACTAAAAAATAAAAATACAATAATTCCTGTCACTCCAGTAATTAATATAGGTTCATAAATTTTACTTTTACCGGTACGTAGTAAATATTTTCCCAGAGTAAACGGAATATTAGGATTCTCTATGGATGTTTGGACCTTAGCGGTGAACCAGTCAAAGCGAGTGCCCTCTACCTCCCCATTCCACACTATCTCCCCTAACGGTTGATTGATAAAACGTAAGAATAATCCGATTTTCCCTTTTCTTTTGATTAGGCCCGATCCAAAGAGTGCCCCGCCCTTTTGGTCAACATATTCAATGCCTAAAGCTAACACTTTATATTCAATAATCGTGATAGAACGGCCATTTTCCCCTTTATTTTTTGGACTTTTGTATTTTTGATACAATAAAATGGTAGAAATATTTTTTCTTTTCAAAACCTCGACAATTCGATTTTCAATAAACCAATCAACCTCTTCATTAGGCTGCAAACTCCTAATTAAAACGGATTTTGATGAATCAATGAATGCTTCTTTTGGAACATCGTTTAATAAACTATCTGCCAACTCAACAAGAAGTTGAAGATTGGAAATTTCTTGTGCCTTTGTATTGGTAGACAGCCCAAAAGATAATAAAACAATATAAAAATTAATAATTAATCGATTGCTTAACTTCATCATTCTTACTTTGAATGCATATCAAAGTTCCAAGAATCATAATCATTTTATCAAATCACAAAAAAATAAAAGTTTAAATTATATTCTAATTATGAACGAAAAAAAGTGCCAACGGGTATTTATAGGTGAGCTTTCATAAACAAATGAATAATTAAGATAGAAATTTCTGTGATTCAGTGCATTTTCAGTATTAAATATTTTGTTTCCATCCAGGAGCCCAATTCCCCAACTAATTACATATTCACCTTTTTTCTTTTTGTAGTAACCAGCCCGTATAGCCAAATGTGACAATAGAACTTGCTCCATTCCAATATGCAATTCCCGTATGACTCTTTTTTTTTCTTCTCCCAAATTCCGAACATCTATGGAAATAAGAGTACCTGAAAATAACTGGTAAGAAACGCCAATATTTACAGATTCATCAACAATTCTTTCTAAAGGGAGTCTGAACTGACTCAATGAGTCAGGTAAATTGATAAAGGACACACCAATATTCAAACCTCGTTCTGGTTTCAATAATATTCCATAACTTATACCAATTTCAGTAAATCGTTCTAGTGGCTTGTCTTTTGTGCTTCCAAATATAAAGTTAGCTGCCCCGCCTAAGGAAATTTTATCTGCAAGTTTGAGTCGCCCAAAAAGCGAATGGGAATGATTTTGTTGGAATCCAGAAACACCAAATATCTTCTCATCTAAAAAAGTAGTATGCAAATTGAGGCCTTCTTCTCCCAGTAAAATTCCTATTTCAAAAGAACTTAGTGATACGGAGATTGATTTTAAAAGTAAACTTAAGGATAACAAGAAATTATCAATAGTGGAGCCGTTGCCTTTGAAAATGTCTTTATTCTTTAAAGCGCCAATAAATGGGCTTACAGGATTTAAAAAAAAGGTAATCCGATGGGGTTTTTTATCTCGATAAAGATCATAGGCTGCTGGATTATAATTAACAGCGGCCAAATCGTCTTCTATTGAAGTAAAGGCTCCTCCCATGGCCAAAGGACGAGCTTTCACATTATTTAGAGTAAAAAATTGATCATTTTGACCTAAAATTACTAATGGAAAAATTAATAATAACAAAATTAAACTAATAATTTTATACCACATATTTTTTCTTAAAAAAAAGAGCAGTCATGATAAATAATAAGCTTAAAAAAGAAACAATGTGTGTAAAAATGTTGCCGTGCTTGGTGAAAAAGGTAGTTTCTTTTCTTAATGGAATTTTAGAAATCATATAAACTTCCTTAAAAGTTTGTGAGGTCGCTTTAATTCTGCCGTAAGGATCAATAAACATAGAGATCCCAGTATTCGCACAGCGCGCAATGCTAATTCGATTTTCAATAGCCCGAAATATTGCCATTTGAGCATGTTGATACATTCCGGAATTGAGCCACCAAGGGAACCAATCTCTTCCAAACCAAGCATCATTGGTGATAACTACCAAAAATTTAGCCCCATTTTTAATAAATTTCTGAACGAGATCAGGAAATATTGATTCATAACAAATAACGGTGGCAAAAGGAATATTGGTCAAAAATTTTGAATTATTGTTGTTTCCACTGGATTTAAAATTACTTTCTTCTCTCTTTTCAAATCTGTCGAACGGCATTTCAAATATTACAATTTTTTCTCCAGGCGAAAAGTTACCCTCTCCCATCTCTAAACTTTGAATGAATTTTTTCAATATGGGAATACGATCTTCATAGGGAATCCGTTCAGCAACAGGAACTAATTGCATTTTTGAATATTTTGGAATATAGTTATTGAAAGGTGTAATCAGAACCACAGAATTGTACGTTTTCAATTCTTTATTTGCATTAAAAGTATATTCTGGAGTTCCTGTAAGCAAAGGGATATTCATTTCGTTGATTAAATTTCTCAGACGATGTAGGTTTTTAAAGTCATGCAATAAAAATGAGGGCGTGGCTGTTTCAGGCCAGACAATTAAATCAGGATTCTTCTTTGCTGACTCTCGGCTGAGTCTTTCGTAAGTGTCATAGCTTAAATTCGCATTGCCTTTCTCCCACTTTTGGTAGGGGTCTATATTACCTTGAACTACTGCAACTTCCACCGCATCGCGAAAATCATCTTCTTCAGGTATGACCTGTTTACTATATATCCAGGGCAGAATAAAAAGCAGAATTGTAGCCGTTAGTAATATAGCCACTTTTTTTCTGCTTTCCACATTTTTCAACATTAAATATACCAGAACATTTATTAGTACCACCCAAAAGCTTACCCCGAAAACACTCGTGTAAGAAGCGTATTGGATCAATAATAAATAATGGGTTTGAGTATACCCTAAACTAATCCAGGGAAAGCCAATGTCACCTAAGGATTTGAGATACTCAATGCTTGTCCAAACAAAGGGGATGGCAAAAACGTATTTTCCCCCAAATCTTTGGCGAAAGAATGTATGAATCATTGCATAAAGGGAGTAATAAAGGGGATGGATTAGTATAGTAGCCAAGGCTCCAGGAACGGTTACAAAGGTGATCCAGTAGATAGTTCCAATGCTTATAAATAATCCAGTAATATATCCCCAACGAAAGGATTCCTTTAAACTTTTGTTCTCTAATAAATAAAATAATGGGACTAAAGTCCAATAGGCCAAAAATCCAAATTTAAAGGGCGGAAAGGCAAGGCTAAAAAGAAAAGCAGTAAGGAGTGATAATATTAAATCTAATCTCATTATAATTTTACTTCTCGGCCAGTTTTAGCTGATTCATATACAGCATCAACAATACGCATCCGTTCTAAATTTTCTTCGCCACTTGAGGCTATCTCATCACCATTCTTTAGACAATTTACAAAGTGCTGAAGTTCATTTTCATAAGATTTTTTATATAGATTAGATGGTGATTCTTCTTTCGATGGCGTCACATTAACAAGGTTACCGTGTATTTCTTTATGAATTCGCAGAGGATTTAGTAATGCACCTCCTTTTGTACCAAATAAATTTGTGTAAAAAAAATCTTTTTCAGATAACAATGCCCAGCTAACTTCAACGGTTAACGTGGCTTCATCATCGAGGACATGTTGAATATTAAATTTATCCGCAATCCATTGGGCTTTATTTTTGTTAATATCACAAACCGCCACCACTTCTACTTCCGGAATTTTTTTCCAAATAGGAATATGTGTAACTTGTGCTATGGCTCCTGTACCTATAATCCCTATTTTTAATCTTCCACCCATAATTTCAATTAAGCTGTTAAATGAAGCTTGTCTAAATAATTTTGTAAAATAAGCATTGCTGAAATCTGGTCAACTTTCTCCTTATTTCTGCTTGGAGATTTTCCTATTTCTATTATTGTGCGTTGTGCTTGGACACTCGTAAAACGCTCGTCCCAGAGAATAGTAGGAAGCGCAAATTCTTCTTTTAAATCCTCTATAAATTTTTTTGTTTTTTTTGCAGCGGCGCTTAAATCACCTTTCATATTCAGAGGAAATCCAATAACTAATTTAATAATCTTGTAGTCATCGATAATATTTTTTAGTTTAGCCAAAGCCTCGGGCTGTTTTTTATAAACGATTGTAGGAAGCCCTTGGGCAGTTATTCCCAACGGATCGCTCACAGCCACTCCGATTCTCTTTTGACCATAATCGATGGCCAAAATTCTACCCTTCAACTCCGCCATCACGTTTTTATGCCTATAAAATAAAACCGTTAGAGGGACCCCTAACGGTTTGATTAGTTAATTTAGATATTTTACTTCGATTCTATCTCGTTCAGGGGTGTCTTCAAAACATCCTTTAGGAGTTTCCCGGCTTTAAAATGAGTTTTACGACGAGCAGGGACGTAGATAATTTCACCAGTTTTGGGATTTCGGGCTTTCGGCTTAGGTTTAGTCGTTTTAACTTCAAATACACCAAAGTCGCGAATTTCAATTCTTACTTCAGGGGCTGCTTCTTCCATAAACTGCCTTAAAGAGGTAAAAACACCATCTACAATCTTTTCAGCCAAATAAATTTTTTCACCAGCTAATTTAGCAGTTCTTTTCGCTACATCTTTTTTTGTAATTGTTCTTTTCATAGATTCCTCTCCTCTCTTTAAATTGTTTAATATAAATTTAAATCGAGATTTTATTAACTTCCTCTTACATCAATGTGTTACTGATTCACCGGTACCATTTAACCTTTCTACACTTATAACCCCTTGTACTTGACTGATCTTACTAATGACTCTTGTTAAGTGCTGTAAATTTCTTACCTCTAAAATAAAATTGCTATGAACTATGGTATCTTCGGCCTTCATTTCCACACTCACTATGTTCGTATCCGTTTGCGAGATGGATTCCGACACATCTCGGAGGAAATTCTTGCGATCCTCTCCTAACAAATTCAAACGAACCATAAAATGCTTATCTTTGTCTACGTCCCATTCTACCTTTATGGTACGTTCGGGATTTTCAATTAAATTTAATATGTTTTTGCAGTCCGTTCTATGCACAACAATGCCACGACCTCTGGTAATGAAGCCTAAAATATGATCTCCGGGAAGAGGCTGACAACATCGTCCAAAAGATATCATTAAATTATCAATCCCCTGTACCCGAACTCCTTTTACAGAACCGCGGGCTCTACTAATAAACTTTTTGAAAGGAGAAGTATCTTTAATTTCAATATTTTTTTCTGGTGCAATTCTATTAATTACCGTATGATAGGATGTGTCACCACGCCCAATTGAAGCGAAAAGTTGTTCAGAATTTTGAAAATTTAAACTTTGAGCAATCTCATCCAAATCTACGCTTTCTTTTTTAATATTATATCGCTTAAACTGTTTTGTAACAATTTCTTCACCAAGTTGTAAACTTTGCTCATAAAATGAATCTTTTATCCATCGTTTTATTTTGCTTCTTGCTTTGGAAGTCTTAACAAATTTAATCCAATCTGGATTCGGTTTTTGATTTGGGGAAGTAATTATTTCAATTGAATCGCCACTTTTTAATTTATAATTTAACGGAACAATTCTACCATTTACCTTAGCCCCGATGCAGTGAAGACCAATATCGGTATGTACCGCAAAAGCAAAATCTACTGGAGTAGCATCGAGCGGAAGCTTGAACAAATCACCTTTTGGCGTAAAGACAAAGACTTCATCTTGGAAAAGATCAATGCGGAGATTTTCCATAAACTCAGAGGCATCTTTTATATCCTGCTGCCATTCAAGTACTTGTCGGAGCCAGATTAGATGTTTATCCAATTCATCTTCTTTGAGTTTTCCTTCCTTGTATCGCCAATGAGCCGCGATACCATCCTCGGCCGTTCTGTGCATTTCCTGAGTCCGAATCTGGATTTCTACCATTTTACCATCTGGTCCTATAACCGTAGTATGTAACGATTGATAAAAATTGGATTTAGGGGTGGCAATGTAATCCTTAAATCGTTCATGAACAGGAGTATAAAGATTATGGACGATTCCAAGAACAAAATAACATTCCTCAACTTTTTGAATAATTATTCGAATAGCTAATAGATCATAGATTTGTTCAAATGGTAACTGCCTCTTTTGCATTTTTCCGTAAATACTATAAAAATGCTTAGGCCTACCAGTAATTTTTGCTTTGATATTTGCTTTACGAAGTTCTTTACGGATAGGATAAACCACTCTTCTAATATAACGCTCTCGTTCTACTCTTTTATTGGCGATTTTTTCAACCAACTTCCAGTAGGCCTTTGGCTCTAACGATTTTAAAGCAAGGTCCTCGAGTTCCCATTTAATTCTCGCAATGCCAAGTCTATGAGCTAATGGTACATATACATCTCGAGTTTCGATGGCAATACGTTCCTGCTTTTTTCGGGGTAAAAACTCAATCGTTCTCATATTATGCAAACGATCAGCAAATTTAATTAATATCACACGAATGTCTTTCACCATGGAAAGAATCATTTTACGGAAATTTTCTGCCTGTCGCTCTTCTAAACTATCAAATCGAAGTTCGCTAATTTTAGTTACACCATCCACTAATAGAGCAACGTCATGGCCAAATATTTCTTCCACCTCTTCAATTGAGACCCCAGTATCTTCAGCCACATCGTGAAGCAGCCCACCAGCAATGGTGGTGGAATCCATTTTTAATTCAGCAAGAATTTTCGCTACTTCAAGGCAATGGGCAAAATAAGGTTCACCAGAGTTTCGAAGCTGATCTTTGTGAGCCTCATAACTAAAATCGAAAGCTTTGTGCAACATCCTCGTATCAGCCTTAGGACTATATCGCCTCAGCCTTCTCAAAAGCTCGTCAAATGATTTTCTAAATCCATTTTCCATGTTTTAAAAGGACTCATCAACAACGGGATATGTTTCTTCTCGATACTCTTCTAAATTAGTAAACAAGACGTAATCTTTTAGAAATTTCAAAAGGACATCCCCTGTTGGTCCATTTCGTTGTTTACGAATTAGAATCTCTGTGATCCCTTCATGTTCGGTACGGCCATAGAGTTCAGGGCGATAAATAAATATCACAACATCAGCATCCTGTTCAATGGCTCCGGATTCTCTGAGATCAGACAAAATTGGGCGTCTATCTCCACCTCTAGACTCAACAGCACGAGACAACTGGGAAAGCGCTACCACTGGGACATTTAGTTCTTTTGCTAAGGCTTTCAGAGACTGAGATATCATGGAGATTTCAATTTGCCGGCTTTCAGCATTTTTAGGGCCTTTGACTAATTGTAAATAATCAATAATCAAAAGCCCAATGTCTTTTTCGACTTTAAGACGTCTCGCCTTTGCACGGATCTCTAATATATTAGGAGCTGGTGTATCATCAATATAAATAGGTGCCTCCGCCAATCTTCCAACACTCATACTTAACTTCTGCCATTCCTCGTCGGGTAGCTTACCAGTTCTGAGTTTATGGGAATCTACACGAGACTCGCTGCAAAGCATTCGCATGGCTAATTGATAACTTGCCATTTCTATACTAAATATTCCTACTGGGACATGATAATCCACCGCTGCATTTCTGGCAAAATTTAAACAAAAGGCTGTTTTTCCCATAGAAGGTCTGCCCGCAACAATGATGAGATCAGAGTTCTGAAATCCCGAAGTCAAATCATCCAATTTTGTAAATCCAGTGGGTACTCCAGTAACATTTCCTTTCCTTTGATGATAACTTTCGATTGTTTCAAATGTTTCATTAAGAATAGGTTGAATCGGCAGAAAACCTTTTCGTAATTTTCGCTCCGAAAGGGTGAATATCTTTTGTTCTGCCGCATCAATGAGATCCATAGCGTCTTCCCGAGCCTCGTATGCCTCGGAGGTTATCTCGGTTGAGATATTAATTAATCTTCTTAAAAGAGATTTCTCTAAGACAATCTTTGCATAATATTCAACACTCGCCGCTGAAGGAACTCGATTAACCAGCTCCGTTAAATAGTAAGCGCCTCCCACCTCTTCCAAAGCTTTCATTTTCTCCAATTGATCAGAAATAGTCAATAAGTCTACCTTTTTTTGCTCTTCAAAAAGTCTTACAGCCGCTTGAAATATTTTTTGATGGGCGGTGCGATAAAAAGCTGAATCATCTAAAATCTCAATAGCTTTGGTAACTGCATCGTTCTCAATAAGCATAGAGCCCAGCACAGCTATTTCAGCATCAATAGCCTGGGGTGGCATTCTTTCGGTGGTTGAATTTTTGTCCGCTGACTTTTCCATTATCTCGATTTGTTTTGAGTCCCATCAAATGGTGGTTTATCACCAACCACTTCATCATAAAGATTTCTTAGCCTCTGCACATCCTCCCAGGCGCCTCGCTTCCATTGAGGATTTCTAAGTAGGGCCGCAGGATGATATGTTACAATTACTTTAATGCCTTCTATCTGATGAATCAAATTTCTAAGACTTCCTAAAGATTCATGCGTATTTAATAAATTTTGGGCCGCTACTCGGCCCAACGCAAGAATAACTTTTGGCTTTATCATTGCAATCTGGCTTTTCAAATACGGAAAACATTGTGCAATTTCCTCGGCTTCAGGATCACGATTTCCCGACGGATGGCATTTTACAATATTTGCAATATACACTTCTTCACGCTGAAAACCAATGGCAGCTAAAATGCGATTGAGGAGATGGCCGGCTGAACCCACAAAAGGCTCCCCTTGTCGATCTTCGTCATAACCCGGTGCTTCTCCTATACACATTAATTCTGCCTTAGGATTTCCGGTGCCAAAGACAAATTTAGTGCGACTTTTTGATAGTTTACATTTTTGGCAATTTTTAATTTGTTGATAAAATTCTTCTAATTTTTGAGCCTCTTTTGTATCTGGTGGAAATTTATTTTCTACCTCTAAATAGAAATCCCTTCCATACAATTCAGCTTGTTGAATAAAGTATTTCTCTGTCAAATTTGAGATATCTGAATTATTGTTCATCTTTCAATTCTTAGGCCCTAAACAGCAGCAGCCTTGGTAAAGTCACTCTGTCTAATCTCACATACTTTATCTAATATTAATCGAGCCACTTCATATTTGGGTAATTTAGGGAATTTTTCTACTTGTCCATCTTTGGTTATAAAAGTTACTTTGTTCGTATTCCAAGAAAATGCCGATTCGGATTCTAAAGGATTGTTTAATACTATCAAATCCAAATTTTTCAAGTGCAACTTTTTTGAGGCATTGGTTATTTCATTATCAGTTTCTAAAGCAAAGCCTACGTGTATCCGGTCTTGTTTCTTTTTACCCAAAACGGCGAGAATATCTGAGGTTTTTTGCAATTGCAAATTAATTTCAGAAGTGGACTTTTTTAACTTTTTTTCAAAAACTTGTTTTGGTTTGTAATCTAATACCGCCGCCGCCATAAGAAGGATGTCTATATTCTGGTATTCATTTTCAACCGCATGACGCATTTCCTCAACGGTTGATACTTCTAAATATTCGACTCCTTCCGGTTTTTCTAATTGATTAGGTCCACTAATTAAAACTACCTCAGCGCCTTTCAATTTGGCGACTTCTGCAAGAGTAAACCCCATTTTCCCAGAGGAATAATTTGTGATACATCTAACAGGATCAATAGGTTCTCGCGTAGGACCTGCTGTAACCAGAACTTTTTGTCCTTTTAGCTCCTCAGTACCAAAAAGGGTATATTTTATTTTTTGAATTATATGTGGAATTGAAGCCAAACGCCCCCAACCTTCACCTTCAGATTGGGTGGCTAAAGGGCCCCATTCTGGTTCCACAAATTCATATCCGTTACTTTTTAATTTATTAACCTTTTCCTGAACTGCAAAATTTTGCCACATAACCGAATTCATAGCTGGACAAAAAATTACAGTTGCCCTGGTAGCCATAATCGTAGTTGAAAGCACATCGTCGGCCAAACCGGAGGCCACTTTACCTAAAATATTTGCTGTCGCCGGACAGATGACCAAAACATCACACCATCGAGCCAAATCGATATGAACGACCCCGAATTCTTGGTTTTGTTCAAAAAGAGAAAGCAATACTGGATATTCAGAAAGAGTGGCAAAAGTAAGAGGCGTTACAAATCTTTGGGCCGCCTCTGTCATTACAACTCGTACCTCGGCTCCTGACTTCTTAAGCTCTCTCACTAATTCACAGGCTTTATAGGCTGCAATTCCACCTGTGATTCCGATGGCAATTTTTTTTGATTCAAATTCCATGATAAAGCCGTTTTATGAAGTCTCCTCCTTTTCCTCTGAAGTGTCCTGATAATCGTATCGAATTTTACCAGCAAGAAATTCTTCTAATGCAATGGTGGTTGGTTTTGGTAAATTTATATGCTTTACCTCCTTAACTTTTCGATTTGATTCCTCTTCTTCTTCTTCTTCAAAATCTTCATCATATTCCATATCATGATGAAATAATAGTTTTTGTTCGTCATTGATTTGGCGTGCTCGTTTTGCAAGAATAATAATTGCCTCATAAACATTGTTAGCATATTTTTCTAATTCTTTAATAGGTAAAGTTTTGATCATAGAATGAACCTCCTCTTTAATGTTTAATTTGATGGAGTCTTACAATATCTAACACATCTTGTACTGTTTGATCTAATTTTTCATTCACTATTTGATAATCATAAAATTCTGCTTTTCTCATGTCTTCAGGATATCTTTCAAGACGCTTGTCAATTTGAGCTTGGCTTTCGGTCTTTCTCGCTTTTAAGCGTTGGATTAAACTTTGAAAAGAAGGAGGTTTGATAAATATTAACTGCGAAGAATCGCCGTACTTTTTTTTTATTTCCAGCCCTCCTTCAACATCCAAATCTAAAAAGACTATTTTCCCTTCATCTAACCATTTATCTAACTGGGCCTTAGGTGTAGCGTAGTAATTTCCATGAACTTTGGCCCATTCAACAAATTCTCCTCCTTTTTGTTTCTGCATAAAGGTATCGCAGTCCATAAAATAATAATCCTGACCGTTTACCTCACTATGTCTTCGAGGACGTGTGGTCGCAGAAATAGAATATCTAAAATTTCCATTCCCTGATTCAAGTACCTTCCGAATGATCGTTGTTTTCCCACCCCCTGAGGGAGAGGAGATAACAACCAGAAAGCCCCTCTTATGCATAATAGAAGTTTACTCGATATTTTGAATTTGCTCCCGCAATTTTTCTACTTCCTCTTTAACCTCAACCACCCAATGGGCAATTTGAGCTTCATTTGCTTTTGCCCCAATGGTGTTAACTTCGCGATACATCTCCTGCAATAAAAAATTTAATTTTCGTCCTTCGGATTCCCCATTTTCTAATAATTCCAAAAAAAGTGTATTATGGCTTTTGAAGCGAATACACTCCTCGGTTACATCTACTTTATCCGCTAAAAGAGCTATTTCCATCTCCAAGCGATGTTCATCGATGGACTCCAATTCTGAAATGACCTTTATCCTTTCTTTAAGTTTTTCGAACTCTTCTCTTATTCTACATTTTGATCTGTTTTCTATTTTATTTATGATGGAACCGATTGTTTTTACCCTCGCCTCTAAATCTTTCTTTATCTCCAAACCCTCTCTAAGACGCATCTCTCTTAAGTCGGTTAATGCCAGTTCCAAAGCTTTTTTCACTGGTACCCATATATCTTCATCTATGTTTTTTGAATCTTCATAGATCATGATATCAGGGAAATGGAATAAATGTTCCAGAGTTATCGAGCCACCGAGGCCTAGTTCCTTCTTTAATGCCCTTAATACTTTTAAATAATTTTCAGCTAATGGCTTGTCAATTGTGAGACCTATGGCCTTCTCTTTTTCACCTTTGAGAGTTATGTTAGCATTTACTCGTCCTCTAGAAAGTTGAGAACGAATAATTTCTTGGATGTCTGTTTCAAAATTAGTAAGATTTTTAGGACCCCGAATTTCTACATCTAAAAAACGATGATTCAAAGATCTAATTTCTACTAAAACCTCTATACCATTTTCCTTTACTTCACCCCGCCCAAAACCCGTCATACTGGCAATCATCGTTGCTGGTCACACTCCTTAATAACGACTATTCCAACTACAAATCTGTAAAAATAGAAATTTGAAACATATTTTAAGTTACAATATACAATTAACTTACATTATACAACAATTTTTTAAAATAGTCAATTAAAAAATTACTTTTTTAAGGTTCAGTCATTTTTCAAAAACTTTACCGTTTTAAAGAGTAAATAGACAAGCCTATGAAATATAACATTGCTGAATTGAGTAACGCATAATCATTTTCGCTGAAACTTTGGCTCTTCGAGGGTTAATCGAGCGGAAATTCTGTGAGTACTACCGAGATCTTTATGTCCCAAAAAGGCGTAATCTATATGTAACTTTGGAAAACGCAGCCCTACCCCGGCCGTAAATTGTGCAACTTCTGAACTCCCAATCCGTAAGGCAAAGACGTTTCGATACTGATATTCCCATCCTAAATTCACATCAAAACTGGTGAAGCCTAAATTAGCTTTGGCTGATTGACGTCGATTTTCAAATCTAAATATAAAATCCATAGCAGGCTGTATATGCCCTCCCAGGAAAGAGAGCGTGAGGGGATAGGTAAAACCAGTCCGTAAGGATGGAGTTATCAACTCCCGACGACCTGTATCCCAGGCTACCATCGTGGAAGTAATATCTTGAAGATTGATACCTATGAGTAAATTTGAAAAGGGATTAATCAGAAAACCAATATCAAAACCAACACCCCAAGCAGAGTTATCTCCAACCGTTCGATTAATTAGTTTTACATTGCCACCATAAGAAAAGCTACCAGAAATTCTTTTTGAATAGGTAAGAAACAGGGCGTAATCGGCACTTGAAAAAAAGCCCTCCACAAAGGGTGTATTTCTTACCAATTGGCCATTTTCATCAATGTAGGTTTCCCCTACACCAACTTCTGGATTCGGTAACGCTGTTTGTTTTATATTGTCAATTCCTACTCGGAGCAAGCTTAATCCCAAACTGCTTGATTTACCCACAGGAAGCCCAAAACTTCCATAGTCGTAATTCACTACACCAGAAAACTGGCTCGAATGCATAAGCATAATCTCTGGATAGTCAAGAAAAGCTAAGCCTGCAGGATTCCAGTAGCCAGCGGTAACGTCACGGGTTACAGCTACGAAAGCCCCACCCATACCCAATGATCGCCCTCCTACGCCCAGGTTTAAAAATTCTCCAGCGTATTTAGCCGTAGTAAAGCCACCGGCGATTGCATTTCCGATTAAAAATAATATTGTTAGAACATTAGCGATAAATCTAAATCCTCGCATGACTCTTACCTCACCATTACTAAAAATGACAGCTAAAAACCTAAAGTTGAAAAGAACATTGGATAGATCCCATAGGATACTTATTCAACAGGATAAGTATCCTATGTCCTTAAAGTTGAAATTTTCATGCTTTTGCACCCTCGTTTTGTATTACTAAATTTATTTACGACATATTTTTAGAATTCCTTAGCAAATTCGAATAGGCATCTCCTACATTTTATTTTTAAAGAAATAAATAAAAAT
>JBHIAC010000070.1:0-16483 GCA_046758365.1 bacterium
CATTTCTCTGATCATGAAAGGTGTCAATGATGATTTCAACATAGTCATTATCGGATAGATCATAATCCCGCCTCATTTCATTTGCCACAATTTTTTCAGGCTCTTTGTCAAAACATCTTATTCCAAAATAAATGTTTTTATTATCGTAGGTAATTAAAATAAATGTTGGCTCAGAAGCAGGTTGGCCTTCAGTAGGCTCTTTCTGGGTAAAATTGAATATGACAGCCGCATTTTTCCATTCAAATTTAGACAAAATTCCATCCAATTTCGGTGCTTTACCATTTCGGTGAACTTCAATCTCATACAAAACAGCTTTACCGTTAGATTTATCTTTTTTATCATTGTTTGCGAAGCTGTCAAGGCTTAGGGCAAATATCAAAAATATGAGTAATTGTACTATAAGGAGTTTCATAGTTTTGAAGATAGGAATTGTTACAAATGGGATAAAAATATATAAAAATATTTGCAAAAAGTCAAAGAAAAAAGTAAATGATTGCGAATAAAATTTGCATGCAATTTCAAAAGGATTTTCCTGTCAACAAATACTAAGCAACTTGACTTGGCGCTTGAATGAGTATGACCGTGTAAAAGCTTATTTTTTTCTTGACTTTTAGTAGATTAATCCCTAAAATAGATTAAAAATCTAGGGCTGTTTTTCTGGAGAATGAATTTAAGATATTTAGAATTAAGTCCTGCCTGTCGATACCACAGAATGAGCCATCTAAACAAATGGATTTTTTTTATTCCGCATATTGTCTACGGTTTTAGTAATAGTTATAAAGCCTTTCAGTTCAAAGAGATAGGGAATTTAGCTAATCTTACACTGGTTTAAGTAATATAATCAATGATAAATCTAACAATGTTGTTTTCATTCAAAGTATAATGTAATATAAAATGACCTATTATGAGAGAACATATCGTTTTGGATTTGGTGGAGGCATTACCAAGGCCATAAAATATTTGCTTATAATAAATTTCTTAGTTTTTATTTTCCAGCAATTTATTCCTTTGATTGATTGGTTTGGCATGAAACCAAATCTTGTTTTATCCAAATTTCATATTTGGCAGCTTGTCACCTACATGTTCCTTCACGGCGGTATTTGGCATCTCGTGATTAATATGTTTATACTATGGATGTTTGGGTGTGAAGTCGAACGGACTCTCGGTACCCGAGAATTTTTGAAATATTATTTTATATGTGGTATTGGTGCTGGTATCTTGCACCTCCTGGTTAATTTTAACTCTCCTATCCCTGTTGTAGGGGCCTCGGGAGCAATTTTTGGCGTGATGGTTGCATTTGCTGTTCTTTTCCCCGAACGCGTCATTACTCTATTGCTGTTTCTTGTTCTTCCTGTACAAATCAAAGCGAAATATTTAGTTATGGCTTTAGCAGGAATCCAATTATTGTATGGGATATTCGGCAGTGATGGTGTTGCGTATTTCGCCCACCTTGGAGGCATGGCCGTTGGGTACGCTTATTTAAAATTAGACTGGCGATTGGAATATATCGGTACCTTGATTAGAAGACGACAAAAGTCCAGACGAGCCATTCAAAATTTAAAAAAACAGCAAGCTATGCAGCGAATGCGAGAAAGAGTGGATGAAATTTTAGATAAAATTAATGAAGTTGGATATGATAACCTGAGTGAAGATGAGAAGAAAATTTTAAAAGAAGCTAGCCATTTATTTAGTCAGGAGAGGGAAACGGAGAACTAATGGGATTAGGAAATTACCATGAAATTTAAACCGAGGGGAGTCAACTCTGCGAATACCCAATTAACCTATTTTCTATTCATTATCTTGCTTTTAACCTTCCTGCCCCTTTTATCTTATACGCAAGATTCAAATTGGGAAAGAAAAATTAAATCCCATGCACGTAAGATGGGAGGGGATTTTTATTTTGTAAATATCCAAGAGATCGCCAAGACTCTAAATGCCCGCACCTATTACAGCAACAAAGTGCATAAAGCTATTTTGTACTTAGGTGAAGAAAAAATAACGGTAACCGCCTATAACCCTTTTGTGTTAGTTGGACAAAATGTAGTGCAAATGCCTATAAATACTAAATACAGCGACGGTGAAATTTGGGTACCAGTTAAATTTTTTCTGCCAATTTTGAATAATGTTATTTTGGCATCTAAGGGAAATTATGCTAATGGCAAAGGTCTATATGATTTTGTTCGAGGAATTAACATTACTGGAGCTCAAGTTGAAGAAAAAGCCAACGGCACACTCATTCGTGTAAAAACAACCAAAGAATTTGACAAATCGAATCTCAGCACTCGGTACAGTCGAAAGTGGCTTTATTTAGATATTCTAAATGGAAGAATAGATGAAGAGAGGTTTCAGTCCAGTTTTGACAAAGGACTTGTAAGTAACATTGTGCCGGTACAATTGGATCAAATGGTACAGCTTTCCTTTCAGCTAAAAAAAGATATCTCAGGACAGCAGTTAGAGATTACTCAATATCCGAATGAAATATGGCTTTCCATACCAACAAGCGACAATCTTTCTCCAAAATTATTAGAGCGCCTTAAGGCAGAGCGGGAAAAATGGAGTTTTGACAAGGTAGTTATTGATCCAGGTCACGGGGGGCGAGATCCTGGGGCTATTGGTTCAAGCGGGGTTTATGAAAAAGACGTGGTCCTAAGAATTGCAAAAAAATTAAAGAAAATGCTTGAGAAGAAATTAAAATTAAAGGTCGTTATGACCAGGGAAACTGATAAGTTTGTTCCTCTAAAAGAACGAACACAACTGGCAAACAAAGTGAATGGCAAGCTATTTATTAGCATCCATGCCAATTCCAATCGTAACCCCAGGCTTAGGGGCGCTACCACCTATTTTCTTGGCCCGGCTAAATCGGAAGAATCTCTTGAAGTTGCCCGAAGAGAAAATGCTGTAATTCGCTATGAAAATAGTGCGGTGGATTATGCTCATCTATCGGATGAAAATTTTATTTTAGCACATATGGCTCAAAATGATTATAATAAGGAGAGTCAAGATTTAGCCGCCATAGTGCAGAAAGAGCTTAAAAAACGTTCAAGAATTGAAGACCGCGGTGTGAAGCAGGCGGGTTATTATGTATTAGTTGGCGCGTCCATGCCAAATATATTGATTGAGACCGCTTTCATTTCCAACAAAAAAGAAGAAAGGCTATTGAAATCTTCATCATTCCAGCAAAAAGTAGCTGAAGCGATTTATGAAAGTGTGAAAAAGTTTAAAGAAATATATGATTGGGAATTACAGGCAGATAAACTTTAAGCTAATTTTATATCGCACCAACGTCATAGTATTATTAACTTATTTCTTTTTTAAACTTCATAAATTGCCATACACCCAGTCCAGTTAAGAGAAGTAACCCCAATATTGTGATTAGAAATAAATTATCGATATTTTGTGCGTTAAATTTAATTGATTCCAGATTTCCGTTTAATACATATAATGCCCAATAATAAGGGTTACGGTTTTCTGTTTTCAAATATTGAACTTTGGCCTGCTGCAAGGCTGCACTTTTGTTCATGCCCAATTTTAAGTTAGAATAAAAATTAACCACCAGATCTGATGATTCTATCTTGTGACCCTTCCAAAGGTTTGTTACTACACTTGGAACACCTGAATAAATAAATCCATGAACCAATCCTTTTACGCTTTCGCCCATATTTAACGTCTTTGACTCCCTTCCCAAATCGCTTATTATTACCAAATCTGCATTTAATTTTAAATTAAATAGTTCATAAGTTGTAAGAAATTCGTTTAAACCTTTCTGATTAGAAAAATATAATTTGGAATAGAGAGACTGTCTATCATCTAAAATACCTGGAAGAGCCAGATGAATAATTTGATATTTTGAGCTTTCTTGCAAAAATCGTGTTTTCGTGGCACTTTGTCCTGAAAATATTTTCGCTTTTCGCTTCCCAATTATTTCGACAATCTGTGCAGCCTCATACTCTGAAATTTTTGATGGTTTTAAATTCAAATTGAAATAGATTTTTCCATTAGAATTATTGTTTCTGAGAGATTCCATTTCCTCTAAATTCCAACTAGGATTGGCAAAGGCTAAAAATGATTTTTTTGCACGCCTCTTTCTGAAGAATCTCCAATTTAGCATTTTTGCATAGGGCACATAAGAGATTTTGTAATCCTCAACTAAAAATTTTGCATGAGCATAATCATAGTCACCCGTTAACTCGTTTTGATTTGTTACTAAACATTCAAAAGGAAAACGGTTTAATACATCATCGGGTGAAATGATTACAGGACTTTGCGGTGGAATCAAATCCACAATAGGCTCAAATATTACTTGATAAAGTTGAGCCGCTACATCCAATCGGAAAGCCTCGATTTCCGAATTGTTCGTATCCGCATAATCTGAATTTCTTTGTGAAAAAAGAGGACTCATCTGTTCCACGAGTCTTTCTAAAACACTACTGCCTACATTAATAAATTTATAATAAATGGAATCTGGTCTAGCTAATAAAATAAAAGTTGCATTTTCACCCACTAAATAATGAATAAAGGAACCATCAATTGGTTTCAACATTTTCTGTAGATTGCTTAATGATTCCCCTTCTGGATGAACAAGGGTAAAATATCTGGGATAATTTTCGGCTAATTCTAAAATAACAGCCTTTTTCTGGGCCTGTAATTGTTGAATTTCATTTTTAATACTCATGACCAGGTCGAGATTGTCTCCAGCGTCTTTTCTCCATGATTCTCTTAGCTCCAACCAACGGTCGATAATGCGGGTATTAATTTTGTCATATTTCCATTTTATAGAATCGGGTAAGGATGACTTGATTTTGAATTTGATTGGGGAAATATTATTCCAGTGAGTTTGAACTTTGTATTGCTCACAAATTTCGTAAGCCCTTAATAGATTTCCAAATTTCGCGAAAGCGCGGACTGCTGGGAAAAATAAATCCTTATTTAAATCAAAAAATTCTGAAGAGATTTCTCTATTAAAAAGACTTTCAAATTCGTTCAAGCTTTTAAGGGCTGTATCGCTTTGGACCACTGCCAAATCCGGACAACCAGCGCTCAAATAGGTATTAATTAGACCAGCATGTCCAGCTAATATTGGACCATACGAACCGGTTTCTTTTGCTAAATGTACAGCGTCCAAAAATAAGGTCTCTGCATTTTCGACCTCCCCTTCAAATAAAGAAATTCTACCTTGCATCCAACGATGATTAGCAACATACTGAATCTGCAAAGTTTGCCGAGCGAAAGCATCTGCCAAGGAGAGATAATATTTGGCATTTTGTAGATTGGAAGTCGGCTTTAAATATAAACTTGCTAATTTTAAAAAACAAATTTCAGTAAGTTTATGCTTTTGAGTTCGCTGAGCATATTTTAGTACTTTTTTATAGTTTTGTTTAGCACTCTTGATATCCCCTTGAGCTTTGTGTATGTCTGCGATACTCAGTAAAGCGTAATGTTCTAATTCAGTGAGTTTTGCTTCTTGAGCCACTTTAAGACTCTTATTTAAAAAATCAAAAGCTTTTTCCAAATTGCTTAAATTTAAATATTCTCGACCAATTTTGGTATAGGCCTTGGTTAGTAATTCGGAATTTTGAACTCTTGCCGCCTGTTCTATGGTGAGTAAATAATAATTTATAGCGTTATCTTTATTACCCATCTTTCCGTAAGCATAAGCTAAATTGTAATATAAATTGGACAAATCAGATATTTCATTAATTTTTTGTGCAAGCAAAATTCCATTCAAACAGGCCTCAGCCATTCTTTGATAATATCTTTCTTTCATATATAAAATTGAGCGAGCTTGTTGTATCTTTATTTGTTCCTTCCAAGCTCCTATCCTTTGAGCCAACTGAAGAGCCTGGTAGAGATATTTTTCAGAGGCACCTAATTTCCCTATTTTCTGAAATAAGCTTCCTAAATTTTGTAAAACTTTAAGCTTTTTATAAGGGTCACTTTGGCCTATTAATTGGATTGACGTCTGCAAATTAGTGAATACCGCATCATACTCCTTTAATTTATAAGACACTCTACCCAAATAATAATAACCAAACCAATCTTTTTGATTTTTTTTCAGATATTGCTGTAGAGTGGTTTTAGCTTTTATAAAATTGTTTATTCGATAACGCCAGATAGCGTACCCCAAATCGTTCAGATGTCTTTGGGATTTTTTTCTTTTTAATTTTCGAAAAATTCCCGGAAGCTGATTGGTTAAATCCAGTTTTAGGCTGGATTCTACTAATAGGTCAAGAGCCTCAGGAGAAATAGAGCCTTTTGATAAAGATAATTTACTGTTATCAAACGTGCTTTTCCAATCTTTTGACCATTTGGCCATCAGGGCTAATCCCAGATAAAAATTGGGATTTTCAGGAGATTGATTTATGGCATTTTGGAAATAAGTTTGGCAGTCAGTTAGTTTTTTGGCATATCTATAAAATTCGGCTATTCTAAAATAGGTGGGTACAAAAGTCGAGTCTTCGGTTATTTGTTGTTTTAAATATTCTATTGCATTGGAATATTTGGACTTACCTGCCAGTTCGATGGCTTGAAGATATTTTGAGTGTGCGGGAAATGTCGCTGTTGCTGGATTTGTAGTGACTGAATTAACACTAATAATTGTAAATAAGACAAGTTTGAATTTATTTTGATACCTTGTAGAATTTAACATCTGATATTGCTTCAGTATTCTGATTTAAGCTTAGTCTAGAAACATTTAGGCGAATTCGATGGCTTCCACCATACACACGCTTCGTTTAGAAAGGGATAATTCAAGTAAGTTTTTAACTTTTTAATCCATGTTTTCAAATTTGAAATAATACTAAACTTTGGATTTTAGAGTCATAATTTATGTGTTTTATCTTCAGATAAGCCAATATAATAAATTGAAATAAAGGTGTCAAGATTTATTCATTTTGCCATCTTGATTCTTTAAAGTCCTTCATGCTAACACTAAACAGGGATAAGAGTCTCTTGGGTCTTTCCAAAATATCACTTGCAAAAATTTCTAAAATAAACTATATTTTTGTCAAATAGAAATTACAGAAGAAAAAATTTTAAAGATTACGAGAGAAGCGCAATATCTCCTGGATCCCAATACTGAGCCTGCTATGCTCAAAAAGGTCGTGAAGGAAGCCGTGCTGAGATTGCTGGAAAAATCGCGCAAGAAGCATACCTTACTATTGAAGCGATCATAAACCTCGTTCTCTAGTTTGGTGAAATCATAATGCAAATTGAAAATTGCAAAATTAAAAAATTTAATTGAATTTCACAAAAACACCAAAGAGTTCTGTACGTTAAGGAGAGTGCCATGACAACTCAATACAAAGAGCCGGCACCCATAAAAGGAAGTGATGAAGATCCATTTGAATCGATGATGTCTAGGTTTGATAAGGCTGCTGAACTATTGGAGTTAGAGCCTGGGGTCTACAATTACTTAAAGACCCCTATGCAACAGGTGATTGTTGCCATTCCTATCCAGATGGATGACGGTCGAATTGAAGTTTTTGAAGGCTATCGGGTCATTCACAACAATGTACGTGGGCCTTCCAAAGGAGGAATTAGATTCAGTCCAACTTTACGCTTAAGAGAAGTGGCGGCTTTAGCCGCCTGGATGACTTGGAAGTGTGCCGTGGTAAACATTCCTTTCGGAGGTGCAAAAGGAGGCGTCAAATGTGACCCACGAAAATTAACCAAAGTAGAATTAGAAAAAATTACCCGGCGTTATACGGCGAATTTACTGGACATTTTTGGTCCTGAAAGCGACATCCCAGCCCCTGATGTAAATACTGATGAACAAATTATGGGCTGGATTATGGATACTTATAGTATGCATGTGCGACACACAGAAACAGCCGTAGTTACTGGAAAACCAACTTATTTAGGAGGCTCCCTGGGACGTAGGGAAGCTACCGGGCGGGGTCTGACGGTCGTTACGAACCGGGCTTTGGAAAAATTTGGTCTGGAAACAAAGGGTTCAACTATTGTCGTGCAAGGATTTGGCAATGTAGGTTCAGTCGCGGCGCAGCAGTTGCAACAATTAGGGTGCAAAATTATTGCAATCAGCGATGTCTCTGGAGCCTATTATAATAAATCCGGAATTGATGTGCAAAAAGCAATAGATTATAGTCGAGCCCATGATAATCTATTAGATGGATTTAAAGATGCAGAATTGATTTCTAATGAAGAACTATTGGAATTAGAGTGTGATGTATTAATTCCAGCGGCCTTAGAGGATGTCATTACTAGTAAAAATGCTCACAAAATAAAAGCCAAAATCATTAGTGAAGGGGCTAATGGCCCAACGACCGCAAAAGCAGACCCCATTTTAGTAGACAAAGGCATTTATGTAATCCCAGATATTTTAGCAAACGCCGGAGGAGTCACAGTCTCCTATTTCGAATGGGTTCAGGACAGGATTGGTTACTTTTGGACGGAAGTGGACGTGAATCAGAGGTTGGACAGAATAATAACCGAAAGTTTTGATAGTGTAAACCAACTTGCAGAAAAGTACAAAGTTTCATTAAGAATTGGTGCTTATATTTTAGCCATAGATCGAGTGGCTAAGACGTTAAAATTGAGAGGTATCTACGCTTAAAATTATAGGCATCTTCATAATTTTTATTTTTGGCTCTTTTGAATTTTAGTGGCAAAATAATAAGTTTTTCTACATCCTGAGCGAAGTCGATGGGTGAATCTTGCCACACCATAACTAACATATTACACTTTACCCAACTCTTACCTTGACTTTTTTTTAAAAAAATTGTATATTAAATCCAATAAATGGCTTTGGTGTAAAAAGCTAACCTTTTCATAATTTAAGGTTCAATTTTTTCTTTTGAAAGAACGTTAGCTTTTGAATTGTTTTGCTTTTTACAGTTTACCTATATTTTTGCACAAACGAAAAAATTATTAAGTTAATTTTAGTAGGAGGTTTTTAGCTGATGCGGCGAAAAAATCTTTTTAAAACATTAATCATTTTGTTGGCGGTAGTATGGTCTTTAATTGTACTATTTCCTACTTTCCAATTGAACCAACAAAAAAAAGATGCAGAGATATACTATTCAATGATTGAACAGAATACAACTCTCACCCGTAATGAAATTAAAGCTGCGTTAGCTTCAAGAAACTTGGAATTACAAGTTCGAAACAACTTTAAAGGTACAAATGGTAACAGCATTGATGCTATTTTAGAAGACGTTAAAAAGCTTATCAATTTAGATGAAAAAATTGTCTATAATGAAACTAAATCAATAAAACTTGGCCTCGATCTCCAGGGCGGGACCTATCTGGTGTATGAAGTTGACCTTCCACAACTACTTCGCACCCTTGCAAAGGTAAAAGACAGTCGCATCGAATCAGCACTGAAAAAAACCATCAATAGAGTCCAATCAACGAATGAAGACTTTTTAGATGTTTTACAAAAAGTTTTTCAAGAAGAAGAATTGCGGCTAAGTCGATATTTTGGAAGTGCCCGTGATTCGGATGATAAAATAATAAGTGAATTAACCAAGGAAGCCGAAGACGCAATTGACCGAACTTTGGAAGTGTTAAGAAATCGTATTGACCAGTTCGGAGTTTCGGAGCCTTCCATAACCAAACAAGGTGCTCAACGAATCGTAGTTGAATTGGCTGGAATTCAGGATGTCGAGCGGGCTAAAGGAATAATCGGTACTACTGCTCTACTGGAGTTTCAATTGGAAAAGGATCCAGAAGTAGTAACCGCGGTTTTAAGTGATATTAATCGTGTGTGGAAAAAAAAGAGAGCGAAAGAAAAAGGAATTGAAGATCAAGAATTAACAGCAACCAATGCAGATACAATTTCATATAAACAAAAAGTAAGAAAGGATACGGAAGTTAGTCTCAGTGAAGTATTTGGAGAAGCCTCTATTCTTGAAGAAAAGGAGAAGACTGATACAACCGCCGAGGCTGACTCTACCGTTTTGTTAGATCAGGAAGTTTTTCAAGATCGGCCTTTTGATGCCTTGTTGGCAAATGTGGGGGGGGACATTGGTGTGCCTACCAAAAACGTCCGAACCGTGGAAAGAATAATAAATTCCCCCGAAGTTCAAAAAGTCATTCCCAAAGATTCAGAATTTCTCTTTACTTCCAAACCCGACCCGGTAGGCGACCAAGAATTTTATAGGCTATATATGGTTAAAAAAGAACCAGAGATAACTGGTGCCATGATTGCTGATGCCCGAGTGCAGATAGGCAGCCAGTTACAGGCAGGAAAATCTGTAGTCGGTATGGAGTTAACCGGAGAAGGCGCAAAAATCTTCTCTAAAGTGACTGGAGCCAATGTCGGAAAAAGATTAGCTATTGTACTTGATGAGAAAATTGTTTCCATTCCTAATATTCAAGAAAGAATACCTTCCGGACGTGCGCAGATAACCGGTATGGCCAATATCGATGAGGCACGAGATTTAGCTATTGTATTACGAGCGGGTGCCCTACCCGCACCCGTGGAAGTAATTGAAGAACGAACCGTTGGACCTTCTCTTGGTCAGGATTCCATTAATAAAGGAACTTATTCAGCTATCTTAGGTATGGCTTTGGTTGTGATTTTTATGATTGCCTATTATCGCTTGTCTGGGTTCGTCGCAAATATCGCTTTGTTCCTGAATATTGTAATTATTATGGCGGTATTAGCAGGATTTCATGCAACTTTAACCTTGCCTGGCGTAGCCGGTATTATATTGACTATAGGTATGGCAGTTGATGCCAATGTGCTTATATTTGAAAGAATCCGGGAGGAACTAAGACACGGAAAAACCATACGCGCTGCCATTGACAGTGGTTATGCTCGTGCCTTTAAGACAATTTTAGATGCCAATGTCACAACTCTTTTAACCGCCTTGGTCTTGTATCAATTTGGAACCGGACCTATTCGTGGATTTGCCTTAACCCTATCCATTGGTATTGTCGCCAGTATGTTCACAGCCATTGTGGTTACGCGAGTAATTTTTGACTATTTCACCGAGAAATTTTCTATAATAAAATTAAGTATTTAAATTTCAGGGGTTACTTTTCATGCAATTTCTAGTTAATGCAAACTTTGATTTTATTGGCAAAAGGAGAACAGCTTTAATATTTTCGGTTACATTAATTTTAATCGGTCTGAGTTCATTGATCTTACATAAAGGTCCTAATTATGGAATTGACTTTTTAGGTGGAACTTCTGTTGAACTACGATTTGAACACAATATTTCCATTGCTGAAGTCAGAGCAGCCCTATCTAACGTAGGTTTTGGAAAAGCGGAGATAAAGAATTTCGGCGCCTTAAATGAAATATTAATACGGGTTCAAGAGCAGGAAGCTGGCACCGAAATCTCTGATGCCATTAAAGCAGAAATAACCAAATCCTTTCCGGATAATCCCTACAACGTCCAATTGGTAGAAAAAGTCGGACCCAAAATTGGCGCAGAACTCCGAAGGGCGGCTGTCTGGGCTATTCTTATTGCTTTATTTTTTATTTTACTTTACATTAGTTGGCGTTTTGAATTTATCTTTGCCATAGGCGCAATCGTTGCGTTGTTTCACGATGTTTTAATCACATTGGGAGTATTTTCAGTACTGAAATTAGAAATTTCTTTAGCTATTATTGCTGCCTTCTTGACCATTGTGGGCTATTCTTTAAATGATACGATTGTTGTATTTGACAGAATCCGGGAAAATTTAAAAGTACTTAGAAGAGAAACTTACGAGAAGATTATTAACACAAGTATCAACCAATCTTTGAGCCGAACAATTGTGACTTCAATGACAACCATGTTAGTAGTCCTGATACTTTATATTTTTGGGGGAGAAGTTATCCATAATTTTGCTTTCGCACTAATTGTTGGGGTTCTTGTTGGGACCTATAGCTCAATTTTTATTGCTAGCCCTATTGTAGTAGAATGGGAGAAAAGAAGAGAATTAAAGAAAGGAAGACCCTTTGCCAAGCGGGGGTAATACTTTCTATTTAAACCGCAACCTTGAGGGAGGTTAATGTCATGAAAATGACTGAGAGATTCTCTAATGGAGTTGTTATTTTAGAATTGTCAGGCAAAATCATGGGTGGACCCGATGCCACTCTTTTGAATGATAAGCTCCATGAATTAATTGAGGCCGGGAATACTAAAATCGTCGCAGACCTCGAAAAAGTAAATTGGATGAATAGTTCAGGACTGGGCATTTTAATCGGCGGCCTGACCACCATGCGTAACAGTGGCGGCGATTTGAAACTAGCCAATGTTACCGAACGAATTCAGAGTCTTCTGATGATTACGAAACTACTTACCGTTTTTGAAACGTTTGATTCTGTTGATAGCGCCGTTCAGAGTTTTGGCTAATCAACCAAGTTAATTTTACAATCTTAAGAACAATCGATCTAACTCCGACTAAACAGTCGGAGTTTTTTATGTCATTTTAAGAGAATCAATATGCCTGTGAGAATCATCGTTGGCGCTCAGTGGGGCGATGAAGGAAAGGGCAAAATTGTTGACCTTTTAAGCGAGAAAGTGGGCATTGTAGCTCGTTACCAGGGCGGGGCTAATGCAGGTCACACCGTGGTAATTAATGGCGAAAAATACATTCTGCATTTAATTCCATCAGGGATTCTGAATGAAAATACCATCTGTGTCATCGGCAACGGTGTGGTCATTGATCCCATTGCTTTGCTAGAGGAAATTGCACTTTTAGAATCAAAGGGGATTCGAGTGAATGGTCGGCTTCTTATTAGTCACCGAGCCCATTTGATCATGCCTTACCACAAACTCCTCGATCAAGTTATAGAAAGCAGAGACACTAAACACAAAATCGGTACTACCGGTCGTGGAATAGGTCCCGCATACGTGGATAAAGTAAATCGTATGGGCATTCGGATTGTGGATTTGTTAGATAAGGAAACGCTTAAATCTAAACTCCGCAGAAACATCGAAGAGAAAAACCAAATCCTAAAGAAAATTTATGAAAAAGAAGAACTTGATGTAGAGCATATAATCAATGAATATGTAGAATTTGACAAAAAGATCGATCCGTATGTAAAAGACGTTTCAACGTATTTAAATGAAGCCATCAAACAAGGAAAACAGATTTTGTTAGAAGGCGCTCAAGGCACGCTGCTGGACATTGATTTTGGAACCTATCCTTACGTGACCTCCTCCAGTCCGACCAGTGGGGGTGCGTGCTTGGGAGTTGGAATCGGCCCTACAAAGATTCATAGCGTTACGGGGGTCATAAAAGCTTACACGACCAGAGTTGGCATGGGGCCTTTTCCCACAGAAATTAATGATGATGAAAAAATTAACCTCCGTGAATTAGGGGATGAATTTGGTGCTACCACCGGCCGTCCGAGGCGCTGTGGCTGGTTTGATGCTGTAATCGCCAATTTTGCTGTGCAAGTCAACGGTATTGACTCTTTCGCCTTAACCAAGTTGGACGTTTTGGATACTTTGGAAGAGTTAAAGATTTGTGTGGCTTACAAGTACGACCGCAAAATTATAACCTCATTCCCAAGTGAAATGCGCATCTTAGAAAATTGCGAACCTGTTTACGAAACCTTTCCTGGCTGGAAAGAATCCACTAGAGAAAAGCACCGTTACGAAGACCTACCTGTGAATGCCAGAAAATATCTCGAAGCCATAAGAGAGTTAACACAAACAAAGTTTTCTATAATTTCGGTAGGTTCAGAACGTGAGCAGAGGATTTTATTGAAATAATCTACCGCTTTCTAAATTTTAATGAAATATTAGAAGCCTCGATTTATGGGTTATCCCTAAATAAATTTAAAAACTACTCGATTCAAGGAGAATTATCTCCAAATGAATTCGGTCGTCCTATAAATATTAACCCCCCGGGGTTTTTGTTTTTTATAATGGAATTTGTGCTTCAGGCATTTGAAATTATTTCATTACTTTTAGGCCCACAATTCAACAGCATGTCTAAAATGGAAAGATTATATATAAAATCGCCCCAGAGCTGTGGGTATATAGGGGGATGAAAATTGGCGAATCTGACTTGAATTCTGTTACGTTCCATCTTGTCCAAATTGAGGTACTTTTCAACAACTGGAAAAGTCAAATAAATCTCAGCATTTGATAGTTGACAAATACTAATAAGAAGTTCCGTTCCTTTACCTGTTGCACCCAATTCCGACTGTAAGACCAACTCGGTCTTCAGACCTAGCGCATCCCAGAAAAAATGGATTAAATCAACATTTAAATCTTTCAGTAGTTTGTGATCTTCATTATAAATGGATTCGATAACCGAGAAATATTCATGCACATAGGGCGCGTTGGCATAGTTTTGTTGGATGCTACGCAGATGCTTTTTTTGCCAACCAAGTTCGTTAAAAATTTCCACTTTACGGATAATCTGCAAGCCGCGCCCTTTTTTATGTACTGGAACCGTCAACCAAAGCTCACCTTGTTCGTTTTTTAAGCGATTTCGGTTCATCCAGCCGCGTCCACGGGGGAATTGCACATCATCAAGCAAAATCATACAATCCGCTTTCATAGCCTTGAAGAAGAACCCCGGCCACGGTAGGAAGATAGGTTGGTGGGTGGTGACGATCATCTTTTTTAGTTAATACAATTTGATTTATGTGCTAAAACAATTCTAACTTAGAAGAATCTTTATTTATTTGATCTTCGGGCAAATCAGGCTGGTCAGCGGCCTGGTTAGCGAGGTAGTCGCAGCGTTCATTTTCACGGGTGCCAACGTGACCACGCGTCCATTTAAACTCCACCTCATGTTGATCGCACAATTCTAACAACCGTTTCCATAAATCCACGTTTTGGGCCTTTTCTTTTTTATTACGTTTCCATCGGTTAGCCTGCCAACGCATGACCCATCCATTTTTTATGGCGTCCACTAAATACTGGGAATCGCTGTACAGGGTGACCTGGCATTTTTCTTTCAATGCCTCCAGACCTTTGATAGCCGCCATAATTTCCATGCGATTATTCGTTGTGTTATTAAATCCACCGGAGATCTCTTTGTGTTTACCCTGATAAATTAAAACCGCCGCATAGCCACCTGGGCCAGGATTTCCTAGACAGGCGCCGTCGGTGTAAATAGTTACGGATTTAAGTTCACTCATATTTATACCTAATTAGTTTTAAATCAATTTTAACCACTTTATGATTCTCTGTACTACAAACTTGTAAAAGCTTGTTTTTTTAACAAAGTTTTTTTTGGTTGCGGCGCCGCCGCGGTGTGGTTTTCCGTGGTTAAATTTTTTGTTAGTTTAACCACCTCTTATTTTTTTGGTTAAAGCTGGTTCAGTAGCCATTAATCTCTGGTATAAAGTTAATTGTCCGCGGTGGTACATTTCTTGAGCAATGCCGTGTTGCAGCCAGGCCAGGCGTGTGCCAAGCTGGCCGTCAAAGCGTTTGATAAGTTGCAGCATGTGCAGCTCACCAACCTCACGAAATTTTTTTTCTGCGTCTTTAAACTGAGTTCTAAGTAATTTTACAAGTTCGTCTTTGCGATTTGCTTGGTAGGCATCTGACGCATACATGTCAAGCAGCTTCGGCCAGGGCGCTCGATGGAAATTGGTATCCGACCGCGTCAGTTCGCCGGTCATCATCATGGCGACTTCCAAGATATGTACCACTAATTCTTGTACACTGCGAACTTCTGGCGTAGGCCTAAAATCGAATTTGTCCGCCGGGATGTTTTCGACTTCTTCAATAATACCCACTCGGGTGTCTTCCCAGGCTTCGAGGGTTTCTTCTAATAGCGATTTGAATGAAGACATGTTTAACTCCTGAAACTATCTCTATACTTAACGCTTTCTTCGTTGAATATTTTGAGCAGATCTTTGAAGTCGGGATTGGCTTCCATCTTTACCTCGAATCATAAGCCATTCTTTAACCATTTGCCAGGCGGCCGCAAATCGTCCTTGCGCTCCGACTTTTTTCCAAAATTCCAGATCAAAGGAACGATCCATTTCGCCTCGTTTAATCAGGCGGGACATAATCACTTTTTTGCTGTTCATGACTTAAATTCTACTATTTCTCGCGTTTAACTCTATAATTCGTTTTCACTAAAATTAATATTAATATAAGTAAAGCCATTTTTTATTGCAAGTAAGTTTTTGTTACCAACAACGGGTGCCATGTTCTCGTTCATCTTTATTGCCCCTTACGAAGATAAACGAAGTAGTGTCCACGACGCATTTTGTGATGCTAAACCTTTCAAAGTGAAGATCACTGCTGGAAAAAACAGTTAAATTAATTAAGTAGTGATTGACATTAAAAATCGAGTTTTCGTTCAATCACTAAGTAGTCGGAGGCATTTTAAAAAGGAGACTTTTAGCGCAGATTCGAAGGAAGAAGAAAATCCACAGCCAACAGATTGAATTGTTTAAATTTATTAAATATAGAAAGCCCATTTACAATTCTACATCCCACTTTTTCTCACCAGAAGAATCCATTAAGCAATATATCAACGGTTCTGGCTCAGTTTTTTGGTCAACAATTTTAATAGCTTTCTGGATACGATCTTTCATATTTTCTAAAAT